>DAIPIS010000076.1:0-6196 GCA_036770665.1 Meridianimarinicoccus sp.
GGTGTCGTGCTGAACCCCGGCACACCCGCCGAGGCCATCGAACATGTGCTCGACCTGTGTGACCTCGTGCTGGTGATGACCGTCAATCCCGGCTTCGGCGGGCAGAAGTTCATCCACGCGTGCGTGGAAAAGACCCGCCGTATCCGGCAGATGATCGGCGACCGACCCATCCACATCCAGATCGACGGCGGCATCACACCCGACACCGCGCCCCTTGTGGTGGCGGCGGGGGCCGATTGCCTTGTCGCCGGATCGGCGGTGTTCAAGGGCGGGTCGGTGAACGATCCCGGCGTCTACGGCGCCAACATCCGCGCCATCCGCGACGCCGCCGCGGGGGCGGAATGACCGATGCCCGGTCCGACACCGAGGATCGCGCGATGAGGGCGCGGATCGTCTTCGACCTCGACGGGACGCTGATCGACAGCGCGCCGGACCTGCACGGCATCGCCAACGCCATCCTGGCGCACGAAGGCTGCGCCCCGATCACGCTGGCGCAGGCGCGCGGCTTCATCGGACAGGGTGTCGACGTCTTCGTCACCCGGCTTCGCGCGGCACGCGGCATCCCAGACCGCAATCACGCGCGCCTTATGGCCACGTTCATGGCGCAGTATGACACGGCGGTGCATCTGACCGAGCCCTATCCCAACGTGGTCGCGACGTTGCAGCGGCTGACCGATGCCGGGCACGCGCTGGGGCTGTGCACGAACAAGCCCCTGCGACCCTGTCGGGCGGTGATGGCCCATCTGGGGATCGACGGGTTCTTCCGCACGGTCTGGGGCGGCGACAGCCTGCCGGTGCACAAGCCTGATCCCGCCCCGCTGAACGCGGCCTTCGCGGCCCTGCCAGATGGGCCCGACGCGCCCGAGATCTACGTGCGCGACAGCATGGTCGATGCCGAAACCGCGCTGCGCGCGCAGGTGCCGTTCCTTCTGTTCACCGGGGGCTATCTGCACGCCCCAATCACCGAAGTGCCCCACACCGCCGCGTTTTCCGACTTCGCCGACCTGCCTGCGCTGGTCGACCGCCTTGTCGCCGAGGCCGCATGACCCTGCGCGCCCTGATCTTCGACGTGGACGGCACCCTCGCCGAAACGGAGGAAGCCCACCGCCAGGCGTTCAACGACACCTTCGCCGCGGCGGGGCTGGGCTGGCACTGGACGCAGGCGGACTACACGCGGCTCTTGCGGACCACGGGCGGCAAGGAACGCATGCGGCGCCACCGGGACGATCTGGGCGCGGCGCTCCCGACCGATGCCGCACTCGCGGACATGCACCAGCACAAGACCGCGCGCTATGCCGGGATCCTTGCCGCGGGCGGGCTGGTTCTGCGGCCCGGCGTGGCCGCACTGGTGGATGGCGCGCGGGCGGCGGGCCTGCGGCTGGCCGTCGCGACCACCACCAACCGGCCCAACGTGGAGGCGCTGGCCCAAGCGTGCTGGGGCTGTCCCGCAGGGGATATCTTCCACGTGATCGCCGCCGGGGACGAGGTCGCGGCCAAGAAACCCGCGCCGGACGTGTTCCAACTGGCGCTGGCGCGACTGGACCTGCCGCCCGCCGCCTGCATCGCCTTCGAGGACAGCGCGAACGGGCTGCGCGCGGCGCAGGGCGCCGGCCTGCGCGTGGTGGTGACGCCGTCGACCTACACCGCCGACGAGGATTTCGGCACGGCCGACTGGGTCCTGCCCGATCTCGCGCCCGCGACCCTGCCGCCGATCCTGACCTTCTGAGCCGCCGCGCGGCCCCATCGGGCGCAGCCCTTCGATCGGACCGGGCGGCCCCTGCCGCGCGGCGACAGTCTGGTCCGGGCGCCGCGGCTGCGGCCCCGGCTGTGACGAGGCGCGCCCGCGCAACCCGGTGTTCCGGCGACCAACGGCTGAAGTTGCGCCACCGGTGTCCCGTTGCCCAAGCCCCGGCGCGGCGGCCCGGTGGCGCAGTCACGCACCCAATTGACTTGCACATGCCGCGGGCGGCGGTACTTGATCGGGGCACATGCGATGGGGCGTGACCCCGACCGAAGGGATGCCCCATGGCCGAAACCCTGACCTGCGCCGACGTGCTTGCCCGCCGCCTGTTCGATGCCGGTATCCGCCATGCCTTCGGCATGCCCGGCGGCGAGGTCCTGAGCCTTGTCGCGGCACTGGAGCGCGCGGGCATCTGCTTCGTTCTGGTGCGCCACGAGAACGCGGGCGGCTTCATGGCCGAAGGCGTGCACCACGCGACCGGCGCGCCGGGGCTGCTGGTGACGACCGTGGGACCGGGCGCGCTGAACGCCGTGAACGTGGTGGAAAACGCGCGGGAGGACCGGGTGCCGCTGATCGTGGTGACCGGCTGTCTCGATACGGCGACGGCGCAGCGCTACACCCATCAGGTGCTTGACCAGCGCGCGGTCTTTGCGGCGGTCGCGAAGGCGAGCGTCACCATGGACGCCGACGCGGCCGAGGTGATCGCTGACCGCGCCGTGGCGCTGGCGACCTCCGGCCAGCCCGGTCCGGTGCATATCGACCTGCCGATCCATGTGGCCGACGCGCCCGCCGTGGCCCGCCCCGCCCTGCGCCGCCGCCCCGCGATGCCGGTGGTGCCCGCGCCCGGGCCTTGGCTGGATGACCTTCGGGCGGCGATCGCGGGGGCGCGCCGCCCGCTGATCGTGGCCGGGGTCGATGCCGTCAACGACGCGGCGGGCCCGGCGCTGCGGGCGGCGGCGGAAACGCTGGGGGCACCGGTCATCACGACCTACAAGGCGAAGGGTCTGTTGCCCGAAGACCACCCGCTGTCGCTGGGTGGGGCGGGCCTGTCACCCCGCGCCGATGGGACCCTCCTGCCGGTGGTCGCGGCGGCGGACGTGGTGCTGCTGGCGGGCTACGACCCGGTGGAGATGCGCACGGGCTGGCAGGACGCGGTCGATCCCGACCACCAGACCGTGATCGACATCTCGACCGTGCCCAACACCCATTACATGCACCAGGGCAGCGTGAACATCGTGGCCGCCATCGGCCCGACACTGGCCGCACTGACCGACGGGATCGCGCCCGCGCCGCGCTGGACCGGGGGGGAGATCGCGGCAACGCAGGCGGCACTGGGCGCGGCCTTCGCACCCGAAGCCGACTGGGGCCCCGGCGTGGTCATCGCCACCTGTCGCCGCATGCTGCCTGCGGACACCCGCGCCAGCGCCGACAGCGGGGCGCACCGGATCCTGCTGTCGCAGATGTGGCGCTGCGACACCCCGCGCGCGCTGGTGCAGTCGTCGGGCCTGTGCACCATGGGCTGCGCGGTGCCGCTGGCCATCGGCGCGCAGATCGCGGACCCGGACCGGACGGTCGTGTCTTTCTCGGGCGATGCCGGGTTCCTGATGGTCGCGGGAGAACTGGCCACGGCGGCGGACCTGCGACTGCGCACGATCTTCGTGGTTTTCGTGGACCGGTCGCTCGCGCTGATCGAAATGAAGCAGCGCGCGCGGCAGTTGCCCAACGCGGGTGTGGATCTGGGGGTCACGGATTTCGCAGCGCTGGGGCGGGCCATGGGCGGGGCTGGGCACACCGTGCGGGATGCCGCGGCGCTCGAAGCTGCGCTCGCGGCCGCGCTGGAGGCCCGCACCTTCACCGTGATCGCCGCCGAGATCGACCGCGGTGCCTATGACGGGCGCATCTGACCGGACGCACACGCCCGGTCACAAAACCGCGTGAACGGCGCGACGCATATATCCACACCGGTTCCGGCGCTGTAAGCTGGTGGACAGTCGGTTTTGCGGAGAGGTCTGAGTGTGAATCACGATATCTGCCGCGCGGAAACGGGGCTGACCGATCCGGATGCTCTGCAGGCGTGGAACCTGATGGTTGCGTCCGTGCTGGCACATGGTGCGACGGCCCCGACCCATCTCGGCCGGGTGCTGGAGCACGAACCGGCGTCCGCCATGGCACTGGCTGCGCGCGGCATGTTCTGCCTGATGCTCGGGCGGCGGGAAATGCTGGCGGCGGCGCATGTCTCGGCCGATGCCGCGCGGCAGGCGTTGGCGACCCATGGCGGACCGGACCGCGCGGTCGGATGGCTGGCGGCCCTCGACGGCTGGCTGGCGGGATCGCCAAGCGCGGCGGTGTTCCACCTCGAAGCCCTGCTCGTGCGCAATCCCGCCGACACGCTCACGGCCAAAATCTGCCACGGGGTCCGCTTCATCATGGGCGACGCGGCGGGGATGCGGCGGTCCATCGAACGCGCGCTCGACGGGCATGACGCGGATCACCCGCTGCGGGGGTACGCGCTGGGGTGCCATGCGTTCGCGCTGGAGGAAACCGGCGACTATGCCGCCGCCGAGGCCACGGGTCTTGCCGGGCTGGAGCTTGCCCCGGACGATGCCTGGGGACTGCATGCGGTTGCCCATGTCCACGACATGACCCACCGCCCGGAAGCCGGTATCGCACTGCTGGACCGCAATGCCGCCGCATGGGGACATTGCAACAACTTCCGCTACCACGTCTGGTGGCACAAGGCGCTGCTGCATCTGGACCTGGGCGAGCATGACCGCGTCCTGTCGCTGTACGACACCCGGATCCGCGTGGACAAGACCGACGATTACCGCGACCTCGCCAACGCCGCGTCTCTGCTGGTGCGCCTTGACCTCGAAGGGGTGCCGCTGGGCGACCGCTGGGGCGAACTGGCCGATATCGCCGAAACGCGGGTCACGGATGGCTGTCTTGTGTTCGCCGACCTGCATTACCTTCTGGCGCTGACCGGCGATACCCGCCGGGATGCCACCGACCGGCTTGTCGCCCAGGTCGCCCGCACGGGGCATGTGCGCACGGAACTTGGCCGGACCGCCGCGCATCCGGGGCTTGCGGCGGCGGAGGGTCTCGCCGCTTTCGGCGAGGGGAACTACCGCCGCGCCTTCGACCGTCTGTGCGCTGCGCGCGCGCACATGCCGACCATCGGCGGCAGCCACGCGCAGCGCGACGTGTTCGAACGCATCACGGTCGATGCCGGGATCCGGGCCGGTCGGCTGGACGATGCCGCTGCCATCCTCGCCGAGCGCACCGCGCTGCGGGACGGTCACGCAGACCACTTTGCCGCGACCCGTCAGGGCCGCATCGCCGACGCCCGCAGTGCCGCCCGCAGCGCAGCGGAATAGCCGGGTCACCTGTGGACCGATGCGATGACATGACCCCGGCGCGGGCCACGCCGCGCGGCACCCGCACCGGCCGTTGGCGGGCCGCGATGGCGGCGCTTGCGCTTGCCTGTGCGGCGGCGCCCGTCGCGGTGCGGGGCTGCGCCACGGACACCGAAGCCTGCACGGTCGCGGAAGGTCACTATCGGATCGTGATGCCGGATACCGCAACCCCGGACGGCGGCGGAATCCCCGCGCTGATGTTCCTGCACGGCTGGGGCGGCAGCGGGGAAGGCATCCTGCGCATGGGCGGGATGGTGGAGGCAGCACGTGCGCGCGGCTATGCGGTGATCGCGCCGGACGGCGTGCCGCGCGCGAACAGGCCGGGGCTGACATGGGGTTTCCACCCCGACCGCCCCGGCCCGCGCGACGAGATCGCGTTCCTGCGGGCCGTGCGCGACGATGCGGCGGCACGGCACGGCATCGACCCGGCCCGCGTGATCCTCGGCGGCTTTTCCATCGGGGGGTCGATGGCCAGCTATCTGGCCTGCGCCGCGCCCGACAGCTTCGCCGCCTACGCACCGGTCGCCGGGGCCTTCTGGGTGCCGGTCCCCGACCGCTGTTCGGGCCCGGTGGACCTGTTCCATACCCACGGCTGGACCGACACCGTGGTGCCGCTCGAAGGGCGCATCCTGCGCGACGACGGGGCGGGCGGCGTCGTGGCACAGGCCGACATCTGGCGGGCGATGCAGGTCTGGCGCGCGGCCAACGGCTGCCGTCCCGACCCCGACAGCTTCGCGCAGACGGGACAGTTCCTGCGCCGCGACTGGACGTCCTGCGACAGCGGCACGCGGATCGGCGTCGCTCTGTTCGATGGCGGGCACGCGGTGCCACCGGGCTGGACGGAGCTGATGCTCGACTGGGTCGCCGCGCGCTGAGCGGCAGGGCCGGGCGTGGCGGGCCCGCCGGACCCGCGCGGGCCGCACGGCACCCTTCCCGCCACAGACGGGTCCCGACGACGCCGCACGCGCGGACCCGGTGCCCGTGATGCAAAGGTGGCACCGGGTCTGCGCGTCTCGGACGTGGGACAACAGTGGGGCAACAG
>DAIPIS010000076.1:6296-9663 GCA_036770665.1 Meridianimarinicoccus sp.
CAACAGACGTGTCAGAGCGTGTCGCGTGACCAGGTGTCAACGCGACGCGCTCTTGTGTCAGTCGGCCGTGGCGCGGGCCGCGATGGCGGCGAAGGTGGCATCCAGTTCCGCCGTGATGTCCGCCAGCGCCGCGCCACCCTCTGCCATGTAGGGGGCGAAGACGAAGCCGGGTTCCTTCCAGCTCAGCGTGGCGGTGCCGTCCGCGTTCTCGGTCACGTAGAACCGCACCGGGGCCTCGATCATCGCCGCAACGCTGAGCGACAGGATGCGCACGGCGACATCGTTGTTGAACACGCCCACCACGCGGTTTTCGGGGATCTCGATCCCGCGCGCCCTCGCGGCTCCCGTGGGCCCCGCCTGCGTGACGACGCCCATGCCTTCGGCGGGCACGGCGGCGAGCAGCCGCTCCAGCAGGTCCGCGTGGGTCAGGTCGGTGGCGATCACCTGCCAGCCGGGACGGGCTGCCAGATCGGAGGCCGCAGCGACAGGCATCGCGGCACAGACGACAAGCGCAAAAAGGACGGATCGGATCATGGGGGTGCGCACCTTCGGTTGCGGACATGGACACTGTCCGCTCGGTAGCACGGCCTGTCCGGCGGCGGGCCCACAGGCGCGTGATGTCGCGGTCCCGTGATCGGCGTGATCGGACGGATCGCGGAACACCCTCCCCGCCCGGCAACCGCCTGCGCCCTGAGGCTGAAGGGAAACGCCCGTGTATGCCCGCAAGACGCCTGACATCGCCGTCCCCATGTTCCGATCACCATGGGCGGCATCGCGCGGCGCAATCCCCGCCCGGGCGTCACGCCCCGGCGCGCTGGGGCAGACGCGCCGTCGCGCGCAGCCCGCCTCCCGGCCGGTTCGCCAGCCGCACGTCGCCGCCATGCGCCCGCAGGATGGCGCGCGCGATCGGCAGGCCAAGCCCGACCCCCCCCGTGTCCCGCGACCGGGACGTTTCCAGCCGCGTGAACGGATCGAAGACCCGCGCGAGATCGGCCTCCGGAATGCCCGGCCCGTGGTCGTCGATCACGATATCCGCCGCGCCGCGCGACGCGTGGATCGTGACCCGCGCACCGCCGCCATAGCGCTGCGCGTTCTCCAGCAGGTTCCGCAGCGCCCGGCGCACCGGGGTCCGCCGGATGGGCGCGATCACGGGATGCGCCACGTCCACCACGATGGCGGGGCCGCTTTCGGACAGATCCCGCGCGAGATCGCGCAGCAATTCGGCCAGATCCACATCCTCGGTCGGCTGGTCGGTGGACACGCCGCGCGCGAAGGCCAGCGTCGTCTCCACCATCTCCTGCATCTCGTCGAGCGTGGCGATCATCCGCGCGCGGTTTTCGGCGTCGTCGACCATTTCGGCGCGCACCCGCAGCGCCGTGATCGGCGAGCGCAGGTCATGCCCGAGTGCGGCCAGCATCCGGGTCCGGTCCGCGATCATGCCCGCAAGCCGCCCGTTCATCCGCCCCAGCGCGTCGGACAGGGCGCGCACCTCGTGCGGGCCGCCAGTCGGGATCACCGGCAACGCGCCATCCGGGCCGACCCTGTCCGCCGCGGCGGCCAACTGGCTCAGCGGCGTCGTGATCCGCCGCAAGCCGACCCACAGCGCCGCCATGATCAGCACCAGCGACAGGACCGTGGCACCGATGATCCTTGGCGTGGCCTGCACCTCCGGGCGCAGGAAGCGCGCCGTGACATTGAGCCAGCCGTCATCCAGCGGCAGCGAGAGCCGCAGTTCCACCGCGGCCATACCCGCCATGCGCCCCCGTTCCGGCGGCCCGTCCCCGGCGGACCGATGTCCCGCGCGCGCGTCGGCGTGGCGGGGCCGCGCGATCTCCGTCATCCGGATGCCGTCAGGGGTGGTGCGCACCTGGGGACCAGGTGCCACAAGCGGCACGGGGTCAAGGCTGAACCCCACGTTGCGCGACGTCGCGGCGGCAAGGATGGCCGGATGGCCGGACGCCGGAGCCGAAGCCAGCCGTTCGGCCACGGCAGTTGCCCGTTCGACGGTCCCGAACCGCTGCGCCGCGCGGATCGCGGCCCCGCGTTCGTCGGCGAACAGCCACAGGCTGATGACCTGCGCGGCAATGAACGCACCAAGGATCAGCAGGGCAAGCTGGCCCAGCAGGCTGCGGGGCAGCATGCGCATCACGGCACCGCGCGCACGTCGGCGGCAAGGCTGTAGCCCCCCGCGCGCACCGTCGCGATGATCTGCGGGCGCGCCGGGTCATCTTCGATCTTGCGGCGCAGGCGGCTGACCTGGTTGTCGATGGTCCGGTCGAACACCTCCGCCGTGCGCCCGCTGGTGATGTCCAGAAGCTGGTCGCGCGACAAAACGAAACGCGGGCGTTCCAGAAACGCGGTCAGCAGCTTGAATTCGGCCGAGGTGAGCGCGACCGCGCGCCCGTCTGCATGGGACAGCGCCCGCGTGTCGGTGTCGAGCGTCCAGTCCGCGAACGCGAGCCTGCGCCCGCCAAGCGCCCCCGCCAGTGGCTCGGGCCGTTCGGCGCGGCGCAGGATCGCCTTGATCCGCGCCAGCAGTTCGCGCGGGTTGAACGGCTTGACCAGATAGTCGTCCGCCCCGACCTCCAGCCCCACGATCCGGTCGGTGTCTTCGGACAGCGCGCTCAGCATCAGGATGGGCGGTCCGCCTGCGGACACCAGTCGCCGCGCCGCCGACAGGCCGTCCTCGCCCGGCATCATCACGTCGAGCACGATCAGGTCGAACCGCCCCGCGTGCAAGGCCGCGTCCATCTCGCGCACATCCCGCGCGGGCGTCGCGCGAAAGCCGTTGCGGTCGAGATACCGGGTCACGGCATCGCGGATGTCCCGGTGGTCGTCCACCACGAGGATATGGGGGATGTGGGCGGCGTCGGTCATGGGCCCGTGATAGCCCGAAACAGCGCGCTGCGGAAAGGATCCCGGTCGGGTTCTGTCGCAACGGCGGGGTTTGCGACAGACGGATACATATCTCCGGTCTCGCTGGCACAGACCTGCGACACGCGCCGCCCAACTTGGCCCTACCGAAGCGACTTGACCCGAAAGGTACCACGATGACCCGCAAGACGATCCTGACCCTCGGCGCCGCCGCCACCGCCATCCTGATCGGTGCGCTCACCGTTCCGGCCATCGCCAACGACGAAGGCCGCGCGCAGATGATGCAGCGCATGCACGGCGACACGGACAACCAGCGCGGCGGCCCGATGATGCGCCACGGCGACCATGGCGGGCGTGCCGAACAGGGCATGCGCATGGGCGGCATGGGAATGGAACGCCTCATGGCGAGCCCGGTCTACCAGTCCTTCGACACCGACGCCGACGGCACCGTGACGCCGGCGGAACTGGATGCGGGGCTGGCCGCGCTGCACGC
>DAIPIS010000077.1:0-9635 GCA_036770665.1 Meridianimarinicoccus sp.
CGGCCGCGGCGCGGGACGACCTGCGCGGGCGCGGCTTTCCCGACGCGTTCCTGCGCCAGAGCGACTAGGCGCGGCGCGGTCATCCGCAGGCACGCTGGCGACCGTCACCCTTTGATCCCGCCTGTTCGAGAAGCGCGACACCGCGATCCGCCTTTGCGCCGAATACCCCGGCACGCGGCAGTCGCCGGGGGCTGTCCGTCGCCGAACCCATGCGGACACGAACCGATCCGGCATGGCAGGTTCAGCGCGACGCGCGCATGCAGCATGCGAAAGCGTGGCGGGGGGCGAAGGATTGGAGCGGGTGAAGGGAATCGAACCCTCGTATTCAGCTTGGGAAGCTGCTGCTCTACCATTGAGCTACACCCGCGCGCCGCTTCCACGTATCGGGTGCGATCGCGGCGGTCAAGTGGCCTGCGTCGCGCCGACCGGCAACGCACCGCGGTCGGACGGAGGTTTCCCCTGATGCGGGCACCGATCGCGCCCCGCGCGGCGCGCGTGTGCCCCGCGCGACCCTTGCCGACGCTCCCACAGGCCCAAGTGCCGACGCGAGGCGGCTTGCGTCAAGGAACTGTCATGTCTACATCTTGCTCAACTGCACATGGAGGGCGCACATGACGCCCAAGCGACCTGCCCAAGCGGCCACGATCCCGGATACGGTCGATCATCCGCCTCGGGCCAATCGCCGGAACGAGCCCTATGCGGCGCTCGATCTGGGCACGAACAGTTGCCGCATGCTGATCGCCCGTCCCGACGGCGAGCAGATGCGCATCATCGACAGCTTTTCCAAGGCTGTCCAGCTTGGCGCCGGTCTGGAGACGTCGGGTGCCCTGTCGCGCCTGTCGATCCGCCGGACCGTTCAGGCGTTGCGGGTGTGCCAGCGCAAGCTGGAACAGCACGCGGTGCACCGGATGCGGCTGGTCGCGACCGAGGCGTGCCGCCGCGCGCGCAACGGGGCGTCCTTCGTGGCGCAGGTGCGGCGGGAAACCGGGTTGGCACTCGATGTGATCTCGCCGGAGGAGGAGGCCCGTCTGGCGGTGGTCAGTTGTGGCCCGCTGGTGCATCCCACGTCCGAACAGCTTCTGGTGGTGGATATCGGCGGCGGGTCCACGGAGCTGGTGTGGATCGATCTGTCCCAAGTCACGCCCGCGCGGCGATCGGCGGCGGTGCTGTCGCTGCACGACTGTTCCTTTGCCAATGCGCGCTTCGGGGCGCGGGTGGTGGACTGGATCTCGGTGCCGCTGGGGGTCGCGACGCTGCGCGAACGGTTCGCCGACGTGCAGGACGACGCGGGGTCGTTTGCCCTGATGAGCTGGTATTTCGAGGAAAGCCTCGCGAACTTCATCCCCTATACGGGCACCCACCGGCGCGACGGGTTCCAGATCGTCGGCACATCGGGCACGGTCACGACGGTTGCGGCGTCGCACCTGGGGTTGCGCCGCTATGACCGCGCGCAGGTGGACGGGCTGGAACTGACCTCGGACCAGATCGACGCGGTGATCCGCGAGTACCTGCGGCTCGGTCCCGAAGGCCGGCGCAGCGATGCGCGGATCGGGCGGGACCGGCACATGCTGATCATGCCGGGGGCGGCGATCCTGCAGGCACTGTTGCGGGTCTGGCCGACCGACCGGTTGTCGGTCGCGGACCGGGGCCTGCGCGAGGGGCTGCTTTATGCACAGATGAGCCGTGACGGGGTGTTTCCCACCGCCGACCGGCCCAACGGCGCGCCCACGCGGCGCAAGGGGTGACGGGATGACGGCAGGACGCAGCGGCGGCGGCGGCAGTGGCGGCGGGGGCGGCGGCAAGGGCGGTGGCAGCAGCACCGGGCGCACCAGCGGGCGCGGCCAGCGCGACCTGTTCGTCAAGGTCAAGACCGCGCGCGGGCGCAAGCTGTCGTCGACCCAGTGGCTGCAACGGCAACTCAACGACCCCTATGTGATGCGCGCCCGGGCCGAAGGCTATCGCGGGCGGGCGGCCTACAAGATCATGGAACTCGACGACCAGTTCGGTTTTCTGGTCCCCGGCGCGCGGGTGGTGGATCTGGGCTGTGCGCCCGGCGGCTGGTGCCAGGTCGCGGTGCCGCGCATCAATGCGCTGGGGGACCGGCCGGGCAAGCCGAAGGGCCGGATCATCGGCGTGGACCTGCAGGCGGTGGACCCGATCGCGGGGGCGGAGCTGCACGTGCTCGATTTCCTCGCGGACGACGCGGATGCGCAGGTCAAGGCGTGGCTCGGCGGGCGCGCCGACGTGGTGATGTCGGACATGGCGGCATCAAGCTCGGGGCACAAGCAGACCGACCACCTGCGCATCGTCGCCCTGTGCGAAGCCGCCGCGGAGCTGGCCTTCGACGTGCTGGACGAAGGCGGCACCTTTGTCGCCAAGGTTCTGGCGGGCGGTGCGGAAGGCGAGTTGCAGACGCTGCTGAAACAACGCTTCGACAAGGTGTCGAACGTCAAGCCGCCCGCGAGCCGGTCGGACAGTTCCGAGAAATTCGTGGTCGCGCGCGGGTTCCGGGGCCTGCCGGACGCCACTTGATCCGGGGGCCGCGTGCACGGTTTGGTCAACGCGGGGGGCAGCGCATGGGTGGTCTGATCCGGCGCGGTCTGCTGCTGGTCTGCTGTCTGGCGGGACAGGGCGCCGCGGCGCACGAATTCTGGATCGACCCCGCGCGCCACGTTCTGGAACAGGGCGACCGGCTGGCCGCCGACCTGCGCGTGGGCGAGATGTTCGCGGGCACGGCCTATCCCTATTTCGTCGAGAACTTCCTGCGGTTCGAGGCCGGGCCGGTCGACGCGCTGTCACCCGTGCCGGGGCGCACGGGCGATCTGCCCGCGCTGTCCGTGGTGGCGGACATGCCGGGGTTGTGGCTGGCGGTGTACGAACCGACCCCGCGCTGGGTGACCTATGACACGTGGGACCGGTTCGTTCTGTTCACCGACACCCACGGCTTCGACTGGGCGCAGGCGGCGCACCGCGCCCGCGGCCTGCCCGACGCCGGGTTCCGCGAGATGTACGACCGGCACGCCAAGGCGCTCATGGCCGTGGGGGATGCGTCGGGTGGCGCGGACCGGCGGCTGGGGCTTGCGGCGGAAATCGTGGCCGAAACGAACCCCTATGCGCTGACGGGCGGCGGCGCGGTCGTGCTGCGGATGTACCAAGACGGCGCGCCCCGTGCGGGCGGACAGTTGGACCTGTTCCTGCGCGCGCCGGACGGGACGGTGACGCGCAGCGTGCACCATGCCGACCCGTCCGGGCGCGTGGCGGTGGACGTGCCTGCCGGGACCGTGGCGATGGCCAGCTTTACCACGCTTGCGCCCATGCCGGGCGATCCGGCGGCGCGCGAAGCCGTCTGGCATTCCCGCTGGGCGTCGATCAGCTTCGCGGTGCCATAGGCGGCCGTGCGGCGCGCGCCAGATGGCCGGGCATGGTCGGGCATGGTCGGCAACGAAGGCACCGGGCTTGCGCGTCTCGGGCACGTGACATCAGATGGCGTGCATGTGTCCCGTGACGGCCCATGACAGCGACTCGGTCCAGAGCGGCCGTGCAGGCGCGGGCACGGGTTTCGCGCGTCTCGGACACGCATGATCAATAGCCCGGCGCGCGACTGCGCCTGAACGCGACTCTAGAGCATGTCGCGCAAAAGTGGGAACCGGTTTTGCGCTTCTCGGACATGCGACATCAAAAGGTTGGAGCGTATCGCGTGACTGCAGATGAACGCGACACGTTCTAGGGGCGCAGCGCCTGCAGGGTCGCGCGCAGCCGGTCCATCCCGCCGGGTCGCCAGCCAAGCGCGCGCAGCGCCGTGCAGTCCATCGCGTTGGGCGCGTCGGGCATGCGGTCGGGCAGGGGCCGGTCGAGCCCGTGCAGATCGGCATAAAGTCCCAGAAGGTCGGCCCGGTCGAGATCGAGGTCCGACACGTTGAACACCCGGCCCGCGACCCGGTCGGGCGGCAGGGTCAACACGCGCCAGACGGCATCGGCCATGCAGGCCCCGTGCACTTCGGTGCCGCGGCGCGGGGCGACCGGGCGGCCCGCCGCGACATCCGCCAGCAGGTCGGCCCATTTGTGCGGCGCGTCCCGCGCGGCCTGCCCGTAGACGCCCGTGATCCGCAGGCTGACGGGGGTGAAGCCGGGGGCGGCGCGGGCGGCGAGGTCCGCCTCCACCGCCGCCTTCATCCGGCCATAGAGCGTGTCCGGGGCGGGCGCCATGTCTTCGGTCAGCGCGGTGCCGGGCGGGCGGGGGCCATAGACCGCGCGCGACGACAGGAACACCACGCGCGCGATCCCCGCCGCCTGTGCGGCATCGAAGAGCCGCGCGCTGCCGTCGCGGTTGCGGGCCATGAACCCCGCCGGGTCGTCCCCTTCGCCGCCGCGATACCGCCCGGGCACGTGGTCGAAGGCGGCATGGACCAGCGCATCGGCGGGTGGCAAGGCTGGCGGCGGGGTGCCCAGATCGAAGGGCATGAACCCGCCCAGCCCCGGGTCGCTGCGGCCAAGAGCCGTCACCTGCGCCCCGGCGGCCACGGCGTGCGCGGCGATGAACCGGCCAAGGTACCCCCCCGCGCCGGCAATCAGCACCCTCATGCGGCGGCGGGCAGACTGTCCAGCGCGGGCACCGGGCCACCGGCGGCATAGGCGTGCCAGAGCGCGATCAGCGGGGCGAGGTCGCGCGCCTTGGGGTGCGGGGTCTGCCACGGCTTCTCGTACTGGAAATGCAGGATGCGGATCGTCGACCAGTCCCACAGTGCGGGCATGTTGAACCACGCGTATTGCAGCATGTTGCAGGTCACCGGCAGCCCGTGCCAGTCCGGGAAATAGGTTTCGAGAAAGGTCTGGTCGGTGCGCCGCCAGAACGCGCCGGGCGCATCGAGCCGCAGCAGCATGTCGGCGAAGGTGTCGGTATCGGGGCGCGCGGTGAACACGCCGGAATTGAGCCGGTGAAAATCCGCCATGCTTTCATAGACGTTGGGGGCGGCGCAGAATTCGGGATAGGCGAACAGCTTGTCCACGTTGCGCAGCACCAGCGCGTCGGCGTCGATGAACACGACCGACCGGTATTCGGTCAACTGCCACAGCCGCAGCTTGACGAAATTGTCCAGCGGCGTGTGGAAATCGGGCTTGGTGCCCTTGGTGAAAGGGGCCGCCGCGTGCTGGTTGCGGCGCGAATGGGCGGTGTTGAACGCCTCCGACATCGGCAGCAGGTCCACGCAGACCAGCCGCGCGCCGAGGGCGGCAAGGCTTTCAAGATCCGCTGCCGTCACCGCCGCCGTGTGCAGAACCACGAGGTCGGCCTCGGTGCCCGTGAGCATCAGCGACCGCAACAGCGCCCGCGCGCCGATGGCGTAGTCGGCGTTCGTCACGAGCGTGACATAGGCGTGCGGGCTGCGCGCCGGTCGGTCGCGGGTGATGCTGGTGTCGGTATGTCGGGCTGCACGTATCATCGCGGATCCATCGGTCTTTCCTGCGGGAGGCTAGACCCTTCGCCCGCGCCTGTCGAATGAAACAATTGCAACGGGCGACAGGTGGCGGGATCACGCCGGACGGTGGATGTGGCCCAGAACGGCATAGTCGCGCAGGATCGGCCCGACCTCGGCGCGCGCGCCGCGTTCGGTGGCAAGGGCCTGCATGGCGTCGGCCAGATCGGCGCGCGGGGTTACATGGAACAGGCCAAGCCACGCCTGCAAGCCCTTGTGAAACCAGCGGGGCAGCCGGGTCTGCATGCCGAAATCGACGATCGCCAGCTGCCCGCCGGGGGCCGTCTGGTCCAGTGCGCAGGCCAGCGCCGCGCGCCAGTCCGGGATCATCGACAGGCTGTAGGACACCATCACCCGGTCGAAACCGGCCACGCCGAAGGCGGTCCTGCCGTCGAAGGCGGTGGCGTCGCCCTGTATCAATGTGACCCGGTCGGATAGCCCCGCGCGGGCGATGTTGGTGCGCGCCGTGGCGAGCATTTCGGTCGAGATGTCGAAACCGTAAAGCCGCGCCTGCGGATATCGCTGCCCGGCGCGGATCAGGTTGCGCCCGGTGCCGCAGGCGACCTCCAGCAGGGTGCCGCCGGGGGGCACGTCCAGCCCGTCGATCAGCCGGTCGCGGCCCAGCAGGTAATACTTGCGCGTGATGTCGTAGATGTAGCGCTGGTTGCGGTAGACCGCGTTCATCAACTGGTCGTGGGCCCCGGCCTGGTCGGTCATGGATCAGCCCTCGAACCGGTAGAGATGCACGCCGCCATAGATGGCGGAGCGGTCCCGTTCCCACAGGGATTGCGACTGGGGCTGATAGGTCCATCGGCGCAAGAGATCGTCGGGCACGCGCCCCGGCAGAATGTCGGGCGCGCCGCCCGTGCGGAACAGCACGCGTGCGCCGGGCCGCGCGGTGCGGGTGATCTGGGTCCAGAGTGCCGCGAGCTGCGCGTCGGTCATCCAGTCCTGCGCATCGAGCAGCACATAGGCGTCGGTATCGGCGCCGTCGCGGTCGGCGAGCATGTCGGTCAGCGACCGGTTCACGATGCTGGCGCGCGGGGCGTGGGCGCGGACAGCGTCGTAATGGCGGGCCTCCAGGTACGGCGGGACAGGGCCGGTGCCGTCGTCGCGGTAGCCGCGGTTGAATGCGGCCCAGGCGAAATAGTTTTCCGAGATCGGGAAATCGCAGATCAGCTTGCGCGTGCGTTCGCGCAGCACCGGGACGATGTCGCCGCCGCCGTCCTGGGCCAGCTTTTCGAACTGCGCGGGCGGAATCCCGAGCCCGAACAGCGCCGCACGCCGCCTTGCCAGGAACTTCACGATGCGGTTCTCGAACAGGGGTGCGATCCGGGCGTCGAAGAACGCCCGCTGGTCGTCAAGCGACTGCGCGGCCAGAAGCGGGGCGAAATCCACCCCGCCGATCCGGGCGACCATGTGCATCGCGCCGATGAAGCGCCCCAGCGCGCCGTAGCGGTAGAAGCCACGCGCAAACATGTCGATCCGGCGCGGCAGGCGGCCTTGCCGGGCTTCCCACCACGCGCGGCTGTCTGCATCGAGAACGGGGGCGATGTGGCGGTCATAGAGCGCGGGGTTGCCGGGGCGGTTCGCGTGACCGAAGAAATCGTAGAACGCGGCATGATCGGGCAGGGCCGTGGCCGCCGCGATCTTGAGCCGGTTCAGCGCCACATGGGCGGGCGACAGGTCCACGGCATCGACGGCACCGGGGGCGGCGGTCAGATAGCTCATCATGTTGCAGCCGCCCGACGCGATGCACACCACCCGGTCGCCCGGTTTCAGTGCCAGCCCGTCGAGATCGACCACCGGGTCTTCCCAGATCTGTGCGTAGACCAGCCCCTGAAACATCCGCGCGAAGGCGCGTTCCTGAAGCCCGGTGCGGCTGAGCATGGGTTTCTGTTGAACGGCGCCCGCGATCCGGCTGCGCGCAAGGTCGGTTTCGGTCATGCGGTGTGGTTCCTTTCGATCACGCCTGATGTTCGCGCGAGCGCTTTGCGGTCCGGCCCGCCGCGTCGGTGGACAATGCCCCGGCCGGGTCGATCTGGCTGCGTGCCCGCAGGCGGCGCCGGTAATTGGCCCGCCGCACGACGCGCGCCCAGTCGATCAGTTGCAGCCGTCCGTCATGGTGTTCCACGATGGCCGTGCAGCTTTCCACCCAGTCGCCGCAGTTGACGTAAAGGATGCCGTCCATCTGCCGCAGTTCGGCCTTGTGGATATGGCCGCAGATGATCCCGTCATAGCCGCCGCGCCGCGCTTCGTCGGCCAGAACGGTTTCGTATTCGCCGATGAAGTTCACCGCGCGTTTGACCTGCTGCTTGGCCCAGTTGGACAGCGACCAGAACTGCCCGCCCCAGAGCCGACGCACCCGGTTCACGAGAGTGTTGAGCATCAGCACGAGGTTGTAGGCCCGGTCGCCCAGATGGGCGAGCCACTTGGCGTTCATCACGACCACGTCGTAATGATCGCCGTGCGTCACCAGAAGCCGCTCGCCGCAGGCGGTGACGTGTTCGTCGTTCGCCTTGACCTCGATCCCGCCGAAATGGGTGCCGAGATACCCGCGCATCACCTCGTCATGGTTGCCGGGGATGTAGACGATCGGAGTGCCCCCATGCGCCTTGGCCATCAGCGCTTCGATCACGTTGTTGTGGGATTGCGGCCAGTGCCAGCCCCGGCGCAAGCGCCAGCCATCGAAGATGTCGCCCACAAGGAAGATGCGGTCCGCGTCATGGCGCGACAGGAAATGCAGCAGCATTTCTGCCTGGCAGCCACGGGTGCCCAGATGGATGTCGGACAGGAACAGTGTCCTGACATGCTTGATACTGGGCGGTGCTGCGGTCATGCGCGGGTGTGTACGCGAAAGATGATGACGGGGCCATGACAATAGCGTCAGTGCGACCGCAGGGCCCGGCGCACCTGCCCGCACCGGGCTGCCCGATGACGGCGACCGCGCACATTTTCAGCGGGTTTGTGACGGGCGCATGGGTTCCAGTGGTGGGGTGAACTTGCGGATCAGATCCTGCAGGCGCGTCCTGTCGACGGGCTTTGGCAGGAATTCGTCCATCCCCGCCGCACGATAGCTTGCCGCATCGGCCGTGTGGGCCGAACAGCCGATGATCGGCGTGCGGGCGCGCGGCGGCTTGCCGCTGCGGATGCGCCGCGTGGCGCTGATCCCGTCAAGCTGCGGCATCATCACGTCCATGAACACGATGTCATAGGGCCGCATTTCGATTTCGCGCAGGGCGGCGAGCCCGTCGGGCGTGGTGGTGACCTGGTGGCCGAGTTCGGTCAGCATGTCGTGCATCATCATGCGGCTCATGGGATTGTCTTCGGCCACAAGGATGCTGAGCCCGGCGCCCGTGCCCTGCTCCACATCCGTCATGTCCATGTGCAGAGGCGGGTCGACCGGGTCGATGCTGCCGGGCAGGGTATCGACCTCGATTTCGAGAAAGAAGGTCGATCCACGGCCAAGTTCGGACCGGACGCCCACCGTGCCATGCATCGCCGTGGCGATCTCGTGGCAGATCGACAGGCCAAGGCCCCAACCGCCGCGATCCTTGCTGCCATCGGCCCCGACCTGCACGAAGGGCTTGAACAACTGTTCGGTCTGCGCGGGGGTCATGCCCGGCCCGGTGTCCGACACTTCGAACCGGATGCGGCGGCGGGCACCTTCCTGGGCGACCTCTTCGATCGCCAGCGTGATGCGCCCGGTTTCGGTGAACTTCACCGCGTTGCCCAGATAGTTGTTGAGCACCTGTTGCAACCGGCCCTTGTCGGACACGATCCGGCGCGGCAGGCCCTTGTCCTTGGCGATGCGCAGGCGCAGGCCCTTTTCGGCGGCCCCGGCTTCCCACCAGTCCGCCAGCTGATCGAGCAGCGCATCGAGATCGAATTCTTCCGACGCGATCCGCATCCGCCCGGCTTCGATCTGGCTGAGATCGAGCAGGTCGGTCAGCAGCGTCATCAGCGTGCCGCCCGCGCTCTGGATCGCTTCGACATGGGTGCGGCGGCGGTCGTCGAGATCCGACATCTTGAGCAGTTGCGCAAAGCCGAGAATAGCGTTCATCGGCGTGCGGATTTCGTGGCTCATGGCCGCGAGGAACCGGGACTTGGCCCGGTTCGCCTCCTTCGCTTCGGCGATGGCGGCGCGCAGGGCGGCCTGTGCGG
>DAIPIS010000319.1:0-2121 GCA_036770665.1 Meridianimarinicoccus sp.
GGCGAGATGAACAAGGCGCTGACCGCACCCTCCGGCTTCAGCGAATACGCGCCGAAGATCGAAACCATGACCATCCCGACGGACAAGATCCGCGAAGTGATCGGGTCCGGCGGCAAGGTCATCCGCGAGATCGTGGAAACCTCGGGTGCCAAGGTCGACATCAACGACGACGGCGTGATCAAGATCGCATCCAGCGACGCGGATGCCATCAAGCGGGCCTATGACATGATCTGGTCGATCGTCGCCGAGCCGGAAGAAGGCAAGGTCTATCGCGGCAAGGTCGTGAAGCTCGTGGATTTCGGCGCGTTCGTGAACTTCTTCGGCAAGCGCGACGGGCTTGTGCATGTCAGCCAGATCGAAAACCGGCGCCTGAACCATCCCTCGGATGTGCTCAAGGAAGGGCAGGAAGTCTGGGTCCGGCTCCTCGGCTTCGACGACCGCGGCAAGGTGCGCCTGTCCATGAAGGTCGTGGACCAGACCACGGGCGAACTGGCCAAGGAAGAAGCTGAAGAAACCGCCGAGTGATCGCCGGCCAGATCGGCCTGCCACGAAAGAGCCCCGGATCACATCCGGGGCTTTTTCATTCCGCAGAACCCCTCCCAGTTGCCCCAAAGGTGCCCTAACGTTATTGCGTGTGGCGACTTGCAGGCCGCCCGACGCCGACGTTAGCAATTCTTCACGGGGCGGAGTATCCCTTCCGATCCCGAACGGGAGGATCAACAATGAAGATGAAGTGTCTTGTGGCGGCGGCGGCGATCGCTGTCTCGGCCACCGGTGTGCTGGCAAGCGCGTTTTCGGACCCCTATTCAAGCTTCTGGGCGCTCGGTGACAGTCTGACCGACGACGGAAACCTGTTTGCCATCGCGCCCACGGCCATTCCCAGCCCGCCCTATTTCGAAGGGCGCGTGTCCAGCGGACCGACCTATGCCGAGTATCTGGCCGCCGATTTCGCCGCGCAGGGCAAGCCCAACGATATCCTCGCCTATGCCGGGGCGGAGGCCGTCACGAACGGCGATGGCATTCCGGATCTCGCGGCGCAGGCCTTCGCACCCGTTCCGATCTATGCCGATGGCGGGGCCGGTCTGGTCAAGCGCGCGGCTGATTTCGGGGTGCGTCCGCTGGTGTCGCTGTTCTTCGGGTCCAACGATGTCCTGGGCGCGTTTCGGTCGGGCGACGATCCGATCGCGGCCGCGACAGCGGCGGCACATTCCGTGCTGGCCAGCATCGCCGGGCTGAACGCGTTCGGCATCCGCGATTTCCTTGTGCTCGGCCTGCCGGATTTCGCGCTGATCCCGCGCCTGAACGGGCAATCCGCACCGGTGAAGGCGCTGGCCACGGCCGCGGCACTGACCTTCGACGCAACCATCGCCGCCGGGCTTGGTGGGCTTCCGACCGGTGTGCGGGTCACCCAGATCGACGTGTTCTCGGCGCTGCGGGACATCCTGGACGACCCCGATCCGCTGGGGCTGACCAACACCACAGACGCGTGCCTGACCTTCGGCGTGGACGGCGCCGGCAACCCGACGATCACCGGGCTGTGCGCCGATCCGGCCATCTATGCCTTTTTCGACGACATCCACCCGACCGGCACCGTGCACCTCGCCCTCGCCAACACCGTGCGCGCGGCCGTCGCACCGGTGCCGTTGCCCGCGGCGGGTTGGGCGCTTCTGGCGGCGGTGGGCGGACTGGCGGCACTGGCGCGTCGCCGCGCGGCCTGATTCGAGACCTGGCAGCGCGGCCCCGACGCCCTGCGCGACATGGGGCGGCGCATGCAGAACTCTCACCGCGACGTCGCGTGATGGGTATGGCAATCCCACCGCGTCGCGCGACAGGTCGTCATCGCGAACGACAAAAAAAACCCGGTGGGCTGACCACCGGGTTCCATGCTTTCAAGGATGATCGCCGTTATGCGGCGCGACGGACCCGTGCAATCGCACCGCCACCGGCCAGTGCGGTCAGCAGCAGGAGACCACCCGCGGGCAGCGGGATCGGCGCCGGCGTGAGGTTTGACTCGAGACGGGCCTGGGTTGGCTGGCCTTCGAAGTACCAGAACTCGATCGCGTGACGACCGGTCGACCCAGTGAAGGTCTTGGTGGTATTTCCGCTCGGCCCGCGAAGACC
>DAIPIS010000078.1:0-9552 GCA_036770665.1 Meridianimarinicoccus sp.
TGAACCACGGTCACGTGACGGTCAACGGCAAGAGCGTCAACATCCCGTCCTACCGGGTGCAGGAAGGCGACCTGATCGAGGTGCGCCAGAAGTCCAAGCAGTTGGCCGTCGTGCTCGAAGCGGTCGGCCTGACGGAACGCGATGTGCCCGACTACATCGAGGTCGACCATCACAAGCTGATTGCGACCTTCGTCCGTCGCCCCGGCCTGAGCGATGTGCCCTACGCGGTTCAGATGGAACCGAACCTCGTGATCGAATACTACGCGCAGAACTGATCACCGCGGTCAGCGCCGTTCGAAAGGGCCGCGCCGGGCACCCGGTCGCGGCCCTTTTCGCGGGTCCAGACCGCTGGATCTGCCCCGCGTGGACCGCTACATCGGCGTGACAGCAGGAGTTGCCATGACACGCGCCATCACACCCCAGCCCGGCATCATGGATATCGCCCTGTATGTCGGCGGCACCGCGAAGCTCGACGGCGTCGCCGATGTCGTCAAGCTGTCGTCGAACGAAAACCCCTTTGGTCCGTCGCCCCGCGCCATCGACGCGGCGCAGGCATCCCTGGGCAATCTGCACCGCTATCCGCCGACCGACCATGCCAGCCTGCGCACCGCCATCGGCGCGGTCCACGGGCTCGATCCCGAACGGATCATCTGCGGCGTGGGCAGCGACGAGATCATCACCTTCCTGTGCCAAGCCTATGCCGGGCCTGGGGACGAGGTGCTGCACACCGAACACGGCTTCCTGATGTATGCGATTTCGGCCCGCGCAGCGGGGGCCTCGCCCGTGGTGGCGCCCGAACGGGAACGGACGGCGGATGTGGATGCGATCCTCGCGGCCTGCACCGACCGGACACGGCTCGTGTTTCTCGCCAATCCGAACAACCCGACAGGCACCATGATCGGCGGCAACGAACTGGCGCGGCTCGCCGACGGGTTGCCCGGTGGCGCGCTCCTTGTGATCGACGGGGCCTATGCCGAATACGTCACCGGCTACGACGGTGGCGCGGAACTGGCGACCAGCCGCGACAACGTCTTCATGACCCGCACGTTTTCCAAGCTGTACGGGCTTGGCGGACTGCGCATCGGCTGGGGGTACGGCCCGCGCGCGATCATCGATGTGCTCAACCGCGTGCGCGGCCCGTTCAACCTGTCGCAGACGCAACTGGACGCCGCCGAGGCGGCCGTGCGCGACACGGCCTATGCCGACCACTGCCGCGCCGAGAACGCGCGCCTGCGCGACCGGCTGGCCCACGATCTGGCGGCCCTCGGTATCCCGTCCGACACGTCGCAGGGCAATTTCGTGCTGGCACGGTTCGCGCACGCGGCGGAAGCCGAAGCCTGCGACCTGCACCTGCAATCGCGCGGGCTGATCGTTCGGCGGGTGGCGGGGTACGGCCTGCCGCATTGCCTGCGCATCACCGTGGGCGACGACGCGGCCTGCGCCCGGGTGGCCGATGCCCTGGCGGAGTTCCGGGGTGGCGTGGCGTGACGGTGATCTATGACCGCGTCGCCCTGATCGGGCTTGGCCTGATCGCGTCCTCCATGGCCCATGCGATGCGCCGGGGCGGTCTGGTGCGCGAGATCGTCGGCACCGCCCGCACCGCGGAAACACGCGACATCGCCCGCACCGACGGTCTCTGCGACCGGGTGACCGAAACCGCTGCCGAGGCTGTCGTGGGGGCGGACCTGGTCGTGCTGTGCGTGCCGGTCGGCGCCATGGGGCCGATCGCCGCCGAGATCGCACCGCACCTCGCACGCGGGGCGACGGTCAGCGATGTGGGGTCAGTCAAGCGGTCGGTGATCGATGCCGTGGCCCCGCACCTGCCCGAAGCCGTGCATTTCGTTCCGGCCCACCCGCTGGCCGGGACCGAACATTCCGGTCCCCGGTCCGGGTTCGCCACGCTCTTCGACAACCGATGGTGCCTTCTGGTGCCCGTGGCGGGCACTGACCCCGCCGCGACCGACCGACTACGCGCGCTGTGGCTGGGCATGGGGGCCAACGTGGACGAAATGGACGCCGATCACCACGACCTCGTGCTGGCCGTCACCAGCCACGCGCCGCACCTGATCGCCTATACCATGGTGGGCGTGGCCGACGACCTGCGCCGGGTCACCGACAGCGAGGTGATCAAGTATTCCGCCGCCGGGTTCCGGGATTTCACCCGCATCGCGGCGTCCGATCCGACCATGTGGCGGGACGTGTTCCTGAACAACAAGGACGCGACGCTGGAAATCCTCGGCCGGTTCACCGAAGAACTGTTCGCCCTCCAACGCGCGATCCGCACCGGCGACGGCGACCACCTGCATGCCTATTTCACCCGGACGCGCGCGATCCGGCGCGGCATCATCGAAGCCGGTCAGGATACCGACGCGCCGGATTTCGGACGCAGCGGTGGCACCCGGCCCGTCAGCGCAGCACCAGCCGCGGTGCCGGTCCCAGCGGCAGGACACCACCAAGGCTGATCCGCCCGTCCGCAAGGCGCAGCGGCACGTCCAGCGTGTCGGGATTGCCGTTCATCCGCGCGATCTGGGTCAGCCCGCCTTCGACGATCCGCCGAAGGTTCTCCGGGATCAGCCCCGCGGCCTGCGCCATGTCCAGCATTTCGCGCCAGTTCGTGGCCTTTATCGTAATGTTGCCGGTTGGAATACCCGCGTCATCCACATCCAGCGTCCCCGCGATGCGCAGGTCAAGCCCGCCCCAGCTGGCGCGCGCCAGCGTCAGGTCGATCCGGCGCGGCTGCGGGCGCCGCACTTCGATGGCGCGGCGGTCCCACGGGGCGTCGAAGGCGACCTGCGCCTCGATGCTCAACCGCTGCAAGGTATCGCCGACCAGTGCCCCCTGACCCAGCCGGGCTGCGACGCCTTCGGGCAGGGCCACGTCGGACGCGGTGAAGGCGATGTCATAGCTGTGGCCGGCATGGGCCGGTGTCCGCCGGACCGCCAGTTGGCTGTCGGCCATGCTCGCCTGCCAGTCCCTTGTCGATGTCAGCGCCACGTCGGACGCCGTGATCGTCGCGCGGTCCAGCGTGAACGCGGTGCCCCCGGTGAACACAAGCGACCCGCGCATCGGGGCACTGGCGATGTCGATCTTCTGCAGCGGCGTGGCCAGCGTCTGGTTGTCCGGCCAGACCGCGATCACGTGATGGGGCCGGTAACTGAGCGCCAGCACCTGGAAGAAGGGAGCCTGCCACGCCCAGCCCGTCGCCGGATCGGCCAGTTCGATCTGGGCCAGCGTCGTGTCGAACCGGTTCGGGAACCCCGCCGTGTGAAGATCGTCAACGGACACGACCCAGCCCTCGCCGACACGTGCATCCAGCCAGCCGCGCAGCCCCCGGTCGATGGCCCGCGCACCCACAAGCCAGTATCCCGCCCAGACCGTTGCCGCCACGAGAATCACAGCGAGGAGAATTCGCATCAACAGGCCTTTCCAGTCCATGTGCCGCGTGTTTACAGGGGGGCAGGCAAGAGGACCAGACACATGGCGCAAAGCCCCGCCGATACCGCTCCGGCTCTTTGGGTCTTCGGATACGGGTCGCTGATCTGGAACCCGGGCTTTCCGGTGATGGCCCGTCATCTGGCGACGCTGCCGGGGTATCGCCGGTCGTTCTGCATGCGGTCGATCCACCACCGCGGCACCCACGCCGAACCGGGGCTGGTGCTGGCGCTGGATGCGCAGCCGGGCGCGCGCTGTTCGGGTGTGGGCTTCGGCGTGGCGGCGGGCGATGTCGGCGCGACACTGGCGAGCTTGCGGGAACGCGAACTGGTGTCGTCGGCCTATCTGGAGCGCCGTCTGGTCGTCGAACTCGATACCGGCCACCGCGTCACGGCCGTCACCTATGTGATCGACCCGGACCATGTGCAGTACTGCGGCGGTCTGCCGCTGGAAGAGCAGGCCCGCATCATTGCGCGGGCTGCGGGCGGACGCGGGCCGAACCGCGACTACCTGATCAACACCGCCGCGCATCTGCGCGCTTTGGGGCTGCCGGACGCCGAACTGGACTGGTTGGCCCAACGTGTGGCCGAACTGCCATAACCCCGCAGAATGGTTGTTGGAAGGGACGATGCGTAACCCTATGCTGGAGCAAATCGACGGGAAAGGCAGGGGCATGGCAGTGGACGGCGCAGGGCGGCAGATCCCGCAACGAAGCCGCGAGGTCCGCGCGCAGTTCTCCCAGCCGATCCGGCAGATCGTCCTGATGCTGATCGTGATCGCGGCCGTCGGGGCGGGTGCCTACGTTGTCTACCCACGGGTATCGCCGGTGTTCGCCGCAAGCCCGATCCTGAACGGCACCATCGGCGTGGTGTTCGTGGTGGGCGTGCTGGCCTGTTTCCTGCAGGTCTTCCAGCTGATCTCGGCGGTCAGTTGGATCGAGGATTTCGCCCGCGACCGTCCCGGATTCGACATCAAGCGCCCGCCGCGGCTGTTGCTGCCGCTGGCGGCGCTGTTGCGGACGCGCGGGGCGCGGATGCAGATCGGCTCGTCCTCGGCCCGGTCGATCCTCGACAGTGTCGCGACCCGGCTTGATGAGGCGCGCGACATCACGCGCTACATCACCAGTCTGCTGATCTTTCTCGGGCTCTTGGGCACGTTCTATGGCCTTGCGACGACGATCCCGGCGGTGGTGGACACGATCCGGTCGCTGGCGCCGGTCGAAGGCGAAAGCTCCACCGCGATCTTCGGGCGGTTGATGGGTGGGCTTGAAAACCAGCTTGGCGGCATGGGCACCGCCTTTGCCTCGTCGCTGCTCGGGCTGGCGGGGTCACTCGTCGTGGGCTTGCTGGAGCTCTTTGCCGGGCACGGGCAGAACCGGTTCTACCGCGAGCTGGAGGAATGGCTGTCGGGCATCACGCGCGTCGGCTTCAGCGCGGGCGACAGCGACATGGCCGCCGAAAGCGCGATGTTCGCGACACTCATGGACCAGATGACCGAACAACTGGACGCGCTGAACACGACCTTCATCGAAAGTGACCAGAGCCGCGCCGCGGTGGACGAAAAGCTGGGCGCGCTGGCGGCGTCCGTAGAGCGGCTGGCGCAGAAGGTGTCGGAAGACGCCAACATCAACGCCACGCTGGCGCGCATCGCGGAAGGGCAGGAAAACCTGATCGCCGCGATCAACGCCGTGACCGCGCGTCCGATGTCGGACGCCGAGGCGATGGAGGCCGAAAGCCGGTCGCGCCTGCGCAGCATCGACGTGCAGCTTCTGCGCATTCTCGAGGAACTGACCGCGGGGCGACAGGAAACCACGACCGAACTGCGCCGCGATCTGGCGCGCCTGACCCGCGTGATCGAAATCGCCGCCGACCCGAACTCCGGTGCCGGGCAGGGGCGCTAGGCCATGGCGCTGAACCGGCGCAACGGGCAGCGGTTCCAGGCCTCGATCTGGCCGGGCTTCGTCGATGCGATGACGGCGCTGCTTCTGGTGCTGATCTTCGTGCTGACGATCTTCATGGTGGTGCAGTCGATCCTGACCGAAACCATCAGCGGACAGGAAACCGAACTGGATGCGCTGTCGCGCGAGGTCGGGGACCTCGCCTCGGCGCTGGGGGCCGAGCAACAGCGCAATTTCCAGCTTGAACAGGATGTCGATGCGCTGGGGGGTGATCTGGCCGCGGCGCGCGACACTGCCGCGTTCCAGAACCGTCTGATCGACACGCTGTCGGTCGAACTTGAACGGACCGATGCGGCACTGTCGGACGCGCGGGCGCAGATCACCGATTTCGAAGCGCGTGTCGCCACGCTCCTTGCGGAGCGTGATGCGGCGCGGGGTGATGTCGAAAGCCTCGAAGGGCGGGTCGCCGAACTGGACGAGACGTTGTCTGCCGAACAGGAGGCCGCCCGTCTGGCAGAGGCGCGCCGCGCCGCGCTGGATGCGATGGTGGCCGAAATGCGGGCGGAGCAGGCCGACCGGGACGCAGCGCTGGCGCAGGTGCAGGCCGACCTGACCGAGACCGAGGCAGCACTGTCCGAAGCGGACGCCGCGCGCCTGGCCGAGGCGGAGGCCGCGCGCAGGCTGCGGGAGCGGCTGGAGTCGGCGGATGCCGAGTTGACCGCGATGACCCTGCGGCTGGAAGACGAACGCGCGCAGGCGGAGGACACGCTGACCCTGCTGGCAGCGGCGCGGGATGCGCAGGACGATCTGGATGCGCGGCTCATGGCAGCGCTGGCCGATGGCGCCGCGACGCAGGAGGTCTTGGCCGCCGCGCGGGCGGAACTGGACGCGGCGCGCGACCGGCTGGCCGCCGAAGGCGCCACGGCCGAGGACCTTCGGGCGCGTCTGGCCGACGCGCTGGCGGCGCGACGCGCGGCCGAGGCGGGCACCGCAGAGGCGCTGTCGGATGCCGAACGGCAGGCGCAACTGCTGGCGCTCGCGCGGAATGAACTGGCGGAAGCGACGGAAAGCAGTGCCGCCGACCGGCGACGTGTGGCCGCCCTGACCGCGCAACTGGATGCGCTGCGCGGGCAACTGTCCGATGTGCAGGCGTTGCTGGACGATGCGGAGGCGCGCGATGCCGCCGCCGACGTGCAGATCGAGTCCCTGGGCCAGCGGCTGAACGCGGCGCTGGCCCGCGTCGCGACCGAGGAGCGGCGGCGTGCCGATCTCGAGGCGGCGGAACGGGCGCGGCTGGAGGACGAAGCGCGCAGGCTGGAAAACTACCGATCGGAATTCTTCGGGCGGTTGCGCGAAATCCTGGGCGATCAGGACGGCGTGCGGGTGGTGGGCGACCGGTTCGTGTTCTCGTCCGAGGTGCTGTTCGCGTCCGGTTCGGCGGACCTGTCACCGGCGGGGCAGGCTGATGTCGCCACCGTGGCGCGTCGCCTGCAAGAAGTCGCTGCGATCATCCCGTCGGGCATCGACTGGGTGATCCGCGTCGACGGGCATACCGACGATGTGCCGGTGTCGGGGTCCGGTCCGTTTTCCGACAACTGGGAACTGAGCCAGGCGCGGGCGCTGTCGGTGGTGCGGTTCATGATCGATAACTTCGGGTTTCCGCCGGAGCGTCTTGCCGCGACCGGGTTCGCCGAATTCCAGCCGGTCGATCCGCGCGACACGGCGGAAGCCCGCGCGCGCAACCGCCGGATCGAATTGAAGCTCACCGAACGCTGACCTTCAGGATCGCGCTGCGAAGGCCAGGTCCGGAAACGGAAAGACCCCGCCCGAAAAGGCGGGGTCTGGATGCATCAAGGCAGGCGGCGCGGTCAGTCCGCGGTCAGCAGCGGCGGACGCTTGCTGGACAGGCGTGCGCGTTCCGGCGGCAAGACGTCCAGCACGATCTGGTCATCGCGCACCAGGACCCGGACGATCCCACCCTTTGACAGCTTGCCGAACAGCAGCTCTTCGGCCAGCGGTTTCTTGATGTGCTCCTGGATCACACGACCCAGCGGGCGGGCCCCCATCTTGTCGTCGTAGCCCTTGATCCCCAGCCATGTCGCGGCCTCGGGGGTCAGTTCGATGGCCACGTTGCGGTCCATGAGCTGCGCTTCAAGCTGCAGGACGAACTTTTCCACGACCTGCATGATCACCGATTGCGGCAGCGGCTGGAAGCTGATCACCGCATCGAGCCGGTTGCGGAATTCCGGCGTGAAGATGCGTTCGATGGCGGCCGTATCCTCGCCCTCGCGCCGGTCGCGGCCGAAACCGATGGCCGACTTCGCCTGTTCGGCGGCACCGGCGTTCGACGTCATGATGAGGATCACGTTGGAAAAATCCACACGACGCCCGTTGTGATCGGTCAGCTTGCCATGGTCCATGACCTGCAACAGGATGTTGTACACATCCGGGTGGGCCTTTTCGATTTCATCGAGCAGCAGCACGCAATGGGGGTGCTGGTCGATCCCGTCGGTCAGCAGCCCGCCCTGGTCGAACCCGACATAGCCCGGCGGTGCCCCGATGAGCCGCGATACCGCATGCTTTTCCATGTATTCGGACATGTCGAAGCGCAGCAGTTCGACGCCCAGCGATTCCGACAGCTGCTTGGCGACTTCGGTCTTGCCCACGCCCGTCGGGCCGGCGAACAGGTAGTTGCCGATGGGCTTGCCCGGTTCGCGCAGCCCGGCGCGGGACAGCTTGATGGCCGACGCCAGCGCCTCGATCGCGTTGTCCTGACCGAACACGACCCGCTTGAGCGACCCTTCCAGATCACGCAGAACCTCGGCGTCGTCCTTGGAGACGTTCTTCGGCGGGATGCGGGCGATCTTGGCCACGACGGCTTCGATTTCGCGCGGGCCGATGGTCTTGCGCCGGCGGCTTTCGGACAGAAGATGTTGCGCGGCGCCCGCCTCGTCGATCACGTCGATGGCCTTGTCCGGCAGCTTGCGGTCGTTGATGTAGCGCGCCGACAATTCGACGGCCGTCCGGATCGCATCCGCCGTGTAGCGGATGTCGTGATGGGATTCGAAATACGGCTTCAGTCCCTTCAGGATTTTCACGGTGTCGTCCACGGAGGGTTCCGAAACGTCGATCTTCTGGAACCGGCGGCTGAGCGCGCGGTCCTTTTCGAAATGCTGGCGGAACTCCTTGTAGGTGGTGGAGCCCATGCAGCGCAGCTTGCCACCCTGCAGCGCGGGCTTGAGCAGGTTGGAGGCGTCCATCGCGCCGCCGGAGGTTGCCCCCGCCCCGATAACGGTATGGATCTCGTCGATGAACAGGATCGCGTCGGGGTGGTCTTCCAGCTCGTTCACGACAGCCTTCAGGCGTTCCTCGAAATCGCCGCGATACCGCGTTCCGGCCAGCAGCGCGCCCATGTCGAGCGAATAGATCGTGGCCCCCGCGAGCACATCGGGCGTCTCGCCCTGAACGATCTTGCGCGCCAGTCCTTCGGCGATTGCGGTCTTGCCCACACCGGGGTCGCCCACCAGCAGCGGGTTGTTCTTGCGGCGGCGGCACAGAACCTGAATGCAGCGTTCCACCTCGGATTCGCGCCCGATCAATGGATCGATGTCGCCCTTGAGCGACTTGGCGTTGAGGTCCACGCAATATTTCGCAAGCGCAGAGTCCTTGTTTTCGGGCTCGGCCGCCTGCGCGGTTTCCTCTTCGTAGTCGCTGGCGCCCTTGACCGGCCGATTTTCGCCGAAGTTGGGATCCTTGGCGACCCCATGCGCGATGAAGTTGACCGCGTCGTAGCGGGTCATCTCCTGTTCCTGCAGGAAGAACGCGGCGTTGCTTTCGCGTTCGGCGAAGATCGCAACCAGCACGTTCGCGCCCGTCACCTCGGTCCGGCCGGACGACTGCACATGGATCGCCGCGCGCTGGATCACGCGCTGGAAGGCCGCGGTCGGCACGGCTTCGGAGCCTTCGACGTCGGTGACCAGCGTCGACAGTTCATCGTCCACAAATTCGACCAGAGTGGACCGGAGCACGCCCAGGTCGACGCCGCAGGCCTGCATGACCTTCGCGGCGTTGGGTTCGTCGATCAGCGCCAGCAACAGATGCTCGAGCGTGGCCAGTTCGTGGCGACGGGTGTTCGCCAGGGCCAGAGCCGCATGAATTGCTTGTTCAAGCGTATTCGAAAATGACGGCACGCGACGTGCTCCTTTCAGTCGGGGCGATGGGGT
>DAIPIS010000320.1:0-2114 GCA_036770665.1 Meridianimarinicoccus sp.
CGAACCCGTGTCGGAATCCTGTCGGAGTCCGGGCGCACACGGACCGTCCCGCCGGGATCGCGGCGTGACGGGACCGGGCGGGTGACCGGCGGGCCGGACGCCCCCGCGCGGGCGATCAGATCGCGGCGTCGGCGACCACCTCCTGCCGCTGCGCGCCCAGCCCGTCGATGCCCAGTTCCACCACGTCGCCCGCCACGAGATAGCGCGGCGGCTTCATGCCCATGCCCACGCCCGGCGGCGTGCCGGTGGTGATGACATCGCCCGGATGCAGGGTCATGAACCGGCTGACATAGGCCACGAGATGCGCCACGCCGAAGATCATCTTCGCCGTCGTGCCGGTCTGCGCGCGGGTCCCGTTCACGTCGAGCCACAGCGACAGCGCCTGCGGATCGGGCACGTCGTCGCGGGTGACGAGCCACGGGCCGAGCGGCGCGAAATTGTCGAAGCTCTTGCCCTTGACCCATTGCCCGGTGCCGCCAAGCTGCCAGCCGCGTTCCGACACGTCGTTGCACACGGCATAGCCCGCCACATGCGAAAGCGCGTCGGCCTCGGCCAGGTTGCGGGCGCGGGTGCCGATGATGACGGCCAGTTCGGCCTCCCAGTCCAGCTTTTCGGATCCCGGCGGAACCGGGGTCGGGTCGTTCGGCCCGCACAGTGACGACACGGCCTTCATGAACAGGATCGGTTCGGCGGGTTCCGGCATCCCGGCTTCGGCGGCATGGTCGGAATAGTTCAGCCCGATGCCGATGATCTTGCCGACGCCGCCGACGCAGGGCCCGATACGCATGCCGTCGCGCACGGCCGGCAAGGCGGCGGGGTCGAGCGCGCGCAGCCCGTCAAGCCCCACATCGGACAGGACCGACCCGGCGATGTCGGGCACGATGCCCGACAGGTCGCGCAGCGTGCCGGTATCGTCGATCAGGCCCGGACATTCGCGGCCCGGTGCGCCGAAGCGGATGAGTTTCATGGTGTCCTCCCCAGTGTCTCGTCACCCGGACAGATCGCAGCACCGGGCATGGACAGGGGTATAGGCGAGGATGCGGCGGCGCGATAGGGTCGCGCGGCCTGCCCTGGACGCACGAGGACCCGCCATGACCCCCACCCCTTTGCCCGCTGTCGTGATCTTCGGGTCGGTGAACATCGACCTGACCGCCTATGTCCACCGCCTGCCGCGGCCCGGGGAGACCGCCCATGCCACAGGGTATGCCACGGGGCTGGGCGGCAAGGGGGCGAACCAGGCGGTTGCGGCGGCGCGGCTGGCGACGGGTGCGGTGCGCTTCGTGGCGGCAGTGGGCGACGACGCCTTCGGCGCGCAGGCGCGGGCGGCTCTGGCTGGCTTCGGCGTGGCTGGTGACGGGCTGGTGACGGTTGCCGGGGCCGCCACCGGGCTTGCGCTGATCCATGTGGACGCGGCGGCGCAGAACGCCATCACGGTGGTCGCGGGGGCGAACGGAACCTGGGATGCGGCGGGGCCGGACAGGGCGGCCTTTGCCGGGGCGCGGGTGGCACTGTTCCAGCTGGAAACCCCCCTGCCTGCGACGGGGGCGGCGATGCAGGCGGCGCGCGCGGCAGGGGCGCTGACCGTGCTCGACCCCGCGCCGGTGCCGGGGGCGGATATCGGCGTGCTGATCGCGATGGCCGACATCGTCACCCCGAACGAGACCGAAGCCGCGGCCCTGACCGGCATCGCCCCGGTGGATGACGCCAGCGCCTTTGCCGCCGCCGCGGTGCTGCTGGCGCAGGGCGCAGGGGCCGCCGTGGTGAAGCGCGGGGCGGACGGGCTGGTGTGGCAGGCCCGCGATGGGGCGCGCGGCGCGGTCCCGGCGTTCCGGGTGGCGTCGGTGGATACCGTGGCGGCGGGGGATTGCTTCAACGGCGCGCTCGGGGCGGCGCTGGCCGAGGGACAGGCGATGGACGCAGCACTGCGCTTTGCCGCCGCCGCCGCGGCGCTGTCCACCACGCGCCGGGGCGCCGCCGCGTCGATCCCGTCGCGGGCGGAGGTCGCGGCGCTCTTGGGGTGATGCGCGCGTTATCCCCCCCGCGCACCGACGCCCCGGCCTTGCGCCGGGGCCTCCGGCCGGTGTCGCTGGCGCGTGGTTCTGGCCGGTTCTCTG
>DAIPIS010000321.1:0-2091 GCA_036770665.1 Meridianimarinicoccus sp.
TAGGCCGGAAGATAGAAGAAATCCACATCCTCGCCCATCTGCGTGCCTTCGGGGAAAAAGGTCGGGATGAAGGTCGCCTGCTTGTGCAGCAGGCATTTCGGCGGAAAGTCGAACAATCCCAGCGGGCTGTCGCGGAAATCGGTGGTGGCGACGGCCTGCGACCCGCCCGACACGAATTCGTCGTTGCGCGCGAACCAGCCGAATTCCTCGATGGCGCCCACGACGGCGGGATCGTCGAACGGCATGGCGTTGGTCACCCACTGGTCATAGACCTCGGGCGTCTGCGTGCGCAGCATCATGTCCTCGACCCAGTCGGTCGCGGGCCAGCCGGTCGCGGCCCCCGACCCCAGCCCGATGCACCACGGCGTGCCGCCATCGGCGACGATCTGCTCGGTCAGCGCCTTCAGATCCTCCATGGTTTCGGGCACCTCGTAGCCGAATTCCTCGAAGATCGCGGGCACGTACCAGACCAGGGATTTCACGTCGATCTTGTAGAAGAAGCCGAACAGGTCATCCGTGCCGCTGGCGTCCGCGTAGGTCCCCAGATCGACCCAGGATTGGCCCGCCGCATAGTTCTCCAGAACCCAGTCGCCGGTGCCGTCCGCCAGCGGCGTCAGCGCCCCGCGCGCGGCCAGATCGGCCGCAAGCCCGGGCTGCGGGAAGATGCCGATGTTGGGCGCAGACCCCGCCTGCACCGCGATCACGATGTCCTGTTCGAAGCTTTCGGAACCGGAATAGTTGATCTCCGCCCCGGTCGCTTCGGCGAAATAGGCCAGCACCGAATTGACCAGCCGTGCATCCGCCCCCGTCCACGGCCCGGTCAGCGACACCGTCTGCCCGGAATAGTCATGCTCCGCCGCGAAGGCGTCCAGACTGTCCCAGTTGAAATCGCCCTCTCCCGGCGTGAACACAAGGTCCTGCGCGAACGCGCCGCCCGCGGAAAGCGCGATCACCGCGGCACCCGCATACAGCCTCTTGATCATGGAAACCTCCCAGTTTCGTGTTGCCCGTGCACGCACACACTACCGCGCGCCACGCCCCGAGTCAAAACACGCCCAAAGCGCTTTGATACTGTTAGCGTCGCTCATCCTGGCCACCCTGTCAATCCCGCCCGCACGTTTCCCCTTGTTTACCTGTGGGAATCAGAGGCCATGATGCCGCAGCGCAGAATGGACCCCACGTTGACGCCCCGCCGGACTTGCCTTAGCCTTGGCATGGATTGAAAGCGCTTTGGAAAAATGTCGCCGATGAATCTCAAGGATTTGGCCGCAACCCTGGGTCTGTCGCAGACCACCGTCAGCCGCGCGCTGAACGGCTATCCCGAAGTCGCACCGGCGACCCGGCAGCGCGTGCTCGATGCCGCGCGCGCGCATCACTACAGCCCGAACACCCGCGCGAAAGCCCTCGCCACCGGCCGTGCCATGGCCATCGGCCACGTGATCCCGCTCGCCACCTCCACCGAACTCGTGAACCCGGTCTTCGCCGATTTCATCGCGGGCGCGTCGGAAACCTACATGCGCCACGGCTACGACATCGTGCTGTCGGTGATCGGCGACGCCGACGAGGACCGCGTCTACCGGGACATGGCCGCGAAACGCATGGTGGACGGGGTGATCCTGCAATCGCCCACCGTGGACGACCGGCGCATCGCACTTCTGCGCGATCTCGGCCTGCCCTTCGTGGTCCACGGCCGCGCCACCGACCTGCCCGACGATTACCCTTACGTGGACGTGAACAACCGACGCGCCTTCAAGCGCGCGACCGAATTCCTCGTCGATCTCGGACACCGCCGCATCGCGCTGGTCAATGGCCGGTCGCAGCTGGGCTATGCCGTGCGCCGACAGGCGGGGTTCGTCGACGGGCTGGCCGCGCGCGGGCTCACCCCCGATCCCGGCCTGATGCTCGCCGACGAGATGACCGAAGGCTACGGGCACGCCGCCATGCGCGCCCTTCTGGCCCGGCCCGATCCGCCGACCGCGGTGCTCGCGGCCTCCACCATCATCGCCTTCGGCATGCGCCGCGCGGCGGACGATGCCGGCGTGCGGCTGGGCCGGGACATGTCGCTCATCACCTATGACGACGACCTGTCCT
>DAIPIS010000079.1:0-9426 GCA_036770665.1 Meridianimarinicoccus sp.
GCCGCGCCGTCAAGGTCTGGGACAAGCGCGAGTTCCGCAATCTCGACGACAGCGTGGAACTGGGCACCCGCAACATCAAGGTGGCGCTGAAACGCCTGCGCCGCTGGGCGCGCGACGGCGCGCAGGAGGAACTGGACCTCGACGGTACGATCCGCGCCACCGCCGAACACGGCTATCTGGACGTGAAGACCCGGCCAGAGCGGCGCAATGCCGTGAAGGTGGTGCTGTTTCTGGATATCGGCGGGTCCATGGACGACCATATCCGCGTGGTGGAGGAGTTGTTCTCGGCAGCACGGGCCGAATTCAAGCATCTGGAACACTACTACTTCCACAACTGCCTTTACGAAGGCGTGTGGCGCGACAACGCCCGCCGCTGGACGGAACAGACGCCCACATGGGACGTGCTGCACACATACGGGTCGGATTACAAATGCATATTCGTGGGCGACGCGAGCATGTCGCCCTATGAGGTGCTCTATCCCGGCGGGGCCAATGAACACATGAACCCGGAGGCGGGCGAGGTCTGGCTGCGCCGCGCCTGTGCCAAATGGCCGGATCACCTGTGGATCAATCCGGTGCCGGAGCAGCACTGGGGTTACACCCAGAGCATCGGGCTGATCGGGCGGATTTTCGAGAACCGGATGGTGCCCATGACGCTGGACGGCATCGACCGGGGCATGCGCCTGCTGACGTGATCGCGCTGCAGTCTCCGGGGGCTTGGCGGCGTCGCGCGCAGCCGCTATTGCTTGCGGATGTTCGCAAAGCTGCTGTCCGGCCTGATGGCCCCCGACCCTGCACCCCTGCCCGATGCCGATGCCAGATTGGCGCTGGCGGCCCTTCTGGTGCGCGTTGCGCGCTCCGACGGTCACTACGCACAGGCTGAAATCGACCGGATCGACCGGATCATCGTGCAGCGATACGGACTGTCGCCCTTCGCTGCGACGGCACTGCGCCGGGACGCCGAAACGCTGGAATCCGAGGCTCCGGACACCGTGCGCTTCACCCGCGCGATCAAGGACGCGGTACCCTATGACGACCGGCTGGCCGTGATCCGCGCCTTGTGGGAGGTGGTTCTGGCCGACGGCGTGCGCGACGACGACGAAAGCAGCCTGATGCGCATGGTGGCGAACCTTCTGGGCATCACCGACCGCGACAGCAACATGGCACGCCAGCAGGCGGGCGGCTGACGGGTCATCCTGCCATCAGCCCGCCATGAGGTGGTCGCGCAACGCTGCGTGCCGCGCCAGTGCCCCGGCAAGATCGAACCGGGTGAACATGCCGTCGCGGATGACGGCGCGGCCTTCGACGATCAGGTCGCGCACCTGCGTCGGGCCCGACAGGACCAGTGCGGCGACCGGGTCCCAGGCCCCTGCCGCCGCGATCCCCGATACGTCCCATACGGCCAGGTCCGCGCGCATGCCGGGCGCGATCCGGCCCAGATCGGCGCGTCCCAGCACGGCCGCCCCGCCGCGCGTCGCCACCTCCAGGACCGAACGGGCGGATATGGCATCGGCCCCCTGCGCCACCCGTTGCAGCAGCAACGCTTGCCGGGCTTCGAGCACCAGATTGCCGGCGTCGTTGCTTGCCGATCCGTCCACGCCAAGCCCGACAGGGACACCGGCCCCCAGCATCGCGCGCACCGGGGCGATGCCCGACCCGAGCCGGCAGTTGGAACAGGGGCAATGGGCGACGCCCGTGCGGGTGCGGGCGAACAGGTCGATCTCGGAGGCGTCCAGCTTCACGCAATGGGCATGCCAGACGTCATCGCCGGTCCAGCCCAGATCCTCCGCATACTGGCCGGGGCGGCAGCCGAATTGCGCAAGGCTGTAGGCCACATCCTCGTCGTTCTCCGCGAGGTGCGTATGCAGACGCACGCCCTTGTCGCGGGCCAGCACTGCCGCATCGCGCATCAACCCGCGGCTGACGGAAAACGGCGAACACGGGGCCACGCCCACCTGGATCATCGCGCCGGGTGCCGGGTCGTGGAACGCGTCGATCACCCGGATGCAATCGTTGAGGATCGCGGCCTCGCGCTCCACCAGACTGTCCGGCGGCAGGCCCCCGGCGCTTTGGCCGATGCTCATGGACCCGCGCGTCGCGAGCAGGCGCACGCCCAGTTCCTGCGCTGCGGCGATGCTGTCGTCCAGCCGCGCGCCGTTCGGGAACAGGTACAGGTGATCGGAACTGAGCGTGCAGCCCGACAGCGCCAACTCCGCCAGCCCGATCAGGGCCGACACGTGCACGTGATCCGGCGTGAACCGCGCCCAGATGGGATAGAGCGTCTGGAGCCAGCCGAACAGCAGCGCATCCTGCCCGCCCGGCACGCCGCGCGTCAGTGTCTGGAACAGATGGTGATGGGTGTTGATCAGCCCCGGGGTCACCACGCAGCCGCGCGCATCGATCACCGTGGCGCCCTCGGCCACCAGACCCACGCCCACGGCGTCGATCACGCCCCCGCGCCACAGAACATCCGCACCGGCCAGTTCGCGCCGCGCGTCATCCATGGTGACGACGACCTGCGCGCCCCGGAGCAGCAGGGCACCCCCGTCAGTCCCCATGCTAGCCCCCGTTCAGCACGGCCAGCGCGGCCGCATGGATCGCCGGATTGGCCGCCGCGACCGCCCGACCGCCATGATGGACCTTGCCGCCCTCCCAGTCGGTGACGATACCGCCCGCGGCTTCGATCACCGCGATGGGGGCCGCAATGTCATAGGCGTTCAGCCCGGCTTCGATCACCAGATCGATCTGGCCTGCCGCCACCAGCGCGTAGGCGTAGCAGTCCATCCCGTACCGCACGAGCCGGCACCGCGCGGCGACCCGCGCAAAGGCGGCGCGTTCCGCCGGCGTGCCGACTTCGGGAAACGTGGTGAACAGAATTGCAGCATCGAGCGCAGTCGTTGCCTTGGATTTCAGCGGCGTCACGGCATCTGCACGCGACATGGCCGCGACCCCGAACCCACCGGCGAATCGCTCGCCGGTCCACGGCTGGTCGATCAGACCGAAAACCGGCCCCTCCGCGTCGGTCACGCCGATCAGCGTGCCCCACGTGGGGGTTCCGGCGATGTAGCCGCGCGTGCCGTCGATCGGGTCGAGCACCCATGTCAGCCCGGTTGTGCCCGCCTTGCTGCCGTACTCCTCGCCCAGGATGGCGTCATCGGGGCGCAGACGGTCGAGAAGGTCACGCATGGCCCGTTCGGCGGCGCGGTCGGCCTCGGTCACGGGATCGAACCCGGCGGCGTCCTTGTTGTCGGCGGCAAGACCGGACGTCCTGAAATGACGGAGCGTATGCACGGCGGCAGCATCGGCCAAGGCATGCGCTGCGGCAACGATGGACTTGCCCGTTTCAGGCAGATCGACAAGGGAGTATGACATGACAGGCCCCGCAAGGTAGCCATACCTGCTTAGCCATCCGCTTGACGCCTGTCACGCGGCAACGCGTGATCTGCCGACATCATCGCAAGTCGGTCGGTTCCGGGCTGACAATCGGGTCGAAACCGTCGAAGAAATGTTGGACAGGCACGTCGAGAACACGGGCGATTTCCCACAGCCGCGACGCGCTGACACGGTTCGCACCGGTTTCGTATTTCTGTACCTGCTGGAACTTGACGCCCACGCGGGCGGCCAGCATCTGCTGGGTCATCCCACGCGTGCGCCGGGTGGTTCGGATCATGTGACCGACATGAACATCGACAGGATGGGGCATGGATGACTCCTGTAATCCGCATTCTCGTAAAAACTTGCGCACCTCGGGGGCGCGCAGAGGCAAAGACAAATTGCTACCGTGCCCGCGACGCGCAGGTTGTTCGGCCATCGTGGCGCATGGAGCGCGGGACAGGCTTCTGCCCGCGCCCGCTGAACATATGTAACGTCAAGTTGCGTCAACTTGTAAGGGCATCTCCTGCCATAGTTGATTCGTTGGTTAACGCACGTATACGGAACAAGGATAGAACATGCGAAGTTTCTCGATCGCGGCCTTCGGCGACACGCCCACCTATCACGAACGTGACATGCCCGAAGCAACCCTGGGTCAGGTCGTCGTGTCAGTCGCGGCTTGCGGGCTGAATTTCGCCGATCTTCTGATGATCGATGGCAAGTACCAGGAAAAACCACCCCTGCCGGTGACGCTGGGCATGGAGATCGCGGGCCGTGTTCATGCGGTCGGACCGGGCGTGACCGGCCTGGCACCCGGCGACCGCGTCGCAGCGATGCCGGGCACGGGGGGGCTTGCGCCCTTTTGCGCGGTGGACGCAGCGCGTTGCGTGATCCTTCCGGACACCATGACCGATGTCGATGCCGCGGCGTTCCAGATCGCCTATGGCACCTCGCATCTGGCGCTCGTCTACAGGGCTGCGCTGCAACCCGGCGAAAGGCTCCTTGTGTTGGGGGCTGCCGGCGGCGTGGGTCTGACCGCGGTCGAGCTTGGCGCGAAACGGGGCGCCCATGTGATCGCCTGCGCGCGCGGGGCCGACAAGCTGGATATCGCCCGTGCCGCCGGGGCCCATGATCTGATCGACAGCGACACGCCCGATCTTACGGACCGGCTCAAGGCGGCGGGGGGCGTCGACGTGATCTATGACGCGGTGGGCGACCCGATGTTCAGTGCCGCGCTGCGCGCCACGCGCCCCGGCGCGCGGGTGCTGGTGATCGGCTTCGCAGGCGGCAAGGTTCCGCAGATCCCCGCAAATTACCTGCTGGTCAAGAACATCGCGGTGCACGGTCTGTACTGGGGCGGCTATCTCGCCTTCGCGCCGGAGGTTCTGACACGATCGCTGTCAGACCTGCTGGCGATGTATGTGGCGGGCGAGATCACGCCGCATGTGAGCCACGTTCTGCCGTTCGAGCGCGCCGCCGAGGGACTTGCGCTGCTGCGGGACCGCGCCTCGACGGGCAAGGTGGTGATCACCCTTTAGGCGCGACACGCGAATCCCGACGTTTTTGGTCATGTTGGAGTGCGGTCTTGCTTGAAAATGACACGTGGGTGCCCGATATTGTCATCAGGTTCGTGGTCCGATCGGGGCCCGACGTGCAAGTTTCACAGGAGGGAACACATGGCTGACTACCAGACGATCCGTGCAACTGCGGCCGGAGCCCGCAGTGTCGAGATCGACGAGGGCCTTCGCGCCCACATGAACAAGGTCTACGGGACGATGTCGGTGGGGATGCTCATCACCGCCGCCGTGTCCTGGGCGATTGCCGGTCTCGCAGTATCCGAGGTGCCGACCGCCTACCAGCTCGGCGCCGACACGTATCTGACCGGGCTTGGTGCCGCGATCTATGCATCGCCGCTCAAGTGGTTGATCATGTTCGCCCCGCTGATCTTCGTCTTTGGGCTCAGCGCCGGGATCAACCGCATTTCGGCCGCGGCCGCGCAAACCGCGTTCTATGGCTTCGCGGCAGTGATGGGTCTGTCGCTCAGCTCGATCTTCCTCGTCTTCACGGGCGTGTCCATCGTGACCACGTTCCTCGTGACGGCGATCGCCTTCGCGTCGCTCAGCCTTTACGGCTACACGACCAAGAAGGACCTGAGCGCGATGGGGACGTTCCTCATGATGGGCCTGATCGGCCTGATCGTGGCGAGCCTCATCAATCTGTTCGTGGCCTCTTCGGCGCTGCAGTTCGCGATCTCGGTCATCGGCGTTCTGATCTTCGCGGGTCTGACCGCATACGACACGCAGTCGATCAAGAACGAATACATCGAGATGGCGGCAACCGGCGATCAGGAATGGCTCGGCAAGTCGGCGATCATGGGTGCGCTGCGCCTCTATCTCGACTTCATCAACATGTTCATGTTCCTGCTGCAGTTCCTGGGCAACCGGGAATAATCCCGCCGGAACCTTGCGGATCAGGCCAGCCTTCGGGCTGGCCTTTTTCGTTGCCGCGACCGCCTGGGTTCAGACCGTCCGGACCATCGCGATGGATGGAAACACGCTGCCTGGCCCCAGCGGCACATCGACCGGGCCGATCACCACGAAGCCCATCGCCGTGTAGAACGGCACCGCAGTCCGGGTCGACAGGCAGTCGAGACGCACAACACCCTGCGCCGACGCATCGGCGATCACGTGCGTCATGAGCACCCGCCCGATCCCCGTGCGGGTCCTGCGGTGATCGGTCACCACATGCCGGATATGCCCGACACCGCGCCGCAGTGGGCCGCCAATCGGCGATCCGGGGGTCCAGCCGCCCGCACCGACAATCGTGCCACTTGCGTCCAGCGCCACGAAATAGGATCCGCAAGACACGAGTTCGGGGCGCGCCCGGCTGATCCGCGGCAACGCCGTCACCATGACCGAGGGCGGGTAATCCGGCTTCAGCAGCACGGGATAGCTGCGCGCGAGCAAGGCATCGACCGCGGCGATATCCGCGCGCGTGGCCACCCTGATGCGAAACGCGGTGGTCATGCCGGTCCTCCGGGGTCGGGCCGACCCGCAACGCGAAAGGGGCCGCGCCTGCGCGCAGCCCCCCAAGATCGCAACCCGCCGCCGCGGATTACTTGATCTTGCCTTCCTTGTACTCGACATGCTTGCGGGCGACGGGGTCGTACTTTCGCACGCTCATCTTTTCGGTCATCGTCCGCGCGTTCTTCTTGGTCACGTAGAAATGGCCCGTGTCCGCGGTCGAGTTCAGGCGGATCTTGATTGTTGTCGGCTTCGCCATGGTGTCTCTCCTGAACCGGGCGGCGACACCACCCGTCAAAAACTGGGAACCCGCCTTTTACTGGTGGGTCCGGCAGTGTCAAGCGCAGATCACGTGCGCGGACAATGCCGGACCGACGGCGCGCCGGATCACACCGGAAGCGGCGGAACCCCCATCGCGGTGTGGACCCGGTCGCGCGCCGCCGCCTCAAGCCCCAGACCGTCGGCAAGCTGGCGCAGGAAATCCGCTTCGGCGGGGTGATCCATGCGGATCGCCATCAGGGCGGTCGAATAGACCTGTGCCTTCATCGCCTCGCCCGTCGCCGCCGCGAGCGCCATGGGATCGACCGGTGCCGCAAGCTGGTCGCGCACGAAGGCGACTTCCTCGGGCGTCGCATCCTTCAGCGCGTCCATGATGATCTTCTGCTCTGCCGCGTCGATTTCGCCATCGGCCTTGGCCGCCTGCACCATGGCGCGGATCATCAGCTTGGCGTTGTCTTCGGCCGCGACGCCCACGGGCGTGCCCTTGAACAGGCTGGACAGCATGTCGTCCGCCTGCTGGCCACCTGCCGCCGATGCCCCCCCCATGGCCGACATCAGACCGGCGAAGCCCGCCGCTGCCGCGTCCGGCTGCCCGCCCGGAACCGCGACGCCCATCTTCGACATCATGTCGCGCACGGCATTGCCACCACCCGGCACGCCCATGCGGTCGGCCATCTGCGCGACCTGGTCGACCATGCCGGCGCCGCCACCAGCCTGGTTGAACATGTCCTGCAGGCCCGACATGCCGCCCGCCTGCCGATATTTCGCGACGCCCTTGGCCGCCGCCACGCCAACCGCAACGGTCGCCAATGTCCTGATGAAGCTCATCGGAAGGTTCTCCCCTGTTTCCGTCCTTGCGCGCACGATAGCACCAAGCGCCGATGGCGCGCCGGACGGTTTGTCGCGGGGGGACCGGGTGCCGATCGATGGGCAAAAAAACGCGCGGATGGCCTGTAAGCCGGATTCTGTTCCGGGGTCGCCCCCTTCGACGGCCATTCATCTGGGCCCGGCGTTGCCGCCGTGCTCGTGCTGCCAACCCGGGTTCCTGGGCCGAAACGTGCCCGCGGTGTGACCCGCGCGGAACCCCTATTTGGCATTGCTCCCGGTGGGGCTTGCCATGCCGGTGCTGTTGCCAGCCCCGCGGTGGGCTCTTACCCCACCGTTTCACCCTTGCCCCGGCGGACCGGGGCGGTCTGTTCTCTGTGGCGCTTTCCCTCGGGTTGCCCCGGCCGGGCGTTACCCGGCACCGTTGCTTCATGGAGTCCGGACTTTCCTCGACACCCCTTGCGGGCCGCCGCGGCCGTCCGGCCATCCGCGCGTGGCCGCTGTTAGGCGCTGGGGACCGCGCGGTCAACGGTGAAGCGATGCGCCAGTGCCGCCATGATCCCGGCGTCGATCCCGTCGCAGGCTCCGCGCGCCGCGGGCCGGTGGCGTGCGCGGAACGCCGCTAGCAGCGCGTCGGGTGCGGCATCGGGGTAGCCCGCGGCGCGCGCAAGGGCGGCAAAGTCGGCGGCGTCGGCGGGAAGGGGAGCCGGTGTCGGTGCCGCCAGCCCCTGCCGCGCGAGCCGGGCCCAGTCGAAGCGCTGTCCCGGGTCCTGCTTGCGGTCGGGGGCCATGCAGGCGTGCCCGATCACCCGGTCGGGCGGGATCCGCCAGCGCGCCATGATTTCCGGCAAGAGCGCGTCGAGCCGGTCCATGAGTGGCGCGGCGAACGGCGTGCGCCCGTCATTGTCCAGTTCGATCCCGATGGAGCACGAATTGACGTCCGTCACCCCGCCCCACGCCCCTGCGCCCGCGTGCCAGGCGCGCGCCGCCTCGTCCACCAACTGCCAGCAGGTGCCGTCGCGGGCGATCAGGTAATGGGCCGACACCGCCGCCGCCGGATCGCACAGCCGCGCCAGTGCCGATGCCGCATCCGTCATCGCGGTGTAATGGATCACCACCATGTCGGGCAGAACACCGCCGCGCCGGGGCCCGCAATTGGGCGACGGGTGCCGGATCGCCGGGTCCGCCACCGGTTCAGCGCACCGCGCGGCGGAACCGGTCCGGGTCCCAGCCGCAGGCATAGCCATCGCCATCCGGGTCCATGCCCAAGCGGTCGCCGTCCGGGCCGCCAGCCTGCAGGAAAGCCGCCTGTGCCAGATCGGCGGAGACATAGCGGTCGCAGGCCCGCGCCGCCCGTTCGGTGGAAGGCTCGCTGCGTGGATAGCGCGCGGTGCCGACCGGATGATCCGTCGCCAGCGCGAATTCGACCACGTTGGGGCCACCCTGCGCCGGGCGCGCGCCGAGCCGCACGGGCCGGACCGCGACCGGTGCGGGCGTCTGCGCGGGTCGCGCCGTCCGGGGTGGGGCCGCAACCGAAGCCGCAGACGGAGCCGGTGCCGTGGTCGCGTCCTGCACCGTTCCGGAACCGCGCAACATCGCTTCGCGCACGGCGCGCGGTTCCCCCGTGACCGGCACGAGCCCGACCGTGTCGTCGGGACCATAAGCCGGACCGCACGCCGCCAGCATCAGCAACACCACAAGTCCGCCCCGGCGGCGTGGGCTTCTCACCACCAGCGCTCCGGCTGTGCGGTGAAGCCCGCCGCGCGTTCCAGCGCATAAGCGTGTTGCAGCAGGCCTGCCTCGTCCCACGGCCGCCCGATCAGTTGCAATCCGAGCGGAAGGCCCTGTTTGTCCAATCCCACAGGCACCGAAATCCCCGGCAGACCGGCGAGGTTCACCGTCACCGTGAACACGTCGTTGAGATACA
>DAIPIS010000322.1:0-2088 GCA_036770665.1 Meridianimarinicoccus sp.
CTAATCGCGCGGTTCCAGCCGGTCCAGCGCCGCGTCCAGCGCTCCGGGATCGGTCAGGCGGAGCCGGACCGGAAGGGTCAGGACCTTGGCCCGGAAGGATGCAGGCAGGCGCACGGCGTCTTTTTCGGTCGTGACCAGTTGCAGACCCCGGGCGCGCGCCTCGGTCTCCAGCCGGGTCAGGAGCGCCGGGCGCAGCGCCTGGTGGTCTGACAATGGCACCGCTTGCACGACGTCCGCCCCGAGCCCACGCAGGGTGGCGAAGAACTTCTCCGGCATTCCGATCCCGGCAAAGGCCAGCGCGCGCAGCCCGGTCCAGTCCATGCCGGTCTGCAGCGGGTCCAGAACGCCGGTGATGCGTGAACAGGTGACGGCATCCCCCCACCGATCGGTGAACGCCGCCTGCGCCGCGGGACCGCCGATGGACAGCAGAAGATCGGCGCGCGCCAGTCCGGTCGCCACGGGTTCGCGCAGCGGGCCGGCGGGGATCACGCGGCCATTGCCGAAGCCCGCACCGGCATCCACCACGACGATGGACAGATCACGGGCGATGGCCGGGTTCTGGAACCCGTCGTCCATGACGATGATGCTGGCACCGAACCCTTGGGCCATGCGCGCCGCCGCCGCCCGGTCGCGCCCCACGAACACCGGCGCGAAGGCCGCGAGCAGCAGCGGCTCGTCGCCCACGTCGTCGGCGCCGTGGATGCGCGGGTCCACCGCGACCGGGCCCGCCAGTCGCCCGCCATGGCCGCGGGACACGATGACGGGGGTGTGGCCCCGCGCGCGGAGCCGGTCGATCAGCGCGATGGCCGTGGGTGTCTTGCCCGTGCCGCCCGCGTTCAGGTTGCCGACGCAGATGACCGGCACATCCGCGCGCCACGGGGTGCCGCGCGCCAGCCTGCGCGCCGTCGCCCCTGCGTAGACCGCACCCAGCGGGGCCAGCAGGCGGGCGGCGATGCCCGGCCGGTCGGGCGGGTTCGACCAGAAGCCGGGCGCCTGCATCAGCGCGCCCCGCCCCGGACATCCGGGGACTTGTCCTGCTGCGCGTCCAGCGTTTTCCGGATCAGCGCGAGCGCCCGGTTGGTGACGTCCGCGCTGGCCGTGCAGATTTCCCAGGCAGCAAAGGCCATCGGGGCGCGATGCTGCGGTTCCGACAGGTGCTGCAACGCTTCGGCCAGCCCGGCGGTATCCGGCACGACCTGCGCGGCACCGGCGTTGTCCAGCTTGCGATAGATGTCGACGAAATTGCCCACATGCGGGCCGTGCAGGATGGCCGAGCCGAGTGCGGCAGGTTCGTACGGGTTGTGACCGCCCACCGGCACCAGCGACCCGCCCACGAAGCTCACGGGGGCCAGCCGGTACCACAGGCCCAGCTCGCCCAGCGTGTCGGCAAGGAAGATCGACGTGTTCGGGCCGGGGTCCTCTCCACGCGACCGTTGCGCCACGCTCAGGCCGCGCTGGCGCAGGCTGGCCGCGATGGCGTCGCCCCGGTCCGGATGACGCGGCACGAGGATGCACAGAAACCGCATGATGCTGCGCATGGCGGCTGCATGGGCATCGGCGACCATGTCCTCCTCCCCGGGATGGGTGGAGGCAGCGGTCCAGACCGGGCGGTCGGCCAGCATCCGGGCAAAGCGCGCCCGATCCTGTTCGTTGCAGGGCAGGGCGGGCGTGTCTTCCTTGAGTGTCCCGGTGACCGCGAGCCGCCCCTGCGGCAGCCCGAGCCGCACCAGCGCGGCACCCGTTGCGCGGTCCTGCGCCTGCACGGCGGTGAACAGGGACATCAGCCGCCCCGCCGCCCAGGGCATGAAGCGCCGCCAGCGCCGCGCGCTGCGCATGGACATGCGGGCGTTCAGGAGCAGCATGGGCACGCCGCGCCGATGGGTTTCGATCAGCAGCGTGGGCCAGAATTCGCTTTCCGTCCATATCGCGACGTCCGGTTGCCAATGGGCAAGGAAGCGGCGGACGAAGCGGCGGAAATCCAGCGGGATGAACTGGTGGACGGCACCGGGCGGCAGGCGTTCGGTCATCACGCTGGCGGAGGTGACGGTGCCGGTGGTGACCAGCACCCGCAGGGCGGGGTCGGCATCG
>DAIPIS010000323.1:0-2088 GCA_036770665.1 Meridianimarinicoccus sp.
CGTCCAGTTCGTTCCAAACCGGCCAAGGATCCCGTCGTCTGCTGATCGTCGCGCTACGGCTCAGAAGCCGTGCGTGAGGATATCGACGGCGCGCAGCAGACCGTCGCCATGCCGCGACGCCTCGCCGATCCGGGTTCCGAGCGCCGCGGCGGGCACGGCGGCGAGATCCTGCACTTGCGCCACGAAGCGCCAACCCTCGATCTCGATCACGGGCGTCAGGCCGGGAAACGCCACATAGCGCGCCGCGTCCCGCAGCGGCGCCACGATGCGGCTGGCGTCGAGCCCGATCAGATCGGTCTGCAGGTCCACGACGAGCAATCCATCGGCCAACCGATGCACGTCGAACTGGGCCACGCCGCTCAGAACCGACGGAGCACCGTCAGCGCGCAGCCCTCCTCCGCGATCTGGCGCGCGTAGGCGTCGAGCGCGGCGCGGTTGGAATCGGCCCAGCGACGGTTGCGCACCGCCTTGTTGGCCGTCTCGATCGCCTGCTCGGCGACGCGCGACATATTAACGCCGAGCGTACGCGCCTCGTCGGCGACCGCGCGCTCGATGGTCAGGTTGAGCTTCGCGCGCATGACGGACTCCCTAGGCACCTTCCTGCCACAGGAGTATCTTTCATCCTCTTGGATGCGTCAAGAATTCCGCACCCTCACAACCGCGCCACCCGCGCGCGCCGGGCCGAACGGTTCGCGCGCTTGCTGGAGGAGCGCGAGGTGACGCTATCCGCCTTGCGCGCCGCGATCGACGAGGGCGAGCGCAGCGGCCCGCCTGCGCCGCTCGATATCGACGCCTTCCTCGCCGATCGACGTGCGTGCGGCTGAATGCGCGTCGACTGCACGCCGCGCGCCAAGACTGGCCCTCGCGATGGGGGCTGATGAAGCTCTGCACTCTGATGTGTCCAGACGCGGCGTCGCCAGGGCTCGCGGCCCGACGATGCTTGCGTCGGTCGCGATGACAACGTATATGACTTAGCTAGCTTAGTCACACGATGGCCATGCAGGTTCCCATCCACGCCGCCAAAACCAACCTCTCGAAACTGGTGGAGGCCGCTCTCGCCGGCGAGGAGGTGGTCATCCTGCGCGGCTCGAAGCCGGTCGTGCGTCTGACGCCGATCCGTGACGCAACGTTCGCGCTCGGTTTGCTTGCCGGGAAGCTCGGCGACGGGCCCGACTTCCTCGCCCCCATGGATCCCGAGGAGATCGCGGACTGGGAGCGGGACTGATGCCCGCCGTCCTGCTCGACACCCATACCTGGGCGTGGACGTTGACAGACGACCAACGCCTGTCCCAGGTGGCTCGCCGGGCTGTCGCTACGGCGACGACCGTCAACGTAAGCCCAATCAGCTTCTACGAGATCGGACAGAAGGTGCGTCTGGGCAAGTGGCCCGAGATGACCCAATTTCTCCCTAACCTGCCAGATGTCCTCGCGCGTCAGGGTGGACATGCCGCCGCCTTGACGCTGGAGATCGCCCTGAGCGCAGCGACGCTCGAATGGGCGCACCGAGACCCGTTCGACCGGATGATCGCCGCGACATGCGCGGCGTCCGGCTTCACCCTGGTGTCGGCTGACACGATTTTCGACGAAGCCGCGACTGGCGCCCCCGCAATCCGGCGCATCTGGTAGGGCCGCGGGATACCGAGCCTAAACCAACTTATTGAAGTTACGGCTCCATGCGCACGGAACGGGCGTCAGCAATAGCGACTGGAGCCGCACCGTCGAGCTCGACGCCGCCGATGTCGAGGATTTGCGGTATGCGGCACGGAAGCTCAGCGATCAGGGACTGCATGCCTACATGTTGCTGGCCGCCCGAACCGCCGCCTGAGCGCCGATCCCCGCCCATCACGGCCACGCGTTCTCGCATGGGGTCGTTTTGGCGAGTTGTCGCCTGGCGGAGCGTCCGTCAGTGTAGGCAGCAGACTTTTCTTTGATGCGTACGCCGTGCTATGTGCAGCTGAGAAAATTTTGCTGCACACAAACGGGGGCGGCGCCGGGTGACCATCGACTCGCTGTCGCGTATGGCGCAGGCCGCCTACCAGGACCTGCTGCGGCTACATCTCGACGAGGGCGTCGCCGGGATCGTCGGCA
>DAIPIS010000324.1:0-2087 GCA_036770665.1 Meridianimarinicoccus sp.
ACCAGACGCTGATCACCTATCCGGTGGACCGTGAACGGCTGGACGTGTTCAGCCAGTTGCTGATGCCCGCAGGGGTTGCGCCGCGGGTGATCCGGCAGGTGGAACTGACGGCGGTGATCCTGATGCTGGTGGCGTCGAACCGGGGGGTCGCCGTGCTGCCCGACTGGGTGGTGCGGTCGGTGCGCGACAACCCGGATTACGCGGTGCTGCCGCTGACGGAGAAGGGCGTGACCCGGCGATTGTATGCGGCGACGCGGACCGGCGATGTGGCCAAGCCCTATGTCGCCCAGTTCCTGCGGCTGGCGCGGACCGAGCCGGTCAAGCTGCAGCGGGCGGCGGAATGACCCGCCGCCCGCGCGATCCAGTGGCGATCCGTGTCAGCCGCGGCCGCGCACCCAGGCGGAGCACCAGCCGTTGGCGTTGACTTCGACGTTGCGGAACTGCGGATGCTGGCACGCGCCCCATTCGGCGTCGTCCCCCTGCCAGAACGTGCAGCCGGAGCAGAGCGACCCGTCCCGGAAGCGCGGGTGATCGACGCCGCCGGACGCGTCATTGACGTAATCGAGCGCATGGCCGTCCGCGGCGCGGTCCTGTGCCGCAGCGGGACCGGCGGCGGTGATGACGATGCCCGCGACCGGAGCGACCGCCCCGAAGGCGGCGATGCGGCGCAGAAAGGCGCGGCGGGCCCGGTGGGATGGATCGGATGTCTTGTGCATTGGCTCAGGTCTCCCTTGGCTTTGCGTGGCGGATTTGCCATGGCAAAGGTAGGACCATGGCCGCCGTGATCAAACCGAACCCGGTGGACGCGGCCCGGTGACGTGGCGCAAGCGCGAGGGACGCGGCGATGTATCTTCCCGACCATTTCGCGGAAACCGACCCGACGGAGATCGGTGCGATCATGGACGGTGCGCCGCTGGCCTGCGTGGTCGGGCAGACCGATGCGGGGCTGGTGGCCAACCATCTGCCGCTGCTGGCGGCGCCGGACGGCGTGCTGATCGGCCATGTGGCGCTGGCCAACGACATGCACCGGCAGATGGCCGAGGGGCAGGCGGTTCTGGCCATCTTCCGGGGTGCCGATGCCTATGTGTCGCCGCAGAGCTATCCCACCAAGGCGGACCATCACCGGCACGTGCCCACGTGGAATTACCAGGTGGTGCACGTGCACGGCACGATCACGTTCCAGCATGACGTGGCGCGCAAGCGGGCGGCGGTGGGGTTGCTCACGCGGCTGCATGAGCGGCGGCGCAACGGGGCCGCGGGGTGGCGGATGGCCGATGCGCCGCGCGATTACATGGCGGCCATGCTTGCGGCGATCGTGGCGTTCCGCATTGCGCCGCTGCGGGTTCTGGCCAAGTCGAAGCTCAGCCAGAACCGGGTGGAGGTGGATCACGCGGGCGCGGTGGACGGGTTGCGGGCGGCGGGCCATGATGCGCTGGCGCAGCGCATGGCCCGCGACCGGTAGGCGGATCAGGCGGCCTTGGCCGCCGCGCCGGACCGTGCCAGCCGGGCGGTGACATCGACAAGCCGCCGGGTCTGGTGGGCGATGGCGGCGCGGGTGGCGTCGTCGACCTTGCCCGCGATGGCGGAGGTGCCATAAGGGTTGCCGCCCGCTGCCGTCACCGCGTCATCGGTGAAGCCGGGCGTGACGATGAACGTGCCCCAGTGCATGAAGGTCTGGTAGAGCGACAGGAGCGTGCTTTCGTGCCCCGAATGGGGGTGCGAGGCGCTGGTTGCCGCCGTCACGGTCTTGTTCGCCAGCTTGCCCTGGAACCACAGCCCGCCCAGCGTGTCGATGAAGGCGCGGACCTGGCTCGGCATCCCGCCGAACCGCGTGGGCGCGATGAAGAAGTAGCCATCTGCCCAGTCCATGTCGTCGGCGGTGGCTTCCGGGATGTGCGCGGTCGCGGCGGCGTGGGCTTTCCACGCGTCCTGAGTGTCGATCACCGCTTGCGGCGCGGTCTCCGCGATGCGGCGCAGGCGGACCTCGGCCCCGGCGGCGCGGGCGGCGTCGGCGGCGGCTTCGGCCATCTGGTGGTTGGTGCCGTAGGTCGAATAGAAGGCGATGGTGAGTTTCGGTTGGGTCATGG
>DAIPIS010000080.1:0-9391 GCA_036770665.1 Meridianimarinicoccus sp.
CGCTGGCGGGGATCGTGGTGAACAACAACATCATCCTGATCGACACCTATCAGGACTATGCCCGATACATGCCGCGGATCGAGGCGATCATCCGCACCGCCGAAACCCGCATCCGACCGGTGCTGCTGACCACGCTGACCACGATGGCGGGGTTGACGCCGATGATGTTCGGCCTGAGCCTAGACTTCATCGGGGGGGGTGCCACGCTGAACAGCCCGACCGCGCTGTGGTGGACGCAGCTTGCGACGGCGGTGGTGTTCGGACTTGGGATCGCGACGATGCTGACGCTGGTGTTCACGCCCGCGATGCTGGCGGCACGGGTCTGGGCCGCGACCTACGTGATCGCCCTTGGCCGGGTGCTTGCGCGCTGGACCGGCGGCCGGTCGAGCCGCGCCGCGCAGGACTGGGTGTTGCGCCGCCGTGCCCGCAAGATCGGGGTGCCGGAAATCCTGTGGGATACCGACACCCCCGCCGCCGACATGGCCCTGCCCGCGCGGTCGCTCCGCGCGGCGGAGTGACAAGGCAGCCCGCAGCAAGCCCCCGCGACGCGGCGCGGTGTCGTCCGAAGGCGGCGAGGTGATCGCACGGTCATCCCCAGCCCAAGAACGTGTCGCATTGGTGCGCATTCGCGCGAAGCGCTGTCACCTTTTGATGACGCATGTCCGAGTCGCGCGAAACCGGTTCTCAGCCTTGCGCAACATGTTCTCGCGGCATGACGTGGTCCCATCCGGCGGCCGCGTGACGGCGCGGTCACGGATCGGCGCAGCGCCCCACGGCCCCGCGCCGCATCGGGCATGACCCCCCGCAAAGGCACCCGTGCGGCCAGCACGCCCGGCGGCACCGGGAACGCGCGCAGACCCATCCCGGGATCCGTTGCGACGGCCGCGCCGCCCCGGTCCATGAGAGCGCCGGGACCGGCTTGGCCCTACGCCGCCACGTCCTCGCCCCGGGCCTGCCGGTTCCACAGCGCGGCATAGCGACCACCTTGCGCCAGAAGCGGCGCATGCCCGCCGCGTTCGACGATCCGTCCGTCCTCCATCACGAGGATCAGGTCGGCATCGACCACGGTGGACAGCCGGTGCGCGATGGTCAGCACCGTGCGCCCCGCCCCCATCGCCCGCAGGCTCGTCTGGATGTCGCTTTCCGTCTGGGTGTCGAGCGCGCTGGTCGCTTCGTCCAGCACCACGATGGGCGGGTTCTTCAGCAGCGTCCGGGCGATGCCCACGCGCTGCTTTTCGCCGCCAGACAGTTTCAGGCCGCGCTCGCCCACCTGCGTATCGTAGCCTTCGGGCAGGCTCGCGATGAAGCCGTGCAGGCGCGCGGCGCGGGCGGCCTCCTCGATCTCGGCGCGGGTGGCATCGTCGCGCCCGTAAGCGATGTTGTACCAGATCGTGTCGTTGAACAGCACCGTGTCCTGCGGGACGATCCCGATGGCGGCATGCAGGCTGGCCTGCGTCACGTCGCGCAGGTCCTGCCCGTCGATCAGCACCGCGCCCGCCGTCACGTCGTAGAACCGGAACAAGAGCCGCCCGATGGTCGACTTGCCCGCCCCGGACGCCCCCACCAGCGCCACGGTCTGCCCCGGTTCGGCGACGAAGCTGACGCCGCGCAGGATCGGGCGCGCTGGATCATAGGCGAAGGACACGTCGCGGAATTCGACCCGCCCTGGCCCGACCTTCAGCGCAGGTGCGCCGGGCTTGTCCGCGATTTCCGGTGGCTGGTCCAGCAGCGCGAACATTTCCGCCATGTCGATCAGGCTCTGCCGGATTTCGCGGTAAACCATGCCCAGCATGTTCAGCGGCATCGTGATCTGGATCATGTAGGCGTTGACCATGACGAAATCGCCGACTGTCAGCGTGCCCGCCTGCACGCCCTGCGCGGCCATCACCATCACGGCGATCAGCCCGCCGGACATCAGAACCGACTGCCCGAAGTTCAGAACCGCAAGCGACGACTGGGTGCGCAGCGCCGCGTCCTCGTAGCCCGCCATGGCCTGATCGTAGCGGCCCGCCTCCCGCGCCTCCGCGCCGAAATACTTGACCGTCTCGAAGTTCAGCAGGCTGTCGATGGCCTTCTGGTTGGCGTCGGTGTCCTGCCGGTTCATCTCGCGCCGGATGCCCACGCGCCATTCGGTTATCTTGAACGTGAAGATCACGTAGGCCACCACTGTGCCCGCCACGACCGCAAGATACCGCCAGTCGAACACCGCCGCCAGCACCACGCCCACCAGCAGCAGTTCCAGCATCAGGGGCCCGATGCTGAGCAGGATGAACCGCAGCAGGAACGACACGGCCTTGACCCCGCGTTCCATGATCCGGCTGAGCCCGCCGGTCTTGCGGGTGATGTGGTATCGCAGGGACATGCGGTGGATGTGGCTGAAGGTTTCCAGCGCCACGTCCCGCAGGGCGCGCTGGCCCACGCGGGCGAAGATCACGTCGCGCAACTGCTGGAAGCCCACGTTCAGCACCTTCGCCATGCCGTAAGCCACGGTCAGCCCCACCGCGCCCGCGGTCAGCATCCAGGCCCCGTCGGGCGCATCGCCCGCCAGCATGTCCACCGCCGCCTTGTACAGGAACGGCGTGCCGACCGCGATCAGCTTGGCCACCAGAAGCGCCACGAGCGCACCCACCACCCGCGCGCGCAGGCCCGGCGCATCGCGCGGCCACAGGTAAGGGCCGACGCGGGCGAGGATGGCAAGGGTTCCCGCTTCCTGCCCATCGGGCGCGGAGATGCGGTCGGCAGGGTCGGTGGCATCCGTGCTTGGTCTCATGACCGGTACCTAGCGCCGCGCGGGCACCGTGTCACCGCGTCATCGCGGTGCCGGGTCCGGCAGCCGGAAGATCTGGCCGGGATAGATCAGGTCGGGATCACCGATCGCCCCGCGGTTCGCGTCATAGACCTGGACATAGCGCGTCCCGTCGCCGTAGCGGTCCCGCGCGATGGCCCAGAGCGTCGCCCCCGGCTGCACGGTCACGATCCGCGCGGTGTCGCCGGACAAGGCGGCGTCCACGTCTTCGGGGGCCGCGCGGCGGAAAGGCAGCGTGATGGTATCGGTCCCGACCCCGCCCGGAGCGGTGGCGCGCGCGACATCCAGTCGGTAATCGCCCGGGGCCACGCCCGGCAGCTCAAGTGTCCAGGACCCGTCCACATCCGGTGTGACCTCGACCGGGGACAGGCCCGACAGGATGGCGCGCACGATGCCATTGGGGCCATTCGGGCCATTCGGGCCGCCGATCCCGCTTGGGGCCACGCGCCCGCGCAGCACCACGGCACCTTCGGCCCCATACGCGATACTGTCGACGCGCAGGGCTTCCCCGGCCAGCGGCGCCGGGGCCATCACGCGGACCCCTTCGGCATCGCTGAGCAGGGGTTGCGCCGCCGCCGCGCGCGGAACCGGATCGGGTGTCGCCCCGGACGGCCGCGGCCCCACGTCCCGAACATCCGGCCGCGCATCCGTTCCCGGGCCGAGGCGCGCCATGGACGCGTCGGGACTGGCGGGATCGCGCGGCAGCGCCACGGTGTCGGAGATGCCGCCGGACAGCGACGGCGCGTCGTCCGGGCCACCCGGCACCCGCACGGCATCCCGCGTGCCGGCAGGCGGTGCTGCGGCGTCCGGGGTGGCGACGGACGGGCCGGGCACGGGCGACACGGTTGGCGACCGCCCAAGGGCGGCCAGATCGACCCCGTCCTGCGGCGGACGCGGCAGCGTATCGGGCGCAAGGATGACCGTGTCGTCCGACGCCAGCGTGTTGCCCGCGGCATCCCGTGCGACCAGCCACAGCACCCGCGCCGCGTCGCTCCGGCCCAGCGTCAGGAACGCGACGAACTGCCCGGCCGCATCGCTGCGCGCCTCCGCGCGGGACACACCGTCGACCACGAGATCCACGTGCATGTCCGGTGCTGTCCGTCCCGCCACGATGGTCTGCCCGTCGGCGTCGGTGCGCACCAGATCGAACCGCGGCACGCGCGGATCCGGTGCCGCGTCCTGCAGGCTGTCGGGCAGGTCGCCGGGCAGGTCCGCCACAGCCGAAGGCGCAGCCAGATCCGGGGCTTGCTGCACGCGCGGCACCGGGTCGAGTCGAAGCATCGGCAGCACCACGGCCCCCGCTCCCAGCGCGCCCATGCCCAGCACGACCCCCGCCCAGAGCGGAACACGGCGGCGCAGCGGTGGCGGCAGGTCATCGGGCATGGGGCAGCGGTCCCGGGAACGGAATTATGCCTTATAGCAAGTCACTTACGCTGCGTCAAACATTTGCGGCACGGGCGGCCCGCCGTCCACGCTGCGCATGGCGCAGCCCGTCGTAGCTGTAGATCGCCAGCCCGAGCCAGATCACCGGAAAGGCGAACGCATGCCAGACCGTCACCGGTTCGGCGAACACCACCGCGGCGCAGACGAACTGCAGAGACGGGTTCATGTACTGGATCAGCCCGATCGTCGGCAGCACCACCCGCTGCGCGGCATAGGAAAAGAGCAGGAGCGGCACGGCGGTCAACGGCCCGGACAGCATCAGAAGCAGGCTCGCCTGCAGATCGGCCCCGAAAACCGCGCCACTGCGCCCGGCCATGCCGCTCCAACCGCCGCCATGCACCATCGCCAGCCAGACCAGCGCGAGCGGGGCCAGAAGCGCCACCTCGGCCGCGACCGATGCAACGGCATCCGCCTTCAGCCGCCGCTTGAGCGCGCCGTAGACGGCAAAGGTGACCGCCAGCATCAGCGACATCGCGGGCAGCACACCCAGCCCGACCGTCAGCGTGCCGACCGCGACGGCTGCCAGCCCCACGGCGACGCCCTGCAGCACGCGCAACCGGTCGCCGAAGAACAGCACCCCGAACAGCACCGCCACCAGCGGAAAGATGTAATACCCAAGCGACGCTTCCAGCGCGCGTCCGACCTGCACCGAATAGATGAAACCGAACCAGTTGGTCGAAATCACCGCCGCGGCGGCAAGGGTCAGCAAGGCCGCCTGCGGCGTCGAAAGACAGCCCCGCAGACGACCCAGATGGCCGCGCAACGCCAGCAGCACCAGCAGTGCGACCAGCGACCAGATCGTGCGATGGGCCAGCACCTCGAGCGGCGGGACATGCGCGATCAGCTTGTAATAGAGCGGCGACAACCCCCACACCGTGCAGGCCGCGACCATGGCGAGCACGCCCTTCATGCCGTCCGACAGTGCCTGCACCTGCCCGTGATCCTTCGCCGCGTGCCCCCCGGCCACTGACCAGAACCGACCGGCCGCCGCAAGCCCCGCCGCGCAGCCGCGATGCCCCCTGCGGCGAACGCCATGTTCCTGCCCCCTGCGGCGGGCGGGCACTTTCGCGCCGTCCCCTGCTGCGCTACGCACGGCGCATGCAGCGCATCGCCCAATCGCCCCGTGCGGCGGGGTTCGCCCAGGACCCTTACGCCTTTTACGACCGCGCCCGCGCGCTCGGGCCGGTCGTGTGGTGGGACGACTACGGGATGGCCGCGCTCACCACCCACGACGGCGTGCTGGCCACCCTGCGTGACCGGCGGCTGGGGCGGGTGCCGCCGGGCGGCCTGCCGCCCTTTCCGCCGGGCACCGACCATTTCGCGCGGCTGGAACGGCTGTCGCTTCTCAGCCTCGACGGCGACACGCACACACGCCTGCGCGGCCATGTGCTGCGGGCGTTCACCGGGCGGCAGGTGGTCGGGCTGACACCGAACATCGCAGCCCTGTGCCACGGACTGGTCGACCGCTTCCCGGATGGCCCGTTCGATCTGGTCGCGGCCTTTGCCGAACAGGTGCCGCTCATCGTGATGGCGCGGCTGCTGGGCGTGCCGGAAGCTGCCGCCGCCGACCTGCGCGCATGGTCGGCGGCGATGGTCGCCATGTACCGCCCGGGCATTGGCGCCGCGGAACACGCCGCCGCCGACACCGCCGCGCGCGACTTCGCGGACTGGCTGGGCACGGTGATGGCCGACCGGCGCGGCACACCCGGCACCGACCTTCTGTCCGCGCTGCTGGTGGCCGAAGATGCGGGCGCCATCGACCGCGACGAAAGCCTTGCCACCTGCGTTCTGCTGCTGAACGCCGGGCACGAAGCGACGGTGCATGCGCTGGGAAACGCCGTGGTGCGCCTGCTGACCGAAGGCGGCGGCGCCGCCCATTGCGCCGGCACGCGCATCGCCGGGACGGTGGACGAATGCTTGCGCATCGACCCGCCGCTGCACCTCTTCACCCGCTATGCGCGGGAACGCGTCACCATCGCGGGCCATGCGCTGGAACCGGGGGACCAGATCGCCTGTCTTCTCGGCGCCGCAAACCGCGACCCCGCCGCCTATGACGCGCCGCACGCCTTCCGGCCCGACCGGGCCGGGCCGATGTCATCCACCTTCGGCGCGGGCGTGCATTTCTGCCTTGGCGCGCAACTGGCGCGCCTGGAGATACAGGTGGCCCTTTCGACCCTGTTCGCGCGCTGTCCCGACCTGTGCCTGACCGAACCGCCCGCGATGGCCGACATCTATCACTTCCATGGCCATGCCCGCATCATGGTCAGCGCGCGGCCGGGATCGGCAGGGCCGTCGTCGCCTTGATCCGCTCCATCGACAACAGCGCCGTGACGTTGAAGATCCGCACCTCGGAAATCAGCGCCTGGTAGAAATCGTCATAGGCGCGCGCGTTGGCCACCTGCACCTTCAGGATATAGTCGATCTCGCCCGCAAGCCGGTGCGCCTCCAGCACTTCGGGGCGGGCGCGCAGGGTTTCGAGAAACTTGCGCTGCCAGTCGGCCTCGTGTTCGGACGTGCGGATCAGCACGAAAAAGCACGCCTCCAGCCCCAGCGCGTCGGGATCGAGGATCACGGTGGTCTGACCGATCACGCCCGCCTCGCGCATCTTGCGAATCCGGTTCCACACCGGGGTCTTGGACGAGCCGACCTTGCCCGCGATATCGTCGAGCGTCTGGCCCGCGTCGGCCTGCAGTTCGTTGAGGATTTTCCGGTCGAGTTCGTCCAGCCGCACCGCCATTCCGTTCTCTCCCGCATCCTTGGATCATCGTTCGCCGCGTCGCGGAATGGAGAACAGACGTTCTTATCATTCCGGCTCACTAGGCAGATGGCGGAACGATATTCTATATTTCCGGACAAGCCTAGCCCCAGCGGAGCGCCCAGCCATGCAACATTTTCCCATCTTCGTGGCCGTCGCGGGGCGGCGCGTGGTCCTGTCGGGCGGTGGCGACGCGGCGCTGGCCAAACTGCGGCTGCTGATGCGGACGGATGCACACCTGACCGTGCTCGCCGCCGACCCCGCGCCCGAAATCGACGGCTGGGCCGCCGAGGGTCGGTTGCGCCTGATCCGCCGCGCGGCGGAACCAGGCGACGCGCTCTGCGCCGTGCTCGCCTATGGCGCCAACGAGGACGCCGCCGAGGACGCCCGGTTTGCCGCCCTCGCCCGCGCCGACGGGGCGATGGTCAACATCGTGGACAACCTTGAAGACAGCCAGTTCATCACGCCGGCCATCGTGGACCGCGACCCGGTGACCGTCGCCATCGGCACCGAAGGCGCCGCCCCCGTGCTGGCCCGCCGCATCAAGGCCGATCTGGAAGCGGCACTTCCCACGGGTCTCGGCACGCTGGCGCGGATCGGCAAGGGATTCCGGCGCGCCGCCGATGCCCTGCCCATGGGGCGCAAGCGGCGGGATTTCTGGTCGGATTTCTATTTCGGGGCCGGTCCCCGCGCGCTGGAAGACCACGGCGTGCCCGGCGTGCAGCGGTTGCTGGACCGGCTGCTGGCGCGGCATCTGGATGCGGCCCCCGAACCGGGGCGCGTGGTGTTCGTGGGCGCGGGGCCGGGCGATCCGGAACTCCTGACGCTCAAGGCCCGCCGCGCCCTCGACACCGCCGATGTGGTGATCCACGACCGGCTGGTGCCCGCGGCGATCCTTGAGCTTGCCCGGCGCGAGGCCACGATCATCGACGCGGGCAAGGAAGGCTTCGGCCCCGCCACCGCGCAGGACGACATCAACGCCATGATGGTGGACCATGCGCGCGCGGGTGCGGTCGTGGTGCGGCTGAAATCCGGCGATCCGTCCGTGTTCGGGCGGCTGGACGAGGAAACCGACGCCGTGGCAGCCGCCGGGATCGACTGGTCGGTGATCCCCGGCATCACGGCGGCCTCGGCGGCGGCGGCGAGCCTCGGCACCAGCCTGACCCGGCGGGGCCGCAATTCCGACCTGCGGGTGCTCACCGGCCACGACATGGCGGGCTTTACCGAACACGACTGGCATGCACTCGCCCGTCCGGGCACGGTGGCCGCGATCTACATGGCCAAGCGTGGTGCGCGGTTCCTGCAGGGACGGCTGATGATGCACGGCGCGGATCCCGCGACCCCCGTGACCGTGGTGGAAAACGCCGCCCGCCCCGACGAACGGGTGGTCATGGCGCGGCTCGGGAGCCTCTCTGACGACATCGCCCGTGCGGCCCTGACCGGTCCCGCCGTCATTCTCTACGGTCTCGCACCGCGCGCCGCCGCAATAGCCCTGCCCCACCTGCCTGCCAAGGAGCTTGCCCTGTGAGCCGCCGCTTCACCCCCAAGATCGTGACCGCCAACGACCTCCTGCGCGGCGACGTGATCTACCTCACCGCCGATGACTGCTGGTCGCGCGACCACGCCGATGCCGAATTGATCGAGGACGAGGCCATCGCAGCGCTCCGGCTGCTTGACGCAAGCCGCCAGTCCCATGCGGTCGTGGGTGCGTATCTCGCCGAAGCGCGCCCAGGCCCGCACGGCCCCGAACCGGTGCATTTCCGCGATGCGTTCCGCGCCCGCGGCCCGTCCAATTATCCGCACGGCAAGCAGTCGGACGCTGCGGCGCCCCGGCCCTGAGCCGGGGCCTCCCGTCCGCTTCCCTCCGAAAGGACCAGGCATGTATACCTACACCGAGTTTGACGACGCCTTCGTGCGCAACCGCGTGGCGCAGTTCCGCGCGCAGGTGGCCCGCCGTCTGGACGGGTCGCTGACAGAGGACGAATTCAGACCCCTGCGCCTGATGAACGGGCTGTATCTGCAACTGCATGCCTACATGCTGCGGGTGGCGATCCCCTACGGCACGCTGAACAGCCGCCAGATGCGCCAGCTCGCGCTGATCGCGGACCGCTGGGACAAGGGCTATGGCCATTTCACCACGCGCCAGAACATCCAGTTCAACTGGCCGGTGCTGGCCGATGTGCCCGACATGCTCGACGCGCTGGCCGATGTGGGGATGCACGCGATCCAGACCTCGGGCAACACGATCCGCAACGTGACCGCCGACCATTTCGCCGGGGCTGCGGCGGACGAGATCGCGGACCCGCGCCCGGTGGCCGAACTGATCCGGCAATGGTCCACCGATCACCCGGAATTCCAGTTCCTGCCGCGCAAGTTCAAGATCGCCG
>DAIPIS010000325.1:0-2078 GCA_036770665.1 Meridianimarinicoccus sp.
CCACCGTCATCGGGTCCAGCTTCCATTTCCACCAGTCGCCCTTGCGCCGCCCGTCGCGGTAGGGTGCGGCGAGCCGCTTCAGCATCAGCCCTTCGGACCCCCGCGCGCGGGCATCGGCGCGGTATGCCGCCAACGCACCCCAGTCGTCGAAGGCCACGGCGGGCGACAGCCGCAGGGGGGCCGCGTCGGGCAGGGGGGCCAGCACCCCCGCCAGCCGCGCCCGCCGGTCGGCAAGCGGGGCCGCGCGCAGATCCACCCCCTCCCATTCCAGCAGGTCGTACGCGAGCAGCGCCACGGGGGCCTTCGCCAGCAGCGATCGGGGCACCGACTTGCGCCCGATGCGCGGCTGCAGATCGGCAAAGGGCAGGGGCCGCCCGTCCCGCCAGCCGATGATCTCGCCATCCAGCACGCAGCCATCGGGGATCATGTCGAGCGATGCCGCCAGTTCCGGAAACCGATCCGTCACCAGTTCCTCGCCCCGCGACCACAGGTGCCAGCCGCCGCCGCGCCGGATCAACTGGCCGCGGATGCCGTCCCACTTGTCCTCGGCCAGCCAGTCGGCGGGGTCGCCCAGCGTGTCGGGCGCGTCCTCGATCTGGTAGGCGAGACAGAACGGATAGGGCCGCGCGTCGCCTTCACCGGGGTCGGGGTCCAGCACCAGCCGCCGGAATGTCGTGCGCTGCGGGTCCCAGTCGCCCATCAGCCGGTGTGCCAGTTCCGCACCGTCGATCCCCGTGGCCTCGGCCAGCGCGCGGGTCATCAGTGTGCGCGACACGCCCATGCGGAACCCGCCGGTGATGAGCTTGTTGAACACCAGCCGCGCGCCGTCGGGCAGACTGTCCCAGTAGCCGTTGACGGCCGCGCGCTTCACCGCCTCGTCGGCCCCCGCGAGCGCGCTCAGGTCCTCCAGCACCGCAGCGAGCGACGGCGCGGCACGCCCGTCGCCGGGCGGCAGGATCAGTGCGATGGTCTCCGCCAGATCGCCCGCCACGGCATAGGATTCCTCCAGGAGCCACAAGGGCACACCGGCCCGTGCCGCTGCCCAGTCGCGCAACTGGCCCGTGCCGATCAGCCGCTTCGGCCTGCGCCCGGACAACAGCGCGATTGTCCACAGCCGGTCCGCGTCCGGGGCCGCGCGGAAATAATCGGCCAGCGCCGCGACCTTGGCCGAGGTGCGGGTGGTCTGGTCAAGCGCGCGGAACAGGTCGGCAAAGGCATCCATCGTCCAAGGCTAGCGCGCCAAGCGTCTTGGTGCCAGCATCCGCGGTGCGCGGTCCCGAAGCTATTATTTACATAATTCTGCTTACGCCACTTTGGGAACGGGCTGATCCGTCTGCATGCGGCACCCCCGCCGCGTCGTTACGCCGCTGACACGCCGCGAACCTTTCGGGCGCTGCCGCGTTGGTCATCTCAAGCGCACCGCACCCGGAGGTATCCCGTGACCGATCAACCACTCGAAGGCATCCTGCAGGACCTTGCCGAACTTGGCGCGGACCAGCAGAAGGTCACGCTCCGCGAACTGGTCGAAACCCTGCAGGAGCGCGGCTATGGCCCCATGCTCGCCGTGCTGTCGCTGTTGCTGGTCCTGCCCGTGGGTGCGATCCCCGGCTTTTCCGTGCTCGTCGGCGTGTTGCTGATGCTCTGCGGTGCGCAGATGCTGCGCGGCCGTCGCGGTGTGTGGTTGCCGGGGCCATTCGGGAACATCGGCATCGGGTCGGACACGCTGCGCGCCAGCATGGAACGTGCGCAGCCCCCGGCGCGCCGCTTCGGACGCTTTGTCGGCCCGCGCCTGTCATGGGTCATCAATGGCCAGACGGTCCGGGTGATCGCGGCGCTGGTGCTGTTCGGCGGCTTCGCCATGATCTTTCTCAGCATCCTGCCCGCGCTGCCGCTCATTGCGGGCGTGCCGATCCTGCTGTTCGGGATCGGACTGACCCTGCGCGACGGTGCCCTTGTGATCGCCGGGTTCGTGCTGACGGCTCCGGCTCTCGTGCTGGGTGCCAGCCTGCTGTGACGCCGCCGGTCAGCCGGTCGGCATCACCGTGACCCCCGCCACGTTGGCGCGCGCGGGCTGATGG
>DAIPIS010000006.1:0-1948 GCA_036770665.1 Meridianimarinicoccus sp.
CCGTCGGGCGGCTGATCGGATCGCTGGAACAGCAGACCCGGGACGACTGGCTGACCCGAGCGCGCGATGCCGACGATCTACTGGCGCTGAAGACGCTGGCCGAGATACCCGCCGTGCGCGACCGGATGCGGGGTGGACCTGACGTGCAACTGTTGTGGGACGTGTGCCGGATTCCGGATTTCCGGGGGATCAGCCATGCCGAGCACGCGGGTCTTCTGGAGACGATCTTCGGCTTTCTGCACGAATACCGCCGCATTCCCGACGACTGGATGGACCGCCAGGTCAAGCGCATCGACCGCACCGAAGGCGACATCGACACCCTGTCCAAGCGGCTCGCGTTCATCCGCACATGGACATACGTCGCGCAGCGCAAGGGGTGGCTGGATGACGAAAGCCATTGGCGCGACGTGACGAGGGCTGTAGAAGACCGCCTGTCGGATGCGCTTCATGCCCGCCTGACCCAGAGATTTGTTGACCGGCGCACATCCGTGCTTCTGCGCCGGTTGAAGCAGAAGGAGAGCCTTGTGGCAGACGTGAACGACAAGGGCGAAGTGACGGTAGAAGGTCAGTTCGTCGGACGGCTGGAGGGCTTTCGCTTTGCGCAGGACCAGTCGGCGAGCCCGGACGAGGCGCGCACGCTGCGTCAGGCCAGCCTGCAATCGCTCGCACCGCATTTCCACCTGCGGGCCGACCGGCTCTACAACGCGCCCGACACAGAGCTGGATTACACCGAACAGGGCGGCCTGATGTGGGGCGACAGCGCCGTGGGCAAGCTGATCGCCGGCCCCGATCCGCTGCGCCCGCGCGTGCAGGGGTTTGTCGATGACGAAGCCGGGCCGGACGTCGCGCAGAAGGTCGAACGCCGCTTGCAGCATTTCATCGACCGCAAGATCGCGAGCCTGTTCGAATCGCTTCTCGCGCTGCGCGATGACGACGCGCTGACCGGGCTGGCACGCGGGTTCGCGTTCCGCATGGTGGAAGCGCATGGCATCCTGCCGCGCGCCGGTGTTGCGGACGAGGTCAAGCAGCTCGATCAGGATGCGCGGGGTGCGTTGCGCAAGCACGGCATCCGGTTCGGGCAGTTCACCGTGTTCCTGCCGCTGCTGCTGAAGCCCGCGCCGACCCGGCTGCGGCTGGTGCTGTGGTCGCTTGCTGCGGGTCTGGACGAGTTTCCCGAAAGCCCGCCCCCCGGCCTTGTGACGGTGCCGGTGCGCACGGGCATGCCCGACGGGTATCATACCATGTCGGGATATCATGCGGCGGGCGACCGGGCGATCCGGATCGACATGCTGGAACGGCTGGCCGACATGCTGCGCGGGAAGGACACGCGCGGCGGGTTCGAAGCCACGGCGGACATGCTGTCGATCACCGGGATGACGCTGGAGCAGTTCGCAGTGTTGATGCAAGGCCTGGGGTACGCTGCGGAGCGGGCAGAGCGCCCCAAGCAGCGCCCGGTGGACGCGAAGGCGGCGGCACGCGCGGGCGTGCAGGCCGGGACCGTCCCGCCAGAGGCCCCGGTCGTGTCGGCAGACCCGGCGACGGTTGCCATCGACGCACCGGACAGCGCAGCGTTGCCCGATGACGGCGCCCCGGCGGGTGCCGAGCCTCTTGGCGCGGATGCGACGGCCACGGCGCAGGACGGTGCGGCGGCCGTGTCCGGTGGCGCTGCAGCGGGTTCCGACCCCTTTGGCGCGGATGCGGCGGTCACGGCGCAGGACGGCGCAGAGGCCGTGTCCCGAGACACTCTCGCCGTATCGCCGGACCATACATCCGATGCCACGGGGGATGGCGCATCGGCACCGTCGGATGACGTCGGCGACGATGCCAGCGCCGCCGCCGATGCCCCTGTCGCGGTAACGGTCGCAGTTGCGCCGGACCCGGTCGCGGAGCGTGCCCCGCAAGCGGTTCCCGTGGTGGCCGAAGTGGTGAGCGACGCGGTGGTCGATGC
>DAIPIS010000006.1:2048-9153 GCA_036770665.1 Meridianimarinicoccus sp.
AAACGGGAGCGTCAGGGCGAACGGCACGGCGACAGACCGCGCGGGGATCGCAAGCAGGGCGGTGATCGGACCCAAGGCGGCGATCGCACGCCGGGCGGCGACCGGCCCAAGGGCGGCAAGCCAAAAGGCAAGCGCCCGCAGCACGATCCGGCACAGCCGCAAACCACATTCGCCGCCCGTCCGCCGCGGTCCGAAAAGCCCATCGATCCGGACAACCCGTTCGCCGCCGCGCTGATGGGCCTGCGTGACAAGATCTGACGACGGCCGCGCCGCGCCCGACCGCGGCGAGACCGACGATGCGCCGCGAACCCGCGAACCCGTGAAGCTTTCGCGGGGCGACCACATTTCTGGTCCCTCGGCCGGTCCTGGCGGGGGTGTTCCGGCAGGCGAGGAAATGACACGCCTCCGGCCAGCCGATCCTTCCGCGAGCCTCCGGCCAGGCGATCCTTCCGCGAGCCTCCGGCCAGGCGATCCTTCCGCGAGCCTCCGGCCAGGCGATCCTTCCGCGAGCCTCCGGCTCGACAAATGGCTCTGGTTCGCGCGGTTTTTCAAGACCCGCAGCCTTGCGGCGACACAGGTCACGGCTGGGCATGTCCGTGTTAACGGCACACGCGCGACGAAACCCGCGCAGGCGGTTAGACCTGGCAACACGCTGACCTTCTCGCAAGGCCGCGTGGTGCGCGTGGTGCGGGTCCTGACGCTGCCACACCGCCGGGGCCCCGCCCCCGAAGCCCGGGCGAGCTATGACGACCTGTCGCCCCCCGCACCGCCACCCCCTGCCGAGCTTGGCGCCCCGGAGCCGGTGACCGGCCGGGTGGGGCGGAAAGAACGTCGCGCCGGGCGGCTTTCGCGGCAAGGTCCGCTTGATTGATCCAAACCACCGCATTAGGTAAGCGGGACGTAGGAAAAGCGAGCCGCCTTATGACTTATGTCGTCACCGATAACTGCATTGGGTGCAAGTATACCGACTGCGTCGAGGTCTGCCCCGTGGACTGCTTTTACGAAGGCGAGAACGCGCTCGTGATCCATCCGGACGAGTGCATCGACTGCGGCGTCTGCGAGCCGGAATGTCCCGCCGACGCGATTCGTCCGGACACGGAGCCCAACATGGAACCGTGGGTCGAATTCAATCGCAAGTACAGCGAGTTGTGGCCGGTGATCTACACCAAGAAGGACCCGCTGCCGACGGCGGATGAGCTTGACGGCAAGCCCGGCAAGCTGGCCACCATCTTCTCCGAGAAACCCGGCGAGGGCGGCTGAACACCGCTGCAACCCGGTTCTCGGACCATCCGAACGGCCGCAGGACATAGCCCTGTGCGCCATGTCACGGGGCTTTGCGCGCTGCTCCAAATGTGTTACTCTGGTGTTTCAAAATACCAAGGTGACCCGGAACGTCTCGCCCGATCATGGCCGAGCACGTTCTTTTTTGCCCTTAGATTCCGGTTGGCCACCGGGACTAGGGGCGAACCGTTAGGATGGATAACCAAATGAGCCAAGCGAAATCGTCCGAATTCCGTGCCAATGACTATGTCGTCTATCCAGCACATGGCGTCGGCCAGATCGTGTCGATCGAAGAACAGGAAATCGCGGGTATCAGCCTCGAACTGTTCGTGATCTCGTTCGAGAAGGACAAGATGACGTTGCGCGTGCCGACCAACAAGGCGGCCGATGTGGGCATGCGGTCGCTGTCGTCGCCCGATGTCGTCTCCAAGGCGATGGAGATCCTGCGCGGCAAGGCCAAGGTCAAGAAAGCCATGTGGTCGCGTCGGGCGCAGGAGTACGAACAGAAGATCAATTCGGGCGACCTGATCGCCATCGCCGAGGTTGTGCGCGACCTGCACCGCGCCGATGATCAGCGCGAACAGAGCTATTCGGAACGCCAGCTTTACGAAGCGGCCCTTGAACGTCTGACCCGCGAGGTGGCCGCCGTGAGCGGTGGCGACGAAGGCGACGCGCACCGTCAGGTGGGCGACGTGCTGCTGACCCGCGCCGCCTGAGCGCGGAGCGCGACCTCGCTCCGGGCCGTGCCTGCCGGCGCGGCCCTTTTTCGTGCCCGACCCCCGCCGGCGGTCACGCCCGCATGAGGACGACCAGCGCCAGAAGTGCCGCGACATCGGCCATCTGTTGCGCGGCGCCGAGCACATCGCCGGTCTGTCCGCCGATCTTCGCCCGTGCGATCAGCCCGACCACGGCTGCGGCCACCACGCCGACCACCGTCGCCGCCAGGCCTGCGACGCCGCAGGCGAGGATGGCCAGACCGGTGCCCAGCCCGACTGCCAGAAGCGCGGTGACCCGTCCGGGTTGGCCGGTGTTCGCCGACAGGCCATCGGTGCGTGCGGGGGTCAGAGCGGACCAGAGCGCCACCATCGCCGCGCGCGACAGCGCTCCGCAGGCGATCAGCCCGAGCGCGGCCGCGGCGGGCGACAGGCTGGCAAGCGCGCCCGCCCGCAGCCCCAGCACAAGCACCAGTGCCACGACCCCGTAACTGCCGATGCGACTGTCGCGCATGATCTCGAGCCGCCGGTCGCGCGTCCAGCCGCCCCACAGCCCGTCGGCGGTGTCGGCCAGCCCGTCCTCGTGCAGCGCGCCGGTCACGATGACCAGTGCGGCCACGGCAAGTCCGGCCCAAAGCGGCGGCGGCAGTCCAAGCCACGCCCCCAGCACGCAGACCGCACCGGCCAGCGCGCCCACAAGGGCACCGACCAGCGGATAGGCCCAGGCGGCCCCGGCACCCCGGGCCATGGCGCGCGCGCCGTCCACCGGCACGGGCAGCCGCGTCAGCAGGCCCAGTGCGGCGGCCAGATCATGCAGGGTGACGATGGGGGCGCGCGGCATCTTTGTCGGTTTCCCTTGGACCGTGTCCGCGGTAGCGTCACCGCCTGCGAAGATCAACGCAGAAGGTATCCGAGGTCGCCGATGTCCATATTGCCCTTTGCCACGATGGCGCAGATTCGCGCAGCTCTTGCCGATCTGCCCGGCGTTCATGTCCCGGCGCTGGTGGCTGCGCGCGATCGCAACGCCCGCCTGACCAAGCCGCCCCGCGCGTTGGGACGGCTGGAGGATCTCGCGATCTGGTATGCGGGCTGGCGCGGCACGGACCGGCCGGTCGTCGCATTGCCGCAGATCGTGATCTTCGCGGGCAACCACGGGGTCGCGGCGCGCGGCGTGTCGGCCTTTCCACCCGAAGTGACGGCGCAAATGGTGGCCAATTTCGAAGCCGGTGGGGCTGCGGTGAACCAGCTCGCGCGGGCTGTAGGCGCGCGGTTCGATGTGGTCGCGCTGCATCTGGACAGGCCCACCGCCGACATCACCGAAGCCCCCGCCATGACCGAGGCGGAACTCTGCGCCGCTCTGTCCGCGGGCTGGCGCGCCGTCGATCCGGGGGCCGACCTGTTCGTCGCGGGCGAAATGGGCATCGGCAACACCACCGCCGCGGCGGCGATTGCGGCCTCACTGTTCGGGGGCGGTGCGATGGACTGGACCGGCCGGGGGACCGGGCTGGACGACGCGCGGCTGGCCGCCAAGGCGGCCGTGGTCGACGCGGCGCTGGCGCGGCACGCGGCGGCCGCCGGTCTCGGGCTGGAAACCCTGCGCTGCCTTGGCGGGCGGGAAATCGCGGCCATGGCGGGGGCGATCCTGCGGGCGCGGCAACTGTCGATCCCGGTCGTGCTGGACGGGTTCATCTGCTGCGCGGCTGCCGCGGCGCTGGCGGTCGAACGGCCCGGCGCGCTGGACCACGCTGTCGCTGGCCACATGTCGGCGGAAGCCGGGCATGGCCGGTTGTTGCAGGCGATGGGGAAGACACCGCTCCTGCACCTCGACATGCGGCTGGGAGAGGGGTCGGGCGCGGCGCTGGCGATCGGGATCGTGCGCGGGGCTGCGGCCTGCCTGTCGGGCATGGCGACATTCGACGAGGCGGGGGTCAGCGACGTCTGAAGGGTTACCGGGCCCGGGAGACGTGCCGAACGATCGCGGTGATCGGCCCGCGTCGCGCGGCGGGGCGCAGGGCAGCTCCGGCGGGTCCGTGTCATGGTCACCGGCGCTGCGGCCACAGGTGCTGCCGTGCCGATACGGGGCGTTGTGGGGCGCATCGCCGTCGGGGTCCGGGCCCGGCGCGGGTCTGCGGCGCGACCCGGTGGTCCCGCAAGCACGTCCGCACACCGGGGGACATGCGGATCGCCCGCGATCCCGATCAACCGCGCGGCATCACCAGCATGACCGTGCGTCCCGATTTCACATAGCCCAACTGCCCGTCGCCGATTGACTGGACGCGCCCGCCGTCGACACGGTCGCCGACCGACAGGTTCACGACCTTTCCCGATGGCAGGCGCACCAGCGCGCGCCGACTGTTGCCGGCACCGAACGTTCCGAGCAGGTTGATCTCGGACAGGTTGATGCTGACGCGGGTCGTGGCGCGTTCGGCCACGGTGCCCGACGTGGGGGCCGACACCCGGGCCACATCCGCGGCGGCGATCGCCGGACCGGCTGGGGCGCTCTCGGCGCTTTGGGCACTCGGGGCACTGGGGGCACTTTGGCGCTGCGCCGTGGTTCTGGCGCGCGCAAGCATATCCATGTCGCGCGGTGCCGGGCGGGGACCCAGCGCGATGGTGGGTGCCATCACGACGCTGGGACCGGCCTGTTCCTGTGGCGAGGCCGGGCGCTGTCGCGGCACGAATACCGCCAGCTCCCCGGCGGTGCGCCCGCCCAACTGGTCGCGTTCGCGCCGTTCGGCCAGACCTTCCGGCCGCAGCTGCGGCAGCAACCGGCGGAGCGGATCGTCTTCCGGAAGATCGGCGCGCCGCATCAGGACCACGACGTCCTCGGCCAGACGTTCGGGGCGCGGGCGCACGGCGGCGGGCGGCAGACCGGCCACGACGGTGAACCCGTCGGGCGACACGCGACCTTCGGGGCTGGGCCGGATCAGCCCGCGTTCGTCCACGACGAGGGTCTGTTCCGGAGGACCGGGCGGATTGAGCGTCTGTCGTGCGGCTGGCACGGCGTCCGGCGGGCGCGCATCCTGCAGGGCCAGCGCGTCGGTTCGGAAAACCGGATCGAGGCCGGGAATGGTGAGCAGCGGATCGGCACCGGTGGCTGCCACGGCCGAGAGCAGGTGGGGCGGGCTGTAGAACGTGGCGTCGGCGTTCATGCCTGGCGGCGCATCCATCGCCGACAGGATGGGCTGCCGTGCCGGTTGCGGCGCATTTTCCGTCTGCGCCGTGTCGGACACGGCGTCGAGACGCGGTGTCGCAGCCCGGCGTGGGGCATCGCCGGTCGTGTCTTGGCCGGGTGTCGCGGGCGTCGCCGCCGGCGCGGGGGCCATGGCCAGCAAGTCCACATCGGGCATGTGATGGGTCGGGTCGCGGTCTGGGCCCATGGTCCAGCCGACAAGCCCGAACCCGAGCCCCGCCATGAGCAAGAGACCGACCGCAAGCGCTTGCCCCCGCCCTGTCGACAGCGCGCGGCGCAGGCCCGTGAACCGACCGGCGCGCGCGGCGGGGTCCGCGGGTGCCGCGTCGTCCGGCAGCGGGATCAGGTGTGCCGGGTCCCGTGCGGCGACGGCGCGCGCCCGCAGCCGTGCCGCTGCGATGCGCCCATGCGGCGCCGAGCCCGCCGGTCCGAGACAGCGGGGCCGGTCGGCGGCACGCCCGTCGATCACCGGACTGCGGGACGTGCCGAACCAGGCCGGTGGCAGGTCGTCACCCGCGGCAGCCATGCATCCGCCGGGCCGGACGCCAAGGGCGGTCAGGAACGTTTCGACCTCGGCCAGTGCCGCGTCGGGCAGGACCATCCGCCGCCACCCGCCGGACGGCAGCGCGATCCAGTCGATGCGTCCGCCAAGCGGCACGTCGGGCGTGGCATCGGCGGGAAAATCGGTGACCGTGATCCGGTCGACCGGCAATGCCGCGCCCACGGGCAGGCCCGCGACCGGTCTGAGAAGGTCGGCCAGCACGCGCCCCACGGTGTCATCCGTGTCATGCAGCGCAGTGGTCGCAACGGAAACCCATCCGCGCCCGTCCCAGCGGTGCAGCGCGGCGCGATCCCCGGAAAGGTCGAGCGCGTGGAAATCCGTCATGTGCCTGCCCGGCTCTTGGCCGCGATCGTGTTGTCTGCTCTTTAACGTCCATCGTAGCAGAGTTTCACCGGCTGCACAGCCGCAAACGCCGTGCCAGATGCCCCATACCGGAGGTTGCACCCATGTTCCGCCCGTTCCTGCCGATTCTCGCACTGGTGCTTGTCCCGGTGCAGGCGATGGCCCAGACCTCGGATCCCGCGAACGAAGCGCGGCGCATCACCGTGACCGGCATGGCCGGGATCGACCTGCCGCCGGACCGGGCGACCCTGCGCGTCGGCGTGCTGGCCGAGGGCCGCACCGCCGCCGAGGCACTGACGCGGATGGGGCGCGACGCTGGGGCGTTGTTCGAGACACTGGACGCGGCGGGCATCCCGGCGCGCGACATCCGCACCGCGACCATCGACCTGCGCGAGATGCGCGATCCCAATGGGCGACCGGAACCCGGACGCCCCCCGCGCATTGTCGGGTTCGCGGCCGAAACGCAGGTGGCGGTCGTGCTGTCCGATCTCGAAGGGCTGGGTGCCTTGCTCGACACCGTGGTGCGCGCCGGGGCGAACCGGATCGACGGCATCACGTTCGGGCTTGCGGACCCGGACGCCGCGCTGGCCGCGCTGCGTGCGGACGCGGTGCGCGATGCCATGGACCGGGCCGCCGGGTACGCATCCGCTGCGGGGGTGACTTTGGGTCCGGTTCTGACGATCAGCGACGCGGCAGGGTATTCCCCCGCGCCGATGTCGCGCATGCTGGCCGCCGATGCCGGCGTTCCGGTGGCACCCGGCAGTCTGACCCTGTCGGAAGACGTCACGATGACCTTCGCCATCCGCGACTGACGCGCGCGATGGCCATGCCGCACGGCGCGGCGCACCCGGCGAAACGTGGCGCAGCCCTGCGCGTTGTGGCGGTGCGCGGTTCGGGCGCTGCGGGATGCCGCGCCGGAACCAGTGTCAGGTGCCAGTGTCAGGCGCCAGTGTCAGGTGCCAGCGCGAGGCGGCAGTCAGTCGCCAGGATCAGGCGCCAGTGTCAGGCGGCAGT
>DAIPIS010000006.1:9253-38667 GCA_036770665.1 Meridianimarinicoccus sp.
CCAGCGCGAGGCGGCAGTCAGTCGCCAGGATCAGGCGCCAGTGTCAGGCGGCAGTCAGGCCGTGGCCTTGTCCAGCGCCTGATCCAGATCGGCGATCAGGTCATCGGCATCCTCGATCCCGATGGACAGGCGCACCACCTCCGGCGCGGCGCCCGCGGCGCGCTGCTGCTCCAACGTCAGTTGCCGGTGCGTCGTGGATGCCGAGTGGATGATGAGCGACCGGGTGTCCCCAAGGTTCGCCACATGGCTGAAGATCTCGACCGCGTCCACCAGCTTGACGCACGCGTCATAGCCGCCCTTGACCGCGAAGGTGAACAGACCCCCCGCACCACGCGGGCAGATGCGCGCCACCCGGTCGTGATAGGGCGACGACGGTAGCCCGGCATAGGTGACGTAATCGACCCGTGGATCCTGTTCCAGCCATGCCGCGACCTTTACGGCGTTTTCCACGTGCCGCTGCATCCGCAGCGACAGGGTTTCGATCCCCATCAGCGTGTAATGGGCGGCCTGTGGGTTCATGGTCATCCCGAGATCGCGCAGCCCGATGGCGATGCCGTGGAAGGTGAAAGCGAGCGGCCCGAAGGTTTCGTGGAATTTCAGCCCGTGATACGCGGGCTCCGGATCGGACAGGGACGGGAACTTGCCCGAGGCCGACCAGTCGAAGCGCCCCGAATCGACGATCGCCCCGCCCGTGACCGTGCCGTTGCCGGTCAGATACTTGGTGGTGGAATGCACCACCAGTGTCGCGCCGTGGTCGATGGGCTTGCACAGGTACGGCGTACCCGACGTGTTGTCCACGATCAGGGGCAGGCCCGCCGCGTCGGCCAGCCCTGCAATGGCGTCGAGATCGGTGATGTAGCCGCCGGGATTGGCGATGGCTTCGCAGAAGACCGCGCGGGTGTCGTCGTCGATGGCGGCCTTCACGGCATCCAGATCGTCGAAATCCACGAACCGGGCCGACCAGCCGAAGCGCCGGATCGTGTGGCTGAACTGGGTCACTGTCCCGCCGTAAAGCCGCGTGGACACCACGATGTTCCGCCCCGGGCCCATCAGCGGGAACAGCGCCATGATCTGCGCCGCGTGGCCCGACGAACAGCACACCGCGCCGACCCCGCCTTCGAGCGTGGCGATGCGTTCCTGCAGCACCGCGACGGTGGGGTTGGTCAGGCGCGAATAGATGAACCCGACCTCCTGCAGGTTGAACAGGGCCGCGGCGTGTTCGGCGTCGCGGAACACATAGGCCGTGGTCTGGTAGATCGGCGTCTGGCGTGCGCCGGTGGCCGGGTCGGGCCGTGCGCCCGCGTGCACCTGAAGCGTGTCGAACCCGTAGCTTGCCGCATCTGTCATGGTCTGTTCCCCCCCTGTGGACATCGCGCCCCGTGCCTAGGACATGCCGAACCGTCTGCCAAGCGCAAGCCGCATTGCGCAGTTGAACACGTCCGGATCCATGCCTAACGTGCACCCGACGCGCGCGCCCGCGCGCCCTGCCATGACCGGAGCCGCCCATGACCGTCACGCGACCGCTTGCCGCCCTGACCTTCGCCGCGCTGGTTGCGGCTGGCCCGCTGGCCGCCGAGATCCGCATCGCCCACGTCTATGGAAAGACCGGCGCGCTCGAAGCCTATGCCGCGCAGTCCCATACCGGTCTGATGATGGGGCTCGAATATGCAACCGATGGCACGATGGAGGTTCTGGGCGAACCCATCGTGGTGATCGAGAAGGACACGCAGCTTGACCCGGCGCAAGGGCGCGCGCTGCTGGAAGAAGCTTACGGCGACGATGGCGCGGTCCTTGCGGTCGGACCGGTCAGTTCCGGCGTGGCGCTCGCCATGCTGCCCGTGGCCGAGGAATACGAACGCATCCTGATCGTGGAACCGGCGGTGGCGGATTCCATCACGGGTGCCAACCGGAACCGATACATCTTCCGGACCGGGCGCAATTCCAGCCAGGATGCCATCGCGAACGCCGTGGCGCTCGGGGCGCCCGGGGTGAAAATCGCGACGCTGGCGCAGGATTACGCCTTCGGGCGGGACGGCGTTGCCGCCTTCCGGGAGGCGCTGGAAGGCACCGGGGCCGAGTTGGTGCACGAAGAATACGTCCCCACCGACACCACCGATTTCACGGCGGCCGCAGAGCGGATCTTCGCCGCGATGAAGGATCAGGAGGGCGACAAGACGCTGTTCCTGATCTGGGCCGGTGCCGGCAACCCGATGGGCAAGATCAACGCCATGGACCCGTCGCGGTTCGGGATCGAGATCGCCACCGGTGGCAACATCCTCGCGGCGCTCGCCGCCTACAAGGATTTTCCGGGCATGGAAGGCGCCACGTATTACTACCACGACATTCCCGACAACCCGGTGAACGACTGGCTGGTGGCGCAGCACATGGACCGGTTCGGCACGCCGCCGGATTTCTTTACCGCGGGGGGGATGTCGGCAGGCATCGCCGTGGTGGAGGCGCTGACGCGTGCCGGGTCCACCGACACCGAAGCGCTGATCGCCGCGATGGAAGGCATGGAGTGGCAGACGCCCAAGGGCACCATGCGGTTCCGGCCCGAAGATCATCAGGCGTTGCAGTCCATGTACCATTTCCGCATCCGGGTCGAAGACGGAGTGGACTGGGCCATTCCCGAACTGGTGCGGGAACTGGGCATCGACGATCTCCCGATACCGGTGCGGGACTGAGCCCGCACAGGGGGGCGGGACGGCCATGCTGCAGATCCGTGATCTCGGTGTGCGCTTCGGTGGCCATTGGGCGGTAGACGGGGTGTCCTGCGTGTTCCGCGCCGGTGAGGTGACCGCGATCGTCGGGCCGAACGGCGCGGGAAAAACCACGCTGTTCAACCTGATCTCCGGGCAGGTGCGCCCCAGTGCCGGGCGGATCGAGCTTCTGGGCGCGGACATCACCGCGCTGCCGGTCGCGGAACGGGCGCGGCGGGGCATCGGGCGGGGCTTCCAGCAGACGAACCTCTTTCCCGATCTCACCGTTCTCGAAAACGTGCGGCTTGTGGTACAGGCGCGTCTGCGGCGCGGCGGGCGCATGCTTCGGCGGGCGGAATCCGACTGGCAGGTGCGCGGCGTGGCCGAGGCGGTTCTGGCGCAGGTCCGGCTGGCCCGGCTTGATCATCGTCTGGCGGCGGAATTGTCCCATGGCGACCAGCGCAAGCTGGAAGTGGCGATGCTGATCGCGATGGAGCCACGCGTGTTCATGTTCGATGAACCCACGGCGGGTATGTCGGCCGAGGAGGCACCCGCGGTGCTGCGCCTGATCGAAGGCTTGCGGCAGGACCGGAGCCGCTGCGTGCTGCTGGTGGAACACAAGCTGGACGTGATCCGGCAGCTTGCCGATCGGATCGTGGTGCTGCACGAGGGGCGCTGCGTCGCGGACGGCACGCCCGCGACGGTGATGGCCATGGAGGCCGTACAGGTGGCCTACATGGGGCAGGGAGCGGGCAATGTCTGACCATGAGCAACAGGGCGGACCGCGGCTTCGGGTGGATCGGCTGGCCGCCGCCATGGATGCCGCGCGCGCCCGTGCGCGGGCGACGGCGGAAGCGTCGGTCCCGCCCGAAGCGCCGGGATCGGCACCCACTGCAGCGCCGCCAGCGGACCCATGGACCACCCTGTCCGACCCGGTGCCGCCCGCGCCACTGCCGTCACGGGTGCCCAGCGCTGCGACCGGAGGCGTGACGGAGGGTTACCCGATCTTCGCCGAAGGTCCGACGCCAGCCGGTGCCGCAGAGAATCCGCCCATCGACGATTTGCCCGACGTCACCGGGGACCTGCCTTCGGACCGGTGGCACCATCCGGACGCGGGCATGACGTACACGGCTGGCGATCCGACACTGCCACCTGATCCGTTCCATCGCGGCGGCCCGCTGGTCCTGACCGAGCAATTTCGCGCCGCGCCCGCGGCGGAGCACCCCCAACCGGCAGCCTTCGGGCAAGGCGTCGCCGCACCACCCCCGGCTGCCGCGTCGGTGCCGCCCATCCCCGCGATCGTCGCAGCACCCCGGCGCGCGGCCGATCCGGCGCGTGCGGCCGCGCTCCTGTCGCTCGCCGGCGTGGCGACGGATATCGGTCGCTACCGCATCTTGCACGACATGACCTTCGACGTGCCGAAAGGGGCCGTCACGATGCTTCTGGGGCGCAACGGCGCGGGCAAGACGACGACGTTGCGCAGTGTCATGGGGCTGTGGCGCGCGCGGGCAGGTGACATCACCTTTGCGGGCGACCGGATCGACCGCTGGCCCACCCACCGGATCGCGCGGGCGGGTGTCGGGTATGTACCCGAAAGCATGTGCATCTTCGGCGATCTGACCGTGGCGGAGAACATCGCGCTGGGGGCGCGGTCGGGGCGGGTGCCCCGCGACCGGCTGGACTGGCTCACGGGGCTTTTCCCGCCCCTCGCGACCTTCTGGCGCGCGCCCGCCGGGAACCTGTCCGGTGGACAGAAACAGATGCTGGCGTTGGCGCGCGCTCTCGTGGAAAAGCGCAGGCTCTATCTGATCGACGAACCGACCAAGGGGCTTGCGCCGGTGATCGTGGACACCGTGGTCGCGGCGCTGCGCGATCTGAAACTGCAAGGGGCGACGATCCTGATGGTGGAACAGAACTTCGCCGTGGCCCGCGCGCTTGGCGATGCGTGCGTGGTCATGGACGACGGGCACGTCACGTGGCGTGGAACGATGGACGAACTGGCCTGCGACGCGGCGCTTCAGGCCCGTCTTCTGGGACTGAACCTTGGGGACGCCGCGTGACCGTGATGCCGACCGCAGGCTCCCGGCCCATGCCACGCCGCCGCAGCGGCGACGGACTGGCGCGCGCGGTGCCATGGCTTCTGGTGCCGCTGATCGCCATTCTGGGCGCGTGCGCGATGATCCTGCAGGCGATGCCCATGGAGGGCGAGACGCTTCTGGGCCTTGCGACGGCGCCGGACCTGTGGGCGGCGCGGGCCGCGGCGGCGCTGCAAACCGTCGGAACGTCCTGGATCACGCTGACGCTGGCCGGGCTGGCGATGGGCATGATGATCTTCCTGATGGCATCGGGCCTGACACTGGTGTTCGGGCTGATGGATGTCATCAACTTCGGGCACGGGGCCTTCGTGTCGCTGGGTGCGTTCGTCGCGGTCAGCGTGCTCGCGCGATTCGGGGACTGGACGGCCTCCAGCGACCTTGCCCTGAATCTCGCGGCCATCGGTCTTGCGGCGTTGGCGGCGATGGCCGTGGCGGCCGTGGCGGGTGGTCTGTTCGAGCGCGTGATCGTCCGGCCTGCGGGCGGGTCGCACCTGAAGCAGATTCTTGTGACCGTGGGCGGTCTGATCATCGCCGAACAGCTGATCCATGTGATCTGGGGCCCGGCGGAGATCTATGTCGACCGGCCTGCCGCGTTGAAGGGGGCGATCACCTTTCACGGCGCCGTGCTTGAAACCTACCGGCTGCTGGCCGTGGGCGTCGGTCTTGCGGTGTTCGCGCTGCTGGGGGCGTTGCTCCGGTTCACCCGGATCGGCCTGATCGTGCGCGCGGGCGTGCAGGACGGCGAAATGGTCCGGGCACTGGGATACCGGCTGCGCGCCGTCGGCGTGGGGGTGTTCATCGCGGGGTCGGCGTTGGCGGCGCTTGGCGGTGTGCTCTGGGCGCTGTATCAGGAGGTTGTCACCGCCCAGATGGGCGCGGATCTGATGGTGCTCGTGTTCATCACCGTCATCATCGGCGGTCTGGGATCAGTCACGGGCTGCTTTCTTGCCGCGCTGATGATCGGGCTCACGCAGAACTATGTCGGGTTTGTGGAACCCAAGCTGGCGCTGGTGTCCACCATCACGGTGCTGGTCGCGGTGCTGCTGTGGCGGCCGGCCGGGATGCTGGCGCGGCAGGCGGGGCGGTCGTCATGACGCGCGCCGGTCCGGTGGCGTTGCGGTTGATCCTGCTGGCGGTGCTGGTGGCACTGGCCATGGCACCGGTGCTGTTCGACGGCACGCGTGCGCTGGATACCGCGGCGCGGCTGTGCGTCATGATCGTTCTGGCGGCCAGCTTCGATCTGCTGCTGGGCTATGCCGGGATCGTCAGCTTCGCGCACACGATGTTCTTCGGGATGGGGGCTTACGGCGTGGCGCTGGCCAGCCTGCATGTCGGTCGCGGACCCGAGGCGCTGCTGGCAGGCACGGTCGCCGGGGCTGTCGTGGCGGCGGCCCTCGCGCTGGTGATCGGGCTGTTCTCGTTGCGGGTGCGGGCGATCTTTTTCGCGATGATCACGCTCGCGGTCGCCTCCGCCGTGGCGGTGCTGGTATCGCAATTGTCCACGCTGACCGGCGGCGAGGACGGGCTGACCTTTCGCATCCCGGCAGGGCTGACCGCCGCGGAAACCTGGGGCACGATCCCGGCCTTCACGCTTGGGCCGATCGTGTTCGACGGGCTGCGGGTGTCCGGCAAGATTGCCAACTATTACCTCGTGTTCGGCTGTTCGTTGCTGCTGTTCGTGCTGATGCTGCGGCTGGTGACATCGCCCTTCGGCCGCGTGCTCGTGGCGATCCGCGAGAACGATCACAGGGCCGAAGCCGTGGGCTATTCCGTGCTGCGCTACCGGCTTGCGATCAGCGTGATCTCGGCGGTGATCGCGGCGCTGGCCGGGGCCTTGTTCGCCATATGGTTGCGCTATGTCGGGCCGGACGTGACGTTGAGTTTCGATCTGATGATCGACATCCTGTTGATGGTCGTCATCGGCGGCATGGGCACGCTCCACGGGGCCGTGATCGGGGCGGTGCTGGTGGTTCTGGCGCAGACCTATCTGCGCGACATGATGGGTGAGGTGCCGCCAGCCATGGCCGAGCTTCCGATTTTGCCCGACCTGTTCGACCCGGATCGCTGGTTGCTGTGGTTGGGCGTTCTGTTCGTGCTGTGTGTCTATTTCTTTCCGGGCGGCGTGGTGGGGCGGTTGCGCGGGCGGCGGGGTTAACCGCCGATCCGCGCCTGCATTTCGCGCATGAGACGGGAATTCTTCTGCATGGCGTCGATCACCTTGTCGAAGGTGTCGATGCCGCGCGCCTCCAGCATCGGGATCATGCGCTGGAACACCTCGGCCGTGGCCTTGGTGTCGCCCATGGCGGTGTGCCGGTCGGCTTCGGGGATGACGATGCCGAACCGGTCCGCAAGCGCATCGAGCGTGTGGCTTTCGCCCTGTCCGAACAGCACCGCCGACAGAAGCACCGTGTCGAAGACCGGGTGTTCGAAACGCGCGCCGATGCGCCCTGCGTGCTTGTGGAAGAAGGCCATGTCGAAGGGTGCGTTATGGGCGACAAGCACCGCATGTTCGCAGTAATGAAAGAAATTCGCGCCCACGGTTTCGATGCCCGGCGCGCTGGCCACCATCGCCTCCGTCACCCCGTGCACCTTTGTCGATGACGCGGGAATGGACCGGCCCGGATTGACCAGCATGTCCAGTTCTTCTCCTTGCACGCGCCGCCCGTTCATCAGGCGCACGGCAGCAAGCTGCACGATCTCGTCGCCGCCGCGCGGATCGAGCCCCGTGGTTTCGGTGTCGAACACCACATAGGTCAGGTCGCGCAGACTGCGGCCCGCCTTTGTGTCGTCGGGCACGCGGTTCAGCAGATCGAAATCGTACACGGTCGGACGTTCGTCGATCCGGTCCGCGACAAGGTTGATCGGTGTCGTCTGTTCCGCTTCGCGCAACGGCAGGATCAGCGCCGCGCGTCCGCCATCGCGCCGCTCGGGCCAGATATCGGTGTTGTGGAAATCGAGAACCTCGCGTCCCGTCACCGCAAGCGGACTGTCCGGCACGGGCTGATCCAGCATCGCGTGCAGCGTCTCCATCGGCATCGGGTCGCCGACCCAGCCGATCACGATCAGCGCACCCGGACTGTCCGCGGTGATGTCGATCGTGAAGGCGCGGGCCAGATCGCTGCGGACCACGCCTTCGATCAACTCGGCCAGCAGGTTGACCAGCGCGAAGGCATCGCAGCGCAGTCGCAGGAACACGGTCGGCGCCGAAATGCTGGGCCCATCCGGGCCAAGCTGGCCACGCAGCGCGTCGATCAGATGCGACGCGCGCACGTCCTGCATCGGCCACCACGTGTCTTCCCGCGCGTCGTGCCGCGCGGCAAGATCGTGGACGAGATCGGTCAGATGAAAGGCTTCGCGGCGAATGTCGTCTTCCAGCGATCCGTGCGGCCCTGCCGCGGTATCGGGGATGTCGAGCAGCGCGCGCAGGCCTGCCGCGGGGCCGCGCAGCGCGTCGATCGTGTCGGTCAGCAGCCGTTCGCGTTCGGCATGCAGGCGCAGGTCGGCGGACACATCCCGCAGGGTGAGCACGTATCCCGGCACATCCCCGATCCCGAGTGCGCCGCTGACCAGCCGCATGTGCGCGGCAATCACCCGGCCGCAACCGGTTGTGGACACCAGCAGTTCCGCGTCGTCCAGTTCGTCGTTGTCCAGAAGCCGGTGATAGGTGCGCTGGATCGGCCCTTCGCGCAGCAGATCGAAGATCGACCGGTCAAGCCGTGGTCGCCCGGTGTCGCGCAGCAGATCCACGGCGGGACCGTTGTAGAACACGACCCGATGACGGGACGAGCACAGGATCAGACCGGACTGGATGTCGGACAGAAGCGCGCTCAATTGCGCGGTCTGATCGGCAAGTCGGCGCGTCTGTTCGGCGACCGTCAGGTCCAGTCGATTGCGCGTCGCCGCAAGGTTTTCGATCACCGCGCCCGCCGCCGGGGCAAGATCGCCAAGGTAGCGGGCAGACTCGGTATCGATGTCGCGGGCGACATCGGCATGGGCGCGCGCCCGCAGGTCGGACGACAGCCGCTCGATCGCACGCCCGACATTCTCGTCGAACAGACGCCAGACCGCGAAGATCATGCCGACCACGCCGAAGATCGCAAACATGCCGCCCGTGGCCAAGGCCGACGTAAGATCGCCCGCGGTGGTGCGGCTGAACCCGAACCACAGGCTTCCGACGATGATGGCGATCGCCCCACCCGCCATCGCCGCGAAGAACAGGGAGATGCGCAGGCGGAGCGACAGGCGCGTCAGCATGTCAGGCCGACACCGGCAACAGCGGCCGGATCGCCGCATCGAGCGCGGCCGGGTCCAGCGGAAGCGACAGGACAGCATCGGCACCGAACGCCGTTGCCTTGCGCATGTCGATCGGACGCATGCTGTCCTGCACGATCACCAGCCGCGTCGCGGCGAAGGCCGGATCATGCCCCACGGCCTGGCACAAGGCCATCGCGCAGGGATCGCGCCCCATGAGCAGAACGATCAGCACGGCGGGGGGTGCCGCCTGCAGCGCCCGAAACGCCTGCGCGGCGGGGGGAAGCTGCCTTGCGGCAAGTCCGAACCGCGCGAGCGTGCTGTTCAGCAGCCGCGCAAGCGGCGGCGCATCACACAGCATCGCAACGCGCAAGCCCGGTGCGGCGGTCTGGTCTGTCCGGTCGGACTGGAGAAAAGTGTCCGGCATCATCCTACCTCCGCCCGGCAGGCTGTCGTCAGCACGGGGTCGGCCGGATCCATCGTGACCCAGGCGTCCGGATCGACCGCGCCGTTGGCATCCATCGCCACGTTTTCAAGCAGGTCCACACGCCGCGCGCCGGGACAGTCCAGAAGGATGCGTATTTGCTGTCCCGTTGCCCAGCGACCCATGAGATACAGGTTCACCATCCGTTGTCCGGGCAGCGCGTCATTCGTGCGGATCGATGCGGTATCCACCGCGACAAACCGCGTCGTTTGCGGCAGAACATAGGTCCAGGGCTTCCACGGGGCGCTTACACTGTTGCTCCAGGCGATCACGATCGGCTCCGGCAGGCTGTCGGCCGTGCGTGGGTACCACGAGTATTCCGACCAGATCGAAAAGGCGATCATGGCGATGCCGGCCGACGCGGGCACGGTCCAGCGCGGCAAACGGCCCCGCAGCACCTTGTTCGCGAGCATCACGAGTCCCGCCACGCCAAGTCCCATGACCAGTGTCGCGATGAGTTCCAGAAACATGGCTCCCCCCTTGTTGTCCGGTGGTTGCGGCCTGCTATCCGAGCATGCCGCGCCCATGGCCGATGGCCGATTGAAGCGTCTTTATCACCACGAAGGCATCCCGTAGATGACTTCGCTCAAAGTCCGAGATATCTCCGGGCGACAGGAAATTGTCCGGTGCCAGACCGCGCCGCACCCGATCCGCCTGATGATCAAGCCGCGTCTGCGCGATCAGGTCATAGGCATCCGTCAGGTCGCGCGCGCCCGATGCGCTCAGGACATTGCTCTTGGCCGCGGCGTCAAGCCGGGCGCGGGTGTTTACCTGCGTCAACTGGCCCTGCAGCGCATAGACCCGTGCCAGATCGGTGACCGGCACCACGCCGTTGTGCTTCAGGTCGATATGGTTCTTGTGCTCGCCCGACCGGATCGTGGCGAACCCCCGCAAAAGCCCGAGCGGCGGCGTGTGCTTGAGCGAGTTCGACACCATGTGCGCGACGAAGATGCTGTTCGACGCGGCCCGTTTCAGCGTGTCGTGCTGCAGGTCGGTGAACAGATCGGCCGTGCCGCCGATCACGCGCAGGTCGAACATCACCGACGCGAGCATCTGGGCTTCCGGGCTGGGCCTCGCGATCCAGCCGTCGAAATATTGCCGCCAGACCTGCAGCGGCTGCCGCCAGCGCGGGTTGCTGGCCATCATGTCGCCGGGACAATAGACATAGCCGCAGGTGTTCAGCCCGTCGCAGACGAATTTCGCGAGCTGCTCGAAATAGGCCATGTCGGCGTCCGTCGCCCGGTCGTCGATGATGATGCAGTTGTCCTGATCGCTGACGCCGGTCTGTTCGCGCCGCCCCTGGCTGCCGCAGGCAAGCCACGCATAGGGCAGGGGTGACGGGCCAAGCGTGTCCTCGGCCAACGTCAGCAGCCGCCGGGTTACGGCATCGGCGATGTCGGTGATCAGCCGGGTGACGACCTCGTGCCGGTTCCCGCTGGCCACGAGCTGCACCAGCAATTGCGGGATCTGGGCGGTCGTGCGCGCCATGCCCCCGGGCGTGCGCGCATGGGCGATGTCGCTGACGAATTGCGCCGATGTCACGGCCTGCAGGCGGGTCAGATCGGTCTGGGTGACCATGCCGATCAGCTTGCCGTCATCGGTGATGGGCAGGTGGCCGATGTGGCGTTCGTGCATGATGTGCAGCACGTCCGACGCCAGCGCATCTGGCGCCAAGGTGATCGGTTGCGGGGTCATGATCGTGGACACGGGCAGGGTGCCGTCGATCGCTTCGGCGACGACCCTGTGGGACAGGTCGGACGTGGTGACGATCCCGCGCAGCGCGCCGTCTTCGACCACAGCAAGGCAGGATATGTTGCGCGCGCGCATCTGGCGGGCCGCATCCCGGATCGTGGTGTCGGGCGTGCAGGAAATGGGTGGCCCGGTCAGCAGGTTCGACACCTGCGTCGTCGCCATGGACAGGCCGCGGTTGCGGTCCGGCGCACCGCGGTCGAAGAACCGCGCAAAGCTGGGCTGTGCATCGCGCAGGCGGGTGAATTCGGACCTTGGCAGGATCAGGATACGGCTGTCGGCCACGGCATAGGCCGATGTGACCGCCGTGCCGTCGCGCAGCAGCCCACGTTCCCCAAAGGAATTGCGCGGACCGAGCAACGAGATCTGTTCGCCGGATCCGTCGCGGATCTCGATGGAGCCGGACATCACGAGGCACAGTCCCTCAAGCCGCTCTCCGACGGCATAAATCTGGTCACCGCGCCCGAAGGTCGCGTCGCGCATCTGCCCGATCACATGGTCAAGGTCGGCGCGGGGCAGCGTGTCATAGGGATGCACGGAGGTCAGGAATTCGCGGATCGGATGGGCTGGCTGATCCATGACAGGCTCCGGAGCGAAGGGAAAAATACGGATGCGCGGCACAGTGACCGCGCATCCGGATGGCATGAGGATCGGCGGACCGACGGGTCGGCCCGCCGCCTGTCAGATCAGTGACCCGTAGCTGCGCCGGCACCCTTGGGGATGCGGATGCTTTCCACCAGGTCCTGGATTTCCTGCGGTGGTTCTTCGGTCGACATGGATATGAAGTAAGCCACACCGAAGTTCAGAAGCGCACCGATCGGGCCGAAATGTGTCGGCGGAATGCCGAACAGGTAGTTCGACGCGACCGGATCGAGCAGGTTGGTGCCCGGGATGAAGAAGAACCCGAGGTAGGTGAACAGGTAGGCACAGGTACTGATCAGACCGGCCAGCATGCCCCAGGTCGCGCCGTTTGCGTTGACGCGCTTGGAGAAGATGCCCATCATCAGCGCCGGGAACAGCGTCGCCGCCGCCAGACCGAAGGCCAGCGCCACAACCTGCGCCGCGAAGCCCGGCGGGTTGATACCCAGGTAGGTCGCCAGGACGATCGCACCGGCCATGGAGATCCGGGCCGCGAGAAGTTCGCCCTTTTCCGAGATGGACGGTTTTATCACAGCCTTGATCAGGTCGTGGCTGATCGCCGAAGAGATGGCGAGCAGCAGCCCCGCAGCCGTCGACAGTGCGGCGGCGATACCGCCCGCAGCGATGAGCGCGATGACCCAGCCCGGCAGGTTTGCGATTTCCGGGTTGGCCAGAACAAGGATGTCCTGGTTGAACTTTGTCAGCTCGTTGCCCTGCCAGCCCGCCGCCGCTGCCCGTTCGGCCATGGCCGGGTTGGCTTCGTTGTAGTACTGGATGAGGCCGTCGCCGTTCTTGTCTTCCCAATCCAGAAGACCCGTCACTTTCCAGGTTTGCATCCAGGCGTACTCGGGATCGTTCTCGATCTGTTCGATCGAAACGGATTGGCCCTGCGTGCCTTCCGGCCACATCAGGTCCGTGATGTTCAGACGCGCCATGGCACCCACGGCAGGCGCCGTCAGGTAGAGCAGCGCGATGAACACAAGCGCCCAGCCGGCAGAGATGCGGGCGTCGGACACTTTCGGAACCGTGAAGAAGCGGATGATGACGTGCGGCAGACCCGCGGTGCCGATCATCAACGACAGGGTGAACAGCGCCATCAGGAAAGGCGTGTTTCCGGTCGTGTAGGCGTTGAACCCAAGGTCCGTCAGCAGGCCGTCAAGCGTGGTCAGAAGCGGTTGGCCTGCGCCGACCTGGCCCGGTGCCATGTTCGAGAACAGACCAAGGCTCGGGATCGGGTTGCCGGTCAGTTGCAGCGAGATGAACACCGCGGGGATGGTGTAGGCGATGATCAGAACGACGTACTGCGCCACCTGCGTGTAGGTGATGCCCTTCATGCCGCCGAGAACGGCATAGAAGAAGACCACGACGGCCGCGGTGATGAGACCGGTCGTGCTGCTGACTTCAAGAAAGCGCGAGAACGCGACGCCAGCGCCGGTCATCTGCCCGATCACGTAGGTGACGGAGATCATGAGAAGGCAGGCCACGGCGACCATGCGCGCCTTGGTCGAATAGAACCGGTCGCCGATGAATTCGGGCACGGTGAACTTGCCGAATTTGCGCAGATACGGGGCCAGCAGCAGCGCCATGAGCACGTAGCCGCCAGTCCAGCCCATCAGGAAACTCGAGTTCGAGTAGCCGACGAAGGCGATAAGGCCCGCCATGGAGATGAACGAGGCCGCCGACATCCAGTCTGCCGCCGTCGCCATCCCGTTCGTGATCGGGTGAACGCCCTGACCGGCTGCGTAGAATTCAGCGGTTGAACCCGCACGGGCCCAGAACGCGATCCCGAAGTAGAGCGCAAACGACAGCCCCACGACGATGAAGTTGAGTGTTGTCTGTTCCATCTGTCCTTACGCCCTTCTTACTCTTCTACGCCGAATTGCTTGTCGAGCCGGTTCATCCGCCATGCATAGAAGAAGATCAGCACGAGGAAGACGAGGATGGATCCCTGCTGGGCGAACCAGAACCCCAGATCCGTGCCGCCGACCGGGATCCCGGCCAGAAGCGGCCGCAGCAGGATGGCAAAGCCATAGGACACCAGGGCCCATATGATCAGGGATATCCTGATGATCCGGATATTGGCTGCCCAATACTCATTGTTTGAAGATTTGTCCGCCATCGCGGTTGCTCCCTTTTGTTTTGCAGATCTCGTGGCACGGTTCCGGTTGGTGCCGTGCACTGTACTTCTGCGGTTGCTTGCGTATCCGGCGCCCCTCCCTCCGGGGCGCCGGATGTCTCAGTGCCGAACCGTCTCCACGATCCGGCCGAGCGCATCGGCCACGACGCCGATATCGGCCATCGCGTCCACACGCTGCAGCACGCCGCGCTGGTCGTAATACCCGATCAGCGGCGCGGTCTGCGCGTGATAGGCGTCAAGACGGGACCGGACGGTATCGGCATTGTCGTCGGCACGGCGTTTCATCTCCGTTCCGCCGCACTTGTCGCACACGCCCTCGACCTTCGGGGTCTTGAACGTGTCGTGGTATCCTTCGCCGCAGTTGGCGCACGTGTAGCGACCCGAAACCCGCTCCACCATCGCGTCGTCCTCGACGTCCATGGACACCGCAGCGTCGATCTTCTGTCCGCTTTCCGCGAGCAACGCATCCAGCGCTTCGGCTTGCCCCGTGGTGCGCGGAAACCCGTCGAGGATCACGCCTGCCTGCGTGTCGGGATCGCCCATGCGGTCCTTCAGGATGGCCAGCACGATATCGTCGGACACAAGCCCACCGGCATCCATCACGGCCTTGGCGGCCTTTCCGGCGTCGGTGCCCGCGGCCACGGCGGCCCGCAGCAGATCACCGGTCGACAATTGCACAAGCCCGAACTTCTCTTCGAGCATGCGCGCCTGGGTTCCCTTGCCCGCGCCCGGAGGGCCAAGCAGGATAAGCACAGCGGGTGTCGTGGTCACTTGGTTCACTCCGTCCATGGTCTCAGACCCGGTTCATGCGATTTTCGATCAGGTCGTCCACCACGCCCGGTTCCGCGAGCGTCGAGATGTCCCCCAGACTGCCGTAATCGTTCTCCGCGATCTTGCGCAGGATGCGGCGCATGATCTTGCCGGACCGGGTCTTGGGCAGGCCGGGGGCCCACTGGATCAGGTCCGGACTTGCGATCGGGCCGATCTCGGTGCGGACCCAGTTGCGCAGTTCGTTGCGCAGCTCGTCGGACGGCTCCACGTCGTTCATCAGGGTGACGTAGCAATAGATGCCCTGGCCCTTGATGTCGTGCGGATAGCCCACCACCGCGGCTTCGGCGACCTTCGAATGGGCCACCAGCGCGGATTCGACCTCCGCCGTGCCCATGCGATGCCCGGACACGTTGATCACGTCATCGACGCGGCCCGTGATCCAGTAATCGCCATCAGCATCGCGGCGGCAGCCGTCGCCGGTGAAGTAGTAGCCCTTGAAGTCCGAGAAGTAGGTCTTGCCGAACCGTTCATGGTCGCCCCACACGGTCCGCATCTGGCCCGGCCAGCTGTCCTTTATGCACAGAACGCCCTCGGTCGGGCTTTCGGCGATCTCCTCGCCGGACTGGGGATCGAGCACGACCGGCTGGACGCCGAAGAACGGCTTCATCGCGGCGCCCGGCTTGGTCGCGTGGGCACCGGGCAGCGGCGTCATCATGTGACCGCCGGTTTCTGTCTGCCACCAGGTGTCGACGATCGGGCAGAGGCCCTTGCCGATGTTGTCGTTGTACCAGTTCCAGGCCTCGGGGTTGATGGGTTCCCCCACGCTGCCGAGAATGCGCAGCGACGACAGGTCCACCTTGTCGACGAAATCGGTGCCCTTGCCCATCAGCGCGCGGATCGCGGTCGGCGCGGTGTAGAACTGCGTGACCTTGTGCTTTTCGCAGACCTGCCAGAACCGGCTGGAATCCGGGTAGGTCGGAACACCTTCGAACATGATCGTGGTGGCACCGTTCGCCAGCGGCCCGTAGACGATATAGCTGTGCCCGGTGACCCAGCCCACGTCGGCGGTGCACCAGAACACGTCGCCGTCCTTGTAGTCGAAGACGAACTTGTGGGTCATCGCCGCGTAAAGCAGGTAGCCGCCAGAGCTGTGTACGACGCCCTTGGGTTGGCCGGTCGACCCGGAGGTATAGAGGATGAACAGCGGGTCCTCGGCGTTGACCGCCACGGCGCGGGTCGTGTCATCGGCTTCGGCGTGCAGTTCGGAGTAGTCGTAATCGCGCCCGTCGACCCAGGTCGTCTGACCACCGGTGCGCTTGACCACAAGGCATTTGACACTGTCCTTGGTGTGCAGGAGTGCCGCGTCGGCGTTGGATTTCAATGGCGTGTTGCGCCCGCCGCGCGGGGCGTAGTCGGCGGTGATCACGACCTTCGCATCGCAGCCGTTGATCCGGGCCGACAACGCATCGGGGGAGAAGCCCGCGAACACGATCGAATGTACCGCGCCGATCCGCGCACAGGCCAGCATCGCATAGGCCGCTTCGGGGATCATGGGCAGGTAGAGCACGACCCGGTCGCCCTTGCGCACGCCCAGACCTTCGAGAATGTTGGCCATCTTGCAGACTTCGCTGTGAAGCTGCTTGTAGGTGATGTGCTTGGCGGGTTCGTCCGGGTTGTCGGGTTCGAAGATGATGGCCGTCTGGTCGCCGCGCGTGGGAAGGTGCCGGTCCACGCAGTTGGCGCAAACGTTCAGCATCCCGTCTTCGAACCAGCGGATGTGCAGATTGTCGAGGGCGAAGTTGACGTCCCTGACCTTGGTGTAGGGCTTGATCCAGTCCAGCATCTTGCCGTGTTCGCCCCAGAACGCATCCGGATCCGCGATCGACGCGGCATACATGCGGTCATAGGTTTCGGCGTCGATATGGGCAGCCGAGGCGAACGCGGCGCTCGGCGAATAAGTGAGCGCGGCGCCCTCTGTCTGACTCGTCATGTGAGTCCTCCCGTAGATGTGTCAACTGTCTGTGTTCGGCACCCGGGGCAGGAACGGCATCTGCGCAGCGGGGACGACTTCTCCCGACTGCACCTTACCATCTTTTGAAAATCACGGAATAACCCTACGGAATATCGCGGCTTTTTTGTAAAGATTTTTTCCCGCGCCACGATGAAGCTGTCAAGTTCCGTGACATCCGATGAAATCTGCAAGGTTTTCCGTCCCTTGTCCGCAAGCAACCCGCTCCGGTGCAAAGTTTCTATAACGTGAAAGTGCGCGCAGAAGGTGGCCGGTTCGGTGTGACAAAATCGCCGTCCCACGTCGCGGTCGCAGCCGCCGACCTGCGCGGCGACCGTTGCGATGCACCAGCGTGACTTGCGCCGCCGGGGGGATCGGCACATGCACGCGATCGCCGCGCCCGGTTATCCGGACGCGGCGCGCAGCATGACCCGGGATAGCCGCGGTAAGGCGCGGTCAGTCGGCGCGGCGCGAACGCCGCAGCGCGATCAATGATCCCAGCCCGGCAAGGGCCAACAGACCAGCCGCGGGCACCGGAATGGGGGCAGGTCCGGGCAGGGGCGCAAGTTCGGGGTGCGTCGTGCCGCCGATCTTCGCGATGCTGTACGCAAGTCCGTTGCCGTTTCGGAAATCGTTGTCCTTGTAGAATTCCAGCGCCGCGTAGACCGGCCCGGTATAGCCATCGAGCACGTAGCTCACGGTCACGGACCTGGAGTCGGTCACGCCGGCGATCGACCAGCTGGCCATCAGCGGCCACCAGTCATGCACGTTCTTGAAAGCCGCATCCTTGAGCCGCAGGTTCAGCCCACCCCAGTCGCCACCAGGATTGGTAAAGGTGAATTCCAGCCGTTCGGTGCCCGTCGCGAACCCGTCGAACAGAAGCCAGTCCACATCGGGCTTGGTGTTCTGTGCGCCGGTCACGACGAAGACGTCCTGCGCGAAGACGGTCGGATTGGCGTGGCTGTTGGAGAAGTCACCGCCGGTAGCATCCGTTTCGGCAGACACGACCGAGGCGGCATTGGCAGCACCCGCGAAGGCCATCGCGGCAAGAAGTGTAAACAGTGTGGTGATGCGTGTCATGGCGGTATCCTCCGGTATGACATGCATATGGTGGCAGCTGACCGTCATGTTAATGTCACATAATGGATATGCCGCCATACATTGGCTGCATGGCGGCATACTTCCGTACAGTCCTTTCGCCCTTGCGCCACGCCGGTGACGGCCTGCGCCGCAAGGGTCTCAGTTCAGGTCGCGGGCGTTCGCTTCTGCCAGAACGGCTTCGGCTTCGGCGACGGCTTTGGTCAGCGCCTCATAGATCTCCGGACCACCCTGCACGTTGGCCTGGAACCAGTCGAACACGGGCGCCGCGGCCATGCGGAACATCTCCATTTCCTCGAGCGTGGGCACGTAGATGTCGCCGCCACCCTCGACGAAGGCCTCGTAGGCCGCGATCGACTTGCGCTTGGGGCTGGCGAAGGTCGCCTGCTGCAACTGGTAGAACCCATCCATCACCACGCGGCGCAGATCCTCGGGCATGGACAGGAAGCGGTCGTTGTTCATCCACCACAGCGCGCCCATGTAGGCGTGACCGTCCAGCGTGATGTACTGCAGGCCGGCATCGGGGAATTTCATGCCCATGATGTCGGTGATGCCGTTTGCGGTGCCGTCGACCACACCGGTCTGGATCGAGGTGAACAGTTCCGGCCACGGAATCGGTGTCGGCGACGCCCCCAGCGCGCGGGTCAGTTCCTGGGGCAGGTCGGCGACCACGGTGCGGATGCGCAAGCCTTCGAGATCGGCGGGGGTCTGCACGCGCCGCTGGGTGTTGGCGAAATTGCGCCAACCGCCGGTGTTGCCGATGGTCATCAGCCGGATCGTGCCACCCGAATCCGCCAGCGCCATGTCGCGCATGGTGCGCACGAAATCGCCCTGCATGACCATTTCCGCGACCCGGTCGCTGCTCATCAGATACGGCAGGTCGAGTACCTGGATATAGGGGAAGATCCCCGCAGCCCCGCCCGAGGTCGATATGAAGATGTCGATGGAGCCGTCGGCCACGCCCTGAAGGCATTCCGCACCGTCGGCGCAAAGCTGCGTGCCGATGAACAGTTCGACCGCGATGGCACCGTTCGATGCGGCCTCCACGTAGTTCTTGAACACGACGAGCCCGTCGTAATCCTCGTCCTCGGTGTTGGAATTGGCGGTGGCGCGCAGGGTGATCTCCTGTGCGGCAAGGGCCATGGGGGTCACGGCCATGGCTGCTGCCAGCAGCGGCGCGGTCAGGGGTCTGAGCATGTTTGGTCCTCCCTTTTGCTCTTCAGTTCACGAAACCCGCAAGGCGGGGCACGGTCAGGGAAATCGCGGGCACGAAGGTGATCAGGAAGATCACGGCGACTTCCACGGCCAGAAATGGCAGGATCGCGCGGGCGATGGCTTCGACCCGTTCGCCGGAAACGCTGGACGCCACGAACAGCACCAGCCCCATGGGCGGCGTCGCAAGGCCAACGGTCAGGTTGACCGACATGATGATGGCGAAATGCACGCTGTCCACACCCAGATCGGTGAAGATCGGCCCAAGGATCGGCCCGAGAATGATGATCGCCGGCCCCGCATCGAGGAACATGCCGACCACGAACAGCAGCACGTTGATCAGGAACAGCAGGACAAGCGGATTGTCCGACAGCCCGAGGATGATCGCCGCCAGCGTTTCGGGCGCATGGGCCAGCGACACCACGGTCTTGAACGCCATCGCGGCACCCACCAGAAGCAGCACCACCGCCGATGTCATGCCCGCACGCGCAAGCACGTCGGGCAGATCGCCCGGTTTCAGGCTGCGCAGCACGAAAAGCCCGATCACCAGCGCATAGACCACGGCCACCGCCGCCGCCTCGGTCGGGGTGAACACGCCGCCGAGGATACCGCCAAGGATGATCACCGGCGTGAGCAGCGGAAAGAACGCCCGCAGGCTGGCCTGACCTGTTTCGCCCCAGGTGGTGCGCCGCGAGGCGATGGGAAAGTCGTAGCGATCCGCCATCACCTTGATCATCGCCATCAGGCCAAGCCCCACAAGGATGCCCGGCACGATGCCCGCAAGAAACAGCGCGGCCACGCTTTCGCCCATCACATAGGCGTAGATGATCATGATGCCCGATGGCGGGATGATCGGCCCGATCACCGAACTCGCCGCGGTGATCGCGGCGGCGAAGCGGCGGGTATATCCCTGCCGCTCCATCGCCGGGATCAGCATCGACCCCAGTGCCGAGGTATCGGCCACCGCCGACCCGGACAGGCCCGCGAACAGCATCGACGACAGCACGTTCACATGCGCGAGCCCGCCGCGCAGATGTCCCATCAGTGCCTGCGCGAATTCGACCAGCCGTTCGGTGATGCCGGCCCGGTTCATCAGCTCGCCCGCCAGCATGAAGAACGGGATCGCCATCAGCGGAAAGCTGTCCATCCCGTTGTAGACGTTGCGATACAGGAGCGCGAGATCGCGTTCCTGCCCGTTGAGCAACAGCACCAGACCGGGGGCCGCGAGCATGGCGAAGAAGACCGGAAGCCCGATCAGAAGCAGGACAAGAAAGCCGGGCAGGAACCAGATCAGCATGCCGTCACTCCGCCCCCGCAACCACGTCGCCCGGAATGGGCCGCAGCGACCGCGCACCGCCCATCATCGCCACCACCGCCCGCAGCATCAGTTCGAGATTGACGAGCGCAAGCAGGACCATGCCCACCAGAATCGACGCGTACATCGTGGCCAGCGGCAGCTTGACCCAGCCTGCCGTCACCCCGAACGCCACATCGGCGCGGGTGCACAGCGTCAGCGAAAGACCCGTGCCCGGCACCGGCAGCGCGAAATGAAACGAGAACGGCACCCAGAGCGACCCCGACCGGAACAGGCAGCCCGACATCGTGTGCGCGTGGCCAAGCTGGATGCCCTTGACGAGCACCACCATCGCCAGCGTCAGAAGCATCAGCCCGAGCGCCGCAGCGATGCGCGCGGGCAGCGCTTGGCTGACCATGTCGATCGCCACGAACCCGCCCCGACGGTACGCGACGGGTGCGATCAGGCCCGTCATCCACAGCATGAAGAACCGCGCGGCCTCGTCGGGCCACGGCAGGGCGTTGTTCAGCACATAGCGGCAGAACACCTGCAGGATGATGACGAACACCATCAGGCCCATGGCCAGCACGGTGAACCCGTACCCCAGACGCCCCAGCGCCGTGTTGAGCGCCTGCAACGGCGCGATAAGCCCAAGCAACACGGCCATGGCGCTGTCGTCTCCCCCCTGCGCGAACCGATCCGTTTCGGACCGGTATGCCCGCGTTGTCCGCGGGTGTCACAATTTTCAGAGCTGCGGCGAGAAGTGCCCGAACGTCCCCCCGGAAAACATCAGCGGATCGCCCGGTTCGCGTGTCACGCGCAGCACCTGGTTGACGAGGATCCGGTGATCCCCGCCCGGATGATCCGCCACCCGCTCGCATTCCAGCCGCGTGGGGCACCCCGCCAGAAGCGGCACGCCCATGTCCGACATCGTCCAGTCGAGCCCGGTGAAATCGTGACCGTTCCGGGCGCAATGGCGCGCCAGATCAGCCTGTTCGCGCCCCAGCACATGGATCGCGCTGAAGGCCGCATCGCGATACAGCGGACAACGGTCGGACCGCAGGTCGATGGACCACAGCACCAGCGCGGGCGACAGCGACACCGACGCGAAGCTGTTGACCGTGATCGCCACAGGCCCTTTCGGACCAGCGATGGTGACGATGGTGACACCCGTACCGAACGTCCCCAGCGCATCGCGGTAAGCACGTTCCATGCCGGGGCCGGGCAGGAATTGGGTCATCTCGAACTCCTTTGTCCCGTCCATCATGGCACGTCGTCGCCGTTTGCCTCGGTGTAAAGCTCGAACCAGTCTTCGCGGCTGAGTTCCACCTTGCACGCATCGGCCAGCGTGGCGATCCGGTCGAGGCTGTTGGTGCCCATCACCGGCGCGATCCACGCGGGATGCTGCATCAGCCACGCCACAGCCACCGCCGCCGCATCAACCCCGGCGGCATCGCCGATCTGCGTCAGAAGTCGGATCAAGCCCTTGTTCTTCTTCTTGAACAGCGCGCCGCCGCCAAGCGGCGACCATGCCATCGGCACGATGCCGCGTTCCTGCAGGAACGCGATGTCGCCGTTGGTGAAGGGATCGGTGTGCAGCAGGCTGATCTCGATCTGGTTCGTGACCAGCCGGTTGCGCATGGCCGACTGCAGCAGGGTCCAGTCGTGGGGCCGGAAGTTGGACACCCCCACATGACGCACCTTGCCCGACGCGACCAGCGCATCCAGCGCCGCCCCGGTTTCCACGTGGTTCATCAGGGGATCGGGCCGGTGGATCAGCAGAAGGTCGATCCGGTCGATCCCCATGTCCGACAGCGACCGGTCCACCGACGCCGTCACGTGATCGGCGGAGGTGTCGTAATGCTTGACCCGCGCGCCCGCATGGCGCCCGACGGGGGCCACGATCCCGCATTTCGTGACGATCTCCACCCGGTCGCGCAGGTGCGGGGCGGCACGCAGCGCAGCACCCAGGATCGCCTCGGCCGTGTAGCCGCCATAGATGTCCGCCTGGTCGAAGCTGGTGATGCCCTGTTCGAGGCAGGTCTCGATCTTTGCCTGCACATGCGCGGGGCTCGTGTCGTCGTCATCGGCCAGCCGCCACATCCCGTAGACGATGCGCGAAATGGAAAAATCGGAAGCAAGAATGGCACGTTGCATCAGTAGCGGTCTCCGGTGCCCAGCGGCGTGGGCGGTGTTGTGGCGGGCACGCGTCCGTACACCTCGGGCAGCGCGCAGGTCTTGAGGTGGGGCAGTACGCGCGTCCCGAATTCCCTGCACTCATCCATATGCGGATATCCCGACAGGATGAAGGCCCGGATGCCCATCTTTCGATACGCGTCGAGCTCGGACATGATCTGATCGGCAGATCCGACCAGTGCCGCCCCGCAACCCGACCGCGCGCGCCCGATGCCCGTCCACAGGTGCCGTTCCACATACCCGAACCTGTCGGCCAGTTCCCGCGCGCGCGACTGATGTGCCACCCCGAGCGAGATGGAGTCATGCGCCCGGTCGCGGATCAGTTTGCCGTAGTCGTCGTCGAGACGGCTGACCAGATGTTCGGCATAGTCCCGCGCCTCGGCTTCGGTATCGCGCACGATGACATGGACCCGCAGGCCGTAATCGAGCGTGCGTCCATATCTTTCAGCGGCTTGCGCGGCGGCCTTCATGCGTTCGGCGATCTGGTCCTTGGGCTCGGGCCACATCAGGTAGACATCGCAATGCTGCCCGCACAGGTCCAGCGCGTCGGGGGAGTAACCCCCGAAATACAGCAGCGGCCCACCGGTCTGGTACGGGCGAACTGGATCTGTCTGGATGTTCGTGAAATCATAGACTTCGCCATGATAATTGATGTGGTCGTGGGTCCAGCCCTGTTTCAGGACCTCCACCACCTCGCGCGACCGGCGATAGCGGAAGGCGCTGTCGGCGATCTCGCCGGGAAAATCGCTGGAAATGATGTTCACCGTCAGACGGCCCTGCAGCATGTGATCGAGCGTGGCGATCGACCGGCCCAGCATCAGCGGATGCAACTCGCCGCAACGCACGGCGGCGAGAAAGCTGATCCGTTCCGTCAGCGGAGCGCAACCTGCCACGAAGGTCAGCACATCCTGTCCGACCTGAAACGACGACGGGCACAGGATGTTGCGAAACCCCTGTGCCTCGGCCTCGCGGACGATGGCGGAACAATGGGCAAAGCTGGAGCGCAGGTCTCCGTCGGGCACGCCGAGAAACCGGTAGTCATCCGAACACAGCGCCGCGAACCACGACACTTCGACGGCATCGAGATCGGGGGATGTGATCGGCACGATGGACATGGGGATGGCTCCGGCATTTTTGCTTGCCTAGCAGCTTCGCAATGGTGCATCAATCATAAATCAATTCATGTCGGAGACAATATGCCGATCCCGCCTGTCGCCGCCGCCGACCGAAGCGCACTGCCCAAGTACATGCAGTTGCGCGAGGTTCTGCTGCGCGAGATCGCGGCGGGGCGACTGCGTGTGGGCGACCGCCTGCCGCCCGAGCGCAGGCTGGCGCAGGACCTGGGCGTCGCCGTGGGCACCCTGCGCAAGACGCTGGCACAGTTGCAGCAGGACGGTGTGATCGCCCGGTTGCAGGGGTCGGGGAACTACATCAAGGACAGCGGGAAGAACACTGGCATCTATGCGTTTTTCCGGCTCGAGCGTCTGGACGGCGGCGGCCTTCCGCGCGCACGTGTCCTGTCGGTGGATCGCCACGACAAGCCCGCCGACCTGCCGGACTTCGGATCGTCGGCGCAGGCACATCGCATCCGGCGCTTGCGGTTGCTGGACAATGTGGTGGTGGCGGTTGAGGAAATCTGGCTCGACGGGGATCGCGCGGCGCGGCTTGGACCCGATGACCTGTCGGAATCCCTGTACCTGTTCTATCGGGAGCGGCTTGGGCTTTGGATCGCCGCGGTGGAAGACCGGATCGGGGTGGACATCCTGCCGGACTGGGGCGATGCGATCGGGCTTTCGGCGGGGGCACCCTGCGGGTTCGTGGCGCGACGCAGCACGACGCCGGAGGGGGACTGCCCCGAGATTTCCTTCACATGGTTCAATCCGACCCGCGCCCGATACGTCGCGCGGAGTTGATCAAGAAGGCACTGTAACTTTATGATTCTTCGCAATTACGGGATCATCGGCTGCGGCATGATGGGGCAGGAGCATATCCGGAACATCGCGCTTCTGGCGGGGGCGCGGGTGGCGGCGATGGTCGATCCCGACGCGGCCATGCGGGCGCAGGCCGCGGCACTGGTGCCCGATGCGGCGGTGCATCCGGATCTGGATGCACTTCTGGCGGATCAGCGGTTGGATGCGCTGGTGATCGCGTCGCCAAACGACTGCCACATGGACCAGCTTGACCGGATCGCGGCCGGGCGACATCTGCCGATCCTTGTGGAAAAGCCCCTGTTTACAAGCATTTCCGATGTGGCACGGCTGGAACGATTTCGCGAAACCTATCGCGCGCCGGTGTGGGTGGCGATGGAGTATCGCTACATGCCGCCGGTGGCGGCGTTGGTGCAGGCGGCGGAGGCGGTGACGGGCGGCGTGAAGATGCTGACGCTGCGGGAGCATCGGTTTCCGTTTCTCGACAAGGTTGGCGGCTGGAACCTGCGCGCGGCGCGAACGGGCGGCACGATGGTCGAAAAATGCTGTCATTTCTTTGACTTGATGCGGTTCATCCTGCGCGATGAACCGGTGCGGGTGATGGCGAGCGGGGGTCAGGCGGTCAACCGGTTGGGGGTGGCCGACGTCTGGGACCATGCCTATGTGATCGTGGAGTTTTCCGGCGGGGCGCGGGCGATGCTGGACCTGTGCATGTTCGCGGAGGGGTCCGAGTACCAGGAGGAGATCACGGCGGTGGGGCCGCGCGGCAAGCTCCAGGCGCTGGTGCCGGGGCCGGGGCGGTTCTGGCCCGAGGCGCTGGGACCGGCCCCGACACCGAAACTGATCCTCAGTCCAAGGGCCCCCAAGGGTCCGGAAACGCGGGATATTCCGGTGCCGGACGATCTGCTGGAGGCGGGGGATCACAACGGCGCCACCTATTTCCAGCACCAGCGATTCCTGGACGTGGTGCGCGGTGCGGCGGTGCCGGAGGTCGATCTGGAGGACGGGAAAAGGGCGGTACTGATGGGACTTGCGGCAGAGCAGGCGGCGGCGGAGGGCCGGGTGGTGACGCTGGATCTGCCGCCGGTTCCGGGACCGGACCGGGCCAGAGCGGCGGTTGATGTTCTGTAGGAGTTCCGTAGGAGTCCTGTAGGAATCCCGTAGGAGTCGCATATGAATTTCATATGACTCCGGTATGACTCTCGTATGACCGGATGCGCGCCGCCGGTGCCCCGGTCAGGCGCAGGTCAGCCCGCCTGCGCGGTCTGCGGCGGTGTCGATGAGAGCAGCGACGGCGGCCTCGGACCGCTGGCCCACGGCGAGCATGTTGCCCACCACGAGCGACGGCGTGCCCGCCGCGCCGAAGCCGTGGAAGAGCCCGAGGCTTTGGGCCACTCGCGCCGTTGCGGCGGAGCCGGTCATGTCCGCGACCAGCCGGTCGGCATCGAGGTCCATCCCGTCCGCGAGGCTGCGGATGTAATCGGGCGTGGGCACGAGGCGCGCGCGGTGCAGGCGCGCACGCATGGCGTCGCCCGCGCCTTGCAGCGATGCGGCGGCCACGGCGAGGGCTGCGGCGCGCGACGCCGCGCCGAGCAGTGGCAGGTCGTGCCATGTGAGCGACGCGCGGTCGGGCGCGAGGTCGGGCAGCCAGCGTTCCATGACCCGGCAGAACGGGCAGTTGATGTCGGTGAAGAAGGCGATGGGCACCGTGCCGGGGGCGATCCCGTCGCGGAAGAGGGCGGCGCAGAGTGCTGCACCCGCCGCAGGCATCGGCGCGGGCGCGATGGCGTCGGGGTCGGGCGCGTCGAGCCCCGCGAGCGGGTCGACGCGACCGCTGATGTCCCGGTCTTCGAGCCGCACGAACCCCGGAAGCCCGGCGATGGGCGTGCCGAAGGGCACAGGCGAGATGGCTGTCCAGATGCGGGGCAGCGCAAGAGCGACGGCACCCGCACCCGCGAAGATCAGCAGACCGCGCCGGTTGGCCCGTCGCCGGTCTGCGGCCGTATCGGGGGCTGTGTCGGGGGGTATGTCGTGGCGCGTGTCGTCGTCTGGCACAGGACTCAGCGCCCGACCGAACCGCGCGACAGGGCCGCGACGCCGGTGCGCGCGACTTCGAACAGCCCGAGCGGGCGCATCAGGTCCGCGAAGGCATCGACCTTTTCCGGGGTGCCGGTGATTTCGAACACGAAGCTGTCGAGCGACGTGTCCACCACCTTGGCGCGGAAGATGTCCGCAAGGCGCAGGGCTTCGACCCGCTTTTCGCCGGTGCCACGGACCTTGATGAGCGCCAGTTCCCGTTCGACCGACGCGCCTTCGACGGTGAGATCGTGGACTTCGTGCACGGGAACCATGCGTTCGAGCTGCGTCTTGATCTGCCGGATGACCTGCGGCGTCCCGGTGGTGACGATGGTGATGCGCGAGCGGTGGCCGGCGCGGTCGATTTCAGCCACGGTGAGGCTGTCGATGTTGTAGCCGCGCCCCGAAAAGAGCCCGATCACCCGTGCGAGCACGCCGGATTCGTTGTCCACGGTGACGGCGAGCGTGTGGCGTTCCAGCGTGTCGGACAGGTGGCTGCGCAGGTCATAGGCGGAATGGCTTGAGGAGCCTTTTTCGATCTGGAGCGGCGACATGGGCAGGGTCCTTTGTTTCAGGCCGTGGGGGCGCGGCGCGCGCCGCGGGGCGTTTTCAGGGGCCAACGTGCCCGATTGTTACAGGTTCGATCACGCGGCGGATGGCCTTTGGCACGGGATGATCGCGTGCGGTCACGTCCGTGTGGCGTTGATTGCCGCAAGGGAAATTGGCTGAGATGATGTGCACATCTTCACCGCCGTCCCATGGAGACATCCCATGACTGCCACCACCGACAGTTTTCCCGCCGCCAGCACCGGTATCGGCCGCATGGTCACCAGCACGCTTTATGCCGGTGCCGTCGCGACCGTCGCCTTCGATTTCTTCGGCCAGTCGGTCAGCCCCGGTCTTGGCTTTGCCAATCTCGCCCCGGTGCCGCTGGCCAACCAGGTGATCCAGACGCTGTTCGGGGCACCCTGGAGTCCGGGCGCGCAGTTCCTGCATTATGCGGCGGGCATGGTCGCCTATCCGCTGGGCTGGCTGCTGATCGCCGATCCGCTGGCGCGGCGGCTGGCGCCCGCGTTGCCGTGGATCGCCGCTGCCATCGCTTATGGCATCGGGCTGTGGATCTTCGCGCTCTACATCATGGCGCATCTGATCGCTGGCAACCCGGCCTTCCTCGGGTTTACGGGCATCACGTGGGTGGCGCTGGTGGGGCATGTGCTGTTCGCGGTCGTTGTGGCCGCCGTGTACCGCGCGCGCGGCACGCGGTTCCCGTAGGCGCGGGTCGCGCAAGCGGAGCGGGCGCGGGGCGGTGGCCGCCGCGCCCTGTTCGGCGGCCTGCATCAGACGAGCACCCCGCCTTCGGCCCCGATGGCGTCCTTGGTGGGCGCGTCGCCGAGCAGCATTTCGTTGTGGGCCTTGCCCGACGGGATCATGGGGAAGCAGTTTTCGTGCTTTTCGACGCAGCAGTCGAAGATGACCGGGCCGTCATAGGCCAGCATCTCCATGATCGCGTCGTCGAGATCCGCCGGGTCCTTGCAGATGATGCCCTTGCAGCCAAACGCCTCGGCCAGCTTCACGAAATCGGGCAGGGATTCGGACCACGACTGCGAATAGCGTTCGCCGTGCAGCAGTTCCTGCCACTGGCGCACCATGCCGAGCCGTTCGTTGTTCAGGATGAACTGCTTGACCGGCAGGCGGAACTGCATGGCGGTACCCATTTCCTGCATGTTCATCAGCCACGACGCCTCCCCCGCGACGTTGATGACGAGTGCTTTGGGATGGGCCACCTGCACGCCGATGGAGGCCGGGATGCCGTAGCCCATGGTGCCAAGGCCCCCGGAGGTCATCCAGCGATTGGGCGCTTCGAACCCGAGGTATTGCGCGGCCCACATCTGGTGCTGGCCGACCTCGGTGCAGATGTAGCGGTCGTGGTTCTTGGTCAGGGCTTCGAGCCGTTCGAGCGCGTATTGCGGTTTGATGACGCTGTCCGAGTTCTTGTAGGCGAGGCAGCGGACGCGGCGCCATTCGGTGATCTGCGCCCACCATTTCGGCAGGGCGGCCTTGTTGGTCTTGCGGCCGCGCGCCTTCCAGACCTTCAGGATGTCTTCGAGCACATGGCCCACGTCGCCGACGATGGGCACGTCGGCGTGGATGACCTTGTTGATGGACGACGGGTCGATGTCGATGTGCGCCTTGCGCGAGCGGGGCGAGAAATCCTGCACGCGGCCGGTGATGCGGTCGTCGAAGCGCGCGCCGATGTTGATCATCAGATCGCACCCGTGCATGGCGAGGTTCGCTTCGTAGAGGCCATGCATGCCGAGCATCCCCAGCCAGTTGTCCCCGGACGCGGGGTAGCAGCCCAGCCCCATGAGGGTGGAGGTGATGGGAAAGCCGGTGGCGGCGACCAGTTCGCGCAGGAGCTGGCTTGCGGCGGGGCCCGAGTTGATGACGCCGCCGCCGGTGTAGAAGATGGGCCGTTCGGCGGTTTCCATCATCTCCACCAGACGGGTGATCTGGTCGATGTCGCCCTTGACGCGCGGGGCGTAGTGTTTCGTGCGGGCGCGGGCCTTGGGGGTGTAGTCGGCGGTGGCGAACTGCACGTCCTTGGGGATGTCGACAAGCACGGGGCCCGGGCGGCCGTGGGTGGCCACGTGGAACGCCTGGTGGATGATGTCGGACAGTTCGACCGTGTCCTTCACCAGCCAGTTGTGCTTGGTGCAGGGGCGGGTGATGCCCACGGTGTCGGCTTCCTGAAAGGCGTCGTTGCCGATCATGAAGG
>DAIPIS010000081.1:0-9375 GCA_036770665.1 Meridianimarinicoccus sp.
GCAGCCGCGATGGCCACCGCGATCCCGGCGGCGATCAGCCCGTATTCGATGGCGGTGGCACCACGGGTGTCCTTGCGGAACCCGGAGAGCAGGGAGATCATTTGAAACATGCGCATTGTCCGTCCTCGTCGTTGCGATGGCACACGATCTTCGGGCCATCCTCTTTTCCGTCTCGTCCCAAGATTACCATGACGCGAAATTTTAACAATGATCGGCTGTTGCGCCGCTATGCTTCATCCGAATAGCCGCACCTAAACTTTCGTATAGTCGGGCCGGGTTGCGCAGGGGAACGTGCAAGGGCTTGCGCGACATGGACGCCACATAGGCTTCCCCAGCGTCCGATGCTTTGCAAAATAAGACGTGACGCCGCCGCCCCCGCCGCCCTATCCTGCCCTTAACGAAAGGCAGCCCGGTTCACGGGCGTATGGGCAGACAGGATGCGTGATACCCGCGACAGGAGCCGGGGTTCGTCGCGCCGTGCGGGTACCCGCATGGTCGCCTTTCTTGTGCTCGGTCTTGGGGTCATCGTCGGGGGGTGCCAATTGGCGGCGCCGCAGACCGATCCCGCGCAACAGCGGGCCGACCTGTCCCGGGGCGTAAGCCTGCTGCGCGCGGGCCAGTACCCGGAAGCCTATCGGCAGTTCACCGCGATGCAGCCCTTCACCACCCGCAATGCCGACGCGCTGAGCGGGCTTGCCATTTCGGCGGACCTGACGGGCAACCGGCGATCGGCGGACCGCGCCTATGACGCCCTGTCCAAGGTCGCCAGCAACCAGGCCGCGTTTTTCAACAATCGCGGCTATTCGCGGATGCTGAACGGGGATCTGCAGGCGGCCTATGGCGACCTGACGCGCGCTGCCGGCATGGCTCCGAACAACGCGAAGATCGCCAACAACCTGCGGATGCTGCGCGCGGTTCTGCCGCGGCGGGAGGAATTCTAGCGTGGCCGTGGGACAGATGTCGGCCCTCTGTCGGTGGGCGTGCGCCGCGCTGCTGGTGGTCGTCGCGGGTGCGCCCTTGGCCCAGACAAATCCGGCGCAGTCCGCCGCACAATCCGTGATCGACCCGGCGGCGGGTCAAGCCGACGCACCCGGTGATGTCCCTGACATCCCGCGCGCAGTCGTGGTTTCCCCGCCGCAGGACATCCTGCTGGTGCCCGGCGAGTCCCAGGTCATCACCACCGACTTCGCCATCGGCAACATCATCGTCGGGGCGGATGCGGTGGCGACCGCGGTGCCGCTGTCGCGTACCAGCTTCGTGTTGCAGACGCGCGCGCCGGGGCGCACGGCGATTGTGGCGCTGGATGAACAGCAGACCCGGCGGCAGCAGTTCAACGTTACGGTGCGCGATGACTTTTCCGGGCTGAACGACATTCTGAACGGGCTGGATGCGGGCAACCAGATCGACGTGACCAATGTCAACGGGCGCGTTCTGCTGCGCGGGCAGGTGCGGGACGAATCCCAGCGGCAGAAGGCGCTGGAGGTGGCGGCCAGCTTCAGCACGGCAGCGGTGATCGACTCCCTGCGCGTGGTTGATCCGCGGCAGGTGATGCTGCGGGTGAACATCCTCGAGTTGTCCCGATCCAGCGGGACCGACGTGGGCGTGTCGCTTTTCGGGTCCAGCGGTGCCTTCACGACGATCAGCGGCGCGCCGTTCGAATCCCGGTCGGGCACACGGCGGATCACGTCGTCGATCCTTGGCGATTTCGACGTGGACTACGTGCTGCAGGCGCTGGAGGTCAAGGGGCTCGCCCGGCGACTGGCAAACCCGACGCTCGTCACCATCAACGGGCAGGAAGCGAGCTTCGTGGTGGGCGGCGAAGTGCCGATCGTGGCGCCCGTGGTCGATGAAACGGGGTCGACCACCGGCCGGACCCAGACCGATTACCGTGAATACGGTGTGCGGCTGAACTTTACCCCCACCATCATGGAACGGGGTGTTGTCCGTCTGGTCATCACACCCGAGGTCAGCCAGATCGACGAAAGCGTTCGGGTGGACGACAACCCGTCTTTCATCACCCGCCGCGTGACGACGACGGTGGAGCTGGACAGCGGCAACAGCTTCGTGATCGCGGGGCTGCTGCAAAGCAACAGCGAACGCGCGGTCGCGCAGTTTCCGTGGCTGGGGAGTATCCCGATCATCGGCGCGCTGTTCCGGTCCAGCAGTTTCCAGAACGACGAAACCGAACTGGTCATCATCGTCACGCCGGTGCTCGTGAACACGCGCTCGCCACAGGTCCAGCCCTTTGATCCCCGCAACCAGAGCTCGGAACCGACACAGGCGGAATTCTTCCTTCTGGGCCTGCTGGAGAACACCACGGCCTTGCGGGAACGGTTCCGGGCGGGTGTCGGCGCAGGCGGGCCGTTCGGGCATATCCTGCCCGGCGAATAGGCCGCGCGCCGCATGTCGACAGGCGCAGGAGGAGCATTGACCTATCGCTGCACGTCACCGGTGTTGCCGGTCGGTGGCTGCTCCGCGGGAGGAGGTGCCGGATCGGTTCGATCGCCCGGACCGGTGGACGTGTCGTCCCGGGTCACGAAGTCCGACAGCGTGCCGAACACGCCACCGACAGTCCCGCCCATGAGCGCGACCCCTCCCGCGATGGCAAGCGCGACCCCGGCGGCGATCACGCCATATTCTATCGCGGTCGCACCACGGGTTCCTTTGATGAAACGGACCACGGCATTACCCATCAAGCCTACTCCTTCCGCGTCGGTTCAGGGTCCGACGTTCAGTTCCGCGTCGTCGATCATCTGCGGTTCGTCTGCCAGCGACGGATCGAGCGCGGTACCGAAGCCAAGCGCCCGGTTTCCCCCCGGATGATCGACCGCCGCACGTATCTTATAGACCTGATCGGTGCCGCGTGTCGATGCATCCCGGCTTCCGGTCTCGATGCTTGACGTGCGTTCGGCAGTGGCGGGGATCCCGCCAGGTGGCGCGAGGTTCCGGTCCGGGGCGTCTTTCTGCCATCGGACCGTGCCTGCCCCGATTGCCGCGCCGTTCGCACGTGTTTTCGCCTTCTCGGTGACACACCTGCTCAAGAAGCACATGACAAAGCTGATTTCGGCACGGAATTCGCCGACGGTCGGGTCAAAGCCCCGGTTGACGGTTCCCGCGGCATCGACGCGGCCGCTTTCGCCCGACAGCAAGAGCCCCGTCGCGATCAGGCGCTGTTCGACAGGTCCGTGGGCAACAGGGCATCGGGGACGTTCTGGTAGCAGACCGGGCGCAGGAAGCGGCGGATCGCCATGGTGCCCACGGACGTGGCCCCGAAATTGGTCGAGGCGGGATAGGGCCCCCCGTGCACCATCGCATCGCAGACCTCCACCCCGGTTGGAAAGCCGTTGACCAGAACGCGGCCCGCCTTGTGTTCCAGAACGCGCAGCAGGTGGCGCGCGGCGTCGGTATCGGCGTCATCCATGTGCAGCGTCGCGGTCAGTTGCCCGTGCAGCGACCGGGCGATCTCGACCATTGCCGCCTCGTCACGCAGGCGCACCACCAGCCCGAGCGGCCCGAACACCTCGTCGCCAAGCACCGGGTCGGCCAGCCACGCAGCACCCGTGGTTTCGAACAGCGCTGGGGCGGCGCTGCGCGGCGCGGCATCGGGCACCAGCACCGACCGGACATCCGCGGCAGCGGCCATCCGGGCGCAGCCGGCATGATAGGCCTCTGCGATCCCGCCGGTCAGCGTGGGCTGCGACGCGGTTGCGGCCAGTGCATCGCGGGTCGCGGCGACAAAGCCATCCGCCCCAACGCCCTCGAGGACGAAGGCGATCCCCGGATTGGTGCAGAACTGCCCGGCACCCATGGTCAACGACGCGGCCCAGCCGGTGCCGATCGTGGCACCCCGCGCGGTCGTGGCGGCGGGCAACAGGAACATCGGGTTGACCGACCCCATTTCACCGAAGAACGGGATCGGGTCCGGACGTCGCGCGCAAAGATCGAACAGCGCGCGCCCCCCGCCCAACGATCCGGTGAAGCCCACCGCGCGGACAGCCGGATGCTGCACGAGCGCCGCGCCGACATCGCGGTTGCCGCCGTGGATCAGGGAGAACACGCCGGCAGGCATCCCGCAACGGGCGATGGCGGCGTTGATCGCTTCCGCCACGATTTCCGCGGTGCCGGGATGCGCCTCGTGCCCCTTCACGATGACGGGACAACCTGCCGCCAGAGCCGCCGCCGTGTCGCCACCGGCGGTCGAGAACGCCAGCGGAAAGTTCGACGCCCCGAACACCGCCACCGGCCCGATGGGGCGCTGCATCATCCGCAGGTCCGGGCGCGGTGCTGGCGCGCGGTCGGGCAGGGCCGGATCGTGGCGACGGTCAAGGTAATCGCCCTTCAGGATGTGGTCCGCGAAGAGCCGCAACTGGCCCGTGGTGCGCCCGCGTTCGCCCTGCAGCCGCGCGGCGGGCAGGCCGGTTTCGCGGGTGCCGATGTCGGTGATCGCATCGGCGCGGGCGTCGATCTCGTCGGCGATGGCGGTCAGGAACGCCGCCCGGTCCACCCTGCTGGTCGCGCCGTAGGCCGCGAATGCTGCCTCCGCCGCCGCACAGGCGCGATCCACCTCCGCCGCCGTGCCCATGGCCACGTCATGTCCCGCGCCCTGCACCGGGTCGCTCCGGAACGTGCGCTCTCCTGCGACGGCAACGCCGGCGACAAGGTGTTTGCCATGGGGGGTGAAGATCATGGGTGTTTCCTTTTTCGTCGTGGATGACCTGCGCCGCGCCCGGGTTCGTCTGCGAGCGCCATGGGCGTGTGACCCGCGCCCGTCAGACTTGCCGCTTCCGTCGCCGGTACGGTCGGCGACCGCCGTTATCCTGCACTTAAGGGCATTTTTCCTGATGCGCCAGCATTTTTCCTATAGGAAAAATATTGCAATGACCAACAAGTGCTCGCATGGTGACTCAAGAATCAACAGAGAGGTCAAAAGCATGCAAAAACCGACACTGATGGCCGTCATGACGGCCACGATCGCCATTGCCGGATCGGCACAGGCGGACAAGCTTGACGACATCATCGCGTCGGGCAAGTTGCGTTGCGCGGTCGTGCTCGATTTCCCGCCCATGGGGATGCGGGACGAGAACAACAATCCCATCGGGTTCGATGTGGATTACTGCACCGACCTCGCGGCGGCACTGGGCGTGGAGGCGGAGATCGTGGAAACACCGTTCCCCGAACGCATCCCCGCGCTGATGTCGAACCGGGTGGACGTGGGCGTCGCGTCGACCTCGGACACACTGGAACGGGCCAAGACGGTGGGCTTCTCGATCCCCTATTTCGCGTTCGAAATGGCGGTAACGGTCAATAACAGCACCGGCATCGACTCGTTCGAAGGCATGAAGGGTTTCACCGTCGGCGCAGTCGCGGGCACCTACGAAGCGATCGCGCTGGAAGCCTATGTCAACGAATGGGGCGAAGGCAGCACCTTCCGGCCCTACCAGACCCAGGCGGATGTGTTCCTCGCGCTCAGCCAGGGGCAGCTGGACGCGACCGTGTCCACATCGACCGTGGCGCAGGCCAATGTCCAGTCGGGCAATTTCGGCGATATCTCGGTCGTGGGCTTCGCGCCGTTCGACACCGATTACGTGGCGCTCTTCACCCGCCGCGACGAATACGGCTTCCTGAACTATCTCAACCTCTTCGTCAGCCAGCAGGTCCGCACGGGCCGCTATGCGGAACTGTATGGCAAGTGGGTCGGCGGCGAGTTGCCCGACCTGACGATCCCCGGCGTCTACCGCTGATCACGGGGCGATGAACCACGGCGGCGCGGGTAGTCCCCCGCGCTGCCGCTCCTTGGTGTCAGCGGGGACGGCACGCCATGTTCGATTACACGTTCCAATGGGGGCAGGCGATGGCCCGCCTGCCGCGCATGCTCGATGGCGCGATGGTCACGATGCAGATCGCGGTCCTTTCGATGGCGTTGGGGATCGCGCTGGCCATCGTGCTGACGCTGCTGCGGCTGTCGGGCTCGCGACCGCTCATGGCCATCGCGACGACGTGGGTCGAGCTTGCCCGCAACACCCCCGCGCTGTTCCAGATCTACATGGCGCATTTCGGCGTCGCGAGCTTCGGGCTCTATCTCAACCCGTTCATGTCGTTGCTGGTGGGGATCACCTTCAACAACGCGGGGTACCTGGCCGAGAATTTCCGCGGCGCGCTGAAGGCGATCCCGGACACGCAGGCGCGCGCGGGCCGGTCGCTTGGCATGACCCAGCTTCAGGCGTTCCGCTATATCGTCGTGCCGCAGATGCTGCGGATATCCTTCCTGCCGATGACGAACCAGATGGTCTGGGCCATCCTGATGACCTCGCTCGGGGTGACGGTGGGCATGAACACGGATCTGTACGGGGTGACGCAGGACCTGAACGCGCTCACGTTCCGCACGTTCGAACTGTTCGCCATCGCCGCGGTGATCTTCTACATCATCACCAAGACAATCACCTTTGGCGGTCGGCTCATCGCCGCGCGTCTGTTCCGGTATTGAGGGCGCGCGCATGTTCGATACCGCACTGACCGCGCGCGACCTGTGGTTTCTGGCCCAGGGGGCAGGCATCACGATCCTTGTCACGATCATATCCGTGGTGATCGGGACGATCCTCGGCATCGTGTTCGGCGTGATCCGGGTGCAGCTTGGCCCGATCCTGTCGGCACCGTTGACCTTCGTGCTGGATATCTTCCGCTCCGTGCCGCTGCTGATCCAGCTTGTGCTCACCAACGCCTTCGTCGGCATCGTGCTGGGGTGGCAGATTTCCGGCTTCACCGTCGCCTGCGCGGTGCTGTCGCTGTATACTGCGGCCTATTGCGCGGAAATCGTGCGCGGCGGGATCGAGGCCGTGCCCCAGACCACCCGCCGCGCCGCGCGGTCGCTGGGCATGACCTGGGCGCAGGACATGGTCTATATCGTGACACCGCTGGCGACCCGCGTGGCGCTGCCGTCCTGGATCGGGCTTGCGCTGGGGGTGATGAAGGACTCGGCCCTCGTCTATGTGGTTCAGGTGACCGAGCTTTTGAAATCCACCCAGATCCTCATCACGCGCCTGCAGGAGCCCTTGTTCCTGCTCCTGATCTGCGGCGCGTTCTATTTCATCATCAGCTTCCCGCTGGCGCGGCTTGGCGGGTATCTCGAACGACGGTGGTCCAATGATTGAGATCGAGAACGTCCGCAAATCCTTTGGCGCGCTGGAGGTTCTCAAGGGCATCGACCTGATCGTCCAGAACGGCGAGGTGCTGACCGTGATCGGCGGGTCAGGGTCCGGCAAGTCCACCCTTCTGACCTGCATCAACGGGCTGGAGCCGATCGATTCCGGCCGCATCACCATCGACGGGACGGAGGTGCACGCGCGGTCCACCAACCTCAACAAGCTGCGCGCGCGGGTGGGCATCGTGTTCCAGCAGTTCAATGCCTTCCCGCACCTGACCGTGCGGGAAAACGTGACGCTCGCGCCGCGCAAGGTGCTGGGCATGGCCAAGGCGCAGGCGAACGAGATCGCCGAGAAACAGTTGCGCCACGTGGGGCTGGGTGACAAGCTCGACACCTATCCGGGGCGACTGTCGGGCGGTCAGCAGCAGCGCATGGCCATCGCCCGCGCGCTCGCGATGTCGCCCCGGTATATGCTGTTCGACGAGGTCACCTCCGCGCTCGACCCGCAACTGGTGGGGGAGGTGCTGGAAACGCTGAAAATGCTGGCCGAGGAAGGCATGACCATGATCCTCGTGACGCATGAAATGAGCTTCGCGCGCGACGTGTCCGACCGCGTGGCATTCTTCCACAAGGGTGTCATGGCGGAAATCGGCCCGCCCGCGCAGATCTTCGGCGACGCGCAGCACCCCGAAACGCAGGCGTTCCTGTCCAAGGTGCGGTGAGCGCGCGGACGCGATGACCCCGGGTATGGGCCCGGATGACTGCCGACTGGGCCTAGAAGATCCGTGGCGCCAGTTCGGCCGGATCGTCCACGTCCACATGCCAGAATTCCGCAGCGCCGGGCGGCAGGGTGGCCAGCGCACGCGCCAGTGCCGCAGGATCGGTGTAGCGGCGCAGGGTCCAGGCCGTGGCCTCGATCGCATTGTCCGGTGTCAGGTTGTGGTCCCGTCGGACCGCCTTGACTTCGGCCACCAGTTTCGCCCGGTCGCCGAATGGCAAGGGCGGGTCCGGCACCTGCCAGTCCGCCACGAACATGGCGCGGGGCACGCTGGGCAGAACGGTGGCGAAATCCAGCCCCTGCTGCGCCGAAAGCCGCTGACGGAATACCTGCAGCACGCCGTCCATCGCGGTATAGGCCATGTTGTCGGATCCGAGGTTCATCCGGTCCTTCAGGTCATCGAGAATGGCGCGCCATTCCTTCGACGCGTGGCGGTATGTCCAGGGCATCGGCATGGTCGCGCCTCCTTCCTGTGGTGCAGCCTCGGGCTCTCCAGTCTGGTTCGGATTGCGCCCGTTGTCACCCGGCAAAGGCCGATATCAGGCGGTCACGGCCGCAAGCCCCTCCGCCTCGAAGCGCGCAAGCTGATCCAGCTCCGCCGCCGACAGCGCGATACCGTGCCGCAACGCCGCTTCGCGGGCCTTGAACCGGCGCTCGGACGGCAGGCGCGCGCCTTGTCCCGCGATGGCGTCCAGCAGCCTTTCGCCTTCGGCCAGCGGGTCGCGGCCGCTGCGGGCGGCGAAGGTGGCGGGATCGAAGGCCAGCACCAGCGCGCCGTGGCGCGGCAAAAGGTCTGTGCGGCCCATGAAATCCAGCGCCTCGCGGCTCATGAACTCCCCCAGCATCGCGCCGGCCATGAGTTCGATCATCGTGGACAGGGCCGATCCCTTGTGCCCGCCGAAGGTCAGCATCGCGCCTGCGAGTGCAGCGTCGGGATCGGTCGTGGGCTGGCCCGCGGCATCCACCGCCCAGCCTTCGGGGATCGGCGTGCCCGCCCGGCGGTGCAACTCGATCTCGCCCCGCGCGGCGACGCTGGTGGCGAAGTCGAAGACGTACGGATGCGGGCCGGGTCGCGGCCAGCCGAAGGCGAAGGGGTTCGTGCCCAGAAGCGGCGTGGTGCCCCCCGCGGGCGCCACGAATGAATAACTCGGGCACATGGACAGCCCTGCAAGACCCCGGCCCGCCAGCGCCTCCACATCGTGCCACAGCGCCGAGAAATGCAGGCAATCGCGGATCACCAGCGCCGCAAGCCCGGTGTCGCGCGCACGCCCTGCCAGCAGGTCGAGCGCGGCGTCGAAGGCGGGGTTGGAAAAGCCGCCCCGAGCGTCCACCTCCACCACCGCCTTGCCGCCGTCGTGCACCTGCGGCACCGCCTGCCCGTCGACCTTGCCCGCCGCAAGGACCTTCAGGCAGCCTTCGATCCGGTAGATCCCGTGGGATTTGCAGGCGTCCCTCT
>DAIPIS010000326.1:0-2073 GCA_036770665.1 Meridianimarinicoccus sp.
TGTACCTCGCGCCAGAACGGCTGGCGGCGGGCGGCACGCAGGCGCTCTTGCGGCGCATCGGTGTCAGCCTGATCGCGGTGGACGAAGCGCATTGCGTCAGCCAGTGGGGCCATGATTTCCGCCCCGATTACCTGCGCATCGGGGACCTGCGCGCGGCGCTTGGCGTGCCGCTCGCGGCCTTCACCGCGACGGCGGATGCCGAAACCCGGACCGAGATCGCCGCGCGGCTTTTTGGCGGGCGGGCGCCGCAGGTGTTCCTGCGCGGCTTCGACCGGCCCAACATCCATCTGGCCTTCGCGCCCAAGACCGGGCCGCGCGCGCAGGTGCTGGCCTTCGCGGATGCGCGGCGGGGGCAGTCCGGCATCGTCTATTGCGCGACGCGCGCCAAGACCGAAACGCTGGCCCGCGCGCTGGAAGACGACCGGCACGCCGCCGCGTTCTACCACGGCGGGATGGAGGCGGACGCCCGCCGCCGGGTGGAGGACCGGTTCCAGCGCGAGGACGGGTTGATCGTCGTGGCCACGGTCGCGTTCGGCATGGGGATCGACAAGCCCGATATCCGCTGGGTCGCCCATGCGGACCTGCCCAAGTCGATCGAATCCTACTATCAGGAGATCGGGCGCGCGGGGCGCGACGGGGCACCGGCGGAAACGCTGACCCTGTTCGGGGCCGACGACATCCGCCTGCGCCGCACCCAGATCGACGAAGGGCTCGCCCCGCCGGAACGGCGCGGGGCGGATCACGGGCGGCTCAACGCGCTGCTCGGTCTCGCGGAGGCGCTGGAGTGCCGCCGCCGGGTGCTGCTGGGCTATTTCGGCGAGGACGCGGACGCGTGCGGCAACTGCGACCTGTGCGACCGGCCGCCCGACGTGATCGACGGCACGGACGCGGTGCGCAAGGCGCTGTCGGCGATCCTGCGCACGGGCGAAAGCTTTGGCGCGGGGCATCTGATCGACATCCTGACCGGGGCCCGGACCGACAAGATCGCGCAGCGCGGCCATGACCGGCTGCCCACCTTCGGGGTGGGGCGCGAATTCACCAAGGCCCAGTGGCACGGGCTGTTCCGGCAGATGATGGGCCATGATCTGGTGCGGCCGGACCGGGACCGGCACGGCGCGCTGGTGATGACCGAAGCGGCGAAACCCGTGCTCAAGGGCGCGGCACGGGTGCGCCTGCGCCGCGACGCGGTGATGGCGGTGGCGCGCAGCGGGCCGGTCGCCCGCGCGCTGGTGTCCGACGACGACGCGCCGCTTCTCTCCGCGCTCAAGGCGAAGCGCCGGGCGCTGGCCGAAGCCGCGAACGTGCCCGCCTATGTCATCTTTCCCGACCGGACGCTGATCGAGATGGCGGAAACCCGGCCCGGCACGCTGGATGCCATGGCGCGGATCGGTGGCGTGGGGGCGACCAAGCTGGACCGCTACGGCGCGGTCTTTCTGGCGGTGATCGCGGGGGTCGCCCCGCCGCCTGCGCACCCGCAGCGCCGGGCGCTGGCGGGGCGCAGCGCAGGCGCGGTGTTCGACCGGTTGGAAGCGGCGCAGGCGGGGCTGCTGCGCGGCGACACGGGGTTGGACAAGCCGCTGAGCTGCAGCAGCGCCGAACTGGCCCGGATCGCGCGCGCCGCGCCACGGGACATGGCCGGGATCGCCGCGATCATCGGGGACCGGCGGGCGGCGCGGTTCGGCGCGGCGTTCCTTGCCGCGCTGGCGGACGATGCGTGATCGGGTGGACGCGGGGGCGCGCGCCCCTGTCTCGCGCGTATCGCGTTCATGCGTATGGGCGCGATACGCTCTCGCCCTTGGCGTTCGGATGTTCGAGAAGCACAAAACCGGTTCCCAGTTTTGCGCTACATGCTTTAGATCGGGGAAAAGGAGTTGCCCATGCTTGTCGTGATCTCGCCCGCCAAGAAGCTCGACTGGACCGATGTGCCGGACGTGGTGCAGACCGTGCCCGATTTCGCCGCCGATGCGATCTATCTGGCAGGTGTGGCGGCGCGGTTGTCCGCGGCCGACCTGCGCCGCCTGATGGACATCAGCCCGGCGCTGGCGACGCTGAACCGCGACCGGTTCCGCGATT
>DAIPIS010000327.1:0-2053 GCA_036770665.1 Meridianimarinicoccus sp.
CGATGGTCGCGGGTCTCGGCGTCGGCTACCGCGAGGGGGGCGAGCGCGCCTGCTACCTGCGCGGCAGCGACACCATCGAGATGCCATCGGTCCGTCGCTTTGACTGCTTCCAGCGTTATCTTGCGACGAAGTTCCACGAATGCGCGCATGCAGTGGAGCATCCGAAGCGGCTGGCGATAGACTACGGCGTGAAGATATTCGGCAACGAAGCCTATGCGCGCGCAGAGCTGATGGCAGAATTGGCCAGCGCCATAGTTGGTGCTACGCTTGGATTTGCTCCGGACCATATCGAAGATCACGCCGCTTATGTTCAGTCGTGGCTAAAAGCACTTCGCAATGACAAGCGGTTCATTCTTCGCGCATCCGCAGACGCGCAGCGCGGAGCGGACTACATGATTGCGGCAATGGAGAGCGCTATGGCTGGCAATGCAACAGGCAGAAGCGATCGTGTTCGCGAGAGGTTTAGCGCGTGATCGAGACAGTCTGAGTCAGCGGCGATCTCGCGCAATGGCTTCGTTGAGTGGATCCCACTCTGTGATCGGGTACTGATACTGCCCCAATGAGCCAGGTTCAGTCTCTAAAGAAGATGGGGCTGATTTGGCTGGCACACCCCGACCAAGCACTTTTCGACGAACGACGGCAAAAAGAGACCCGAGAGTAGAAATCACAAGAGCCATTGCAAGGATAACCAAGAGAGGTGTCACGACTTCCATTACCTCGCATTCCTCTGCCACAGGCTAAGATCGCCTTCAGTTCCTGATGGGTTTATGCGTTCTCGCCTCGCTGCGATCTGTCCCAAGAGTTGGTCATTGCGGACGTCTACCGCCCGAGCCGCTTCTTCGATCTGTGCCGCCTGCGCAGCCCCGGCATCCGGCACGGCATGATACTGATTCAGCACACCGTTGCGAAGCCCGTCGGCTGTCGCGAGCTTTTCGATCGTGTCGAGCTCCGGCGTGGCGCGGAGGAAGGCGTAGTAGCGCGCTTCCTGCAGCGACAGGCCGGCGTTCAGGCCTTCGCGCTCGAAACCGTCGAGGAACTCGCGGCGGACCTGCCCGAAACCGGCATCGGCGGCAGCATCAGCCAGTCCGGCGATCCAGCGTCCGGGGCCTTCACTCGCGGCAGGGCGCGCCGCAGCTTCGGTCGCTGATTGCTCTGCGAGCGCCCGATCCGCCGCAATGGCTTCCTTGACCACAGGCCCGAGCTCTGCGTCGATCTCAGCGCGGACTTGCGCGCGATCGCCGGCATGGACGGCCGTCGGGGTCCAGCCCGGTGCCACAGCCGCGTCGAACCCGCCGACGCCGCGCCCCTCAAGCGACACGGCGGGGCCATCGCCCAGCAAGCGGCCGACACCGCGCTGCGCATCCGGGTCTCCGACCATTGGGACGTAGTACCCGTCAGCGCTTATGGCCGCGTGGAGCTCGTCGTACTTGCCCTGTTGGGCAAGCGCTAGCAGCCCGCCAGCGGCGTAGGCCATGCGTCGGCTGTCGAGCGTATCGCTCGACCAACCCCAGGCATGGAGTTCCTGGGCGCGCTGCGTGGCGTCTGGGATGAGGCTGTGGTTGGCCAGCATCCGCTTGAAGCTGTCGAAGCGGCTCGGGTCGTCGACGATGCGCCGCGCGAGCATCGTGACGTCGGGGCTGGCCGAGACGCCGACGCTCGCCGAGAAGCTGGCGGCCTCCTCGAACCGGCGTTCTGTGGCGGCGTAGTCCTGCCCTTCCTCGCGGACAGCACGGCTGGTCGTGAACGAGGAGTTGCTATAGCCCGACTGGCGGAAGCCACGCTCGTTGTCGGCGGAGAAGGACTTCACGAGGCCCGCGGACAGCGAGCTGTTCTCCGTGTAGGCCCGTCCAATCTCGTCCGACCACTGCTTGAGCTTCTGGTCGGATATCTCCTGCCGCTGAGACCAGTCGGCGGCGACACCGCCACTGCCTTTGAGGTCGCTGATCGAAGGGACGCCGCCGCCGGCAGCCATGCGCGCGCCCACCGTTGCCGTAAAGGTGGCCGCCTCGGTCTCCGTAAGCCCATGCGAGCGCATGTCGTTGAAGGTGCTGCG
>DAIPIS010000082.1:0-1606 GCA_036770665.1 Meridianimarinicoccus sp.
AGTCCGACCAGCCCGACCAGCCACCAAGGCCAGACAGCGCGGCGTTGTCCGGTCAGGTCTTGCAGCCTTCTGGCGCGGACTTGAAAGACAATGGCCGCCAGGAAGCCCAAGCCGAAAGCCCAGAACACGGGCGACACATCGCCATCGAAGATCAGCTTGGGCAGGAACAGTCCACGATTGTTCAGGAACGCCCAGCCCCCGAGCGACACGCTGTCGCGCGGCAGGGGCAGTTGCCGCAAGATGGCGAAATACCAGAAGAACAACTGCAAGAGCAGCGGCACGTTGCGGAAGATCTCGATGTAGACCGTCGCCAGCCGTGCAATCAGCCAGTTGCGCGATACCCGCGCCAGACCCAGACCAAAGCCCAGGATACTTGCCAGAACGACGCCAAAGGCCGACAGGACAAGCGTGTTCGTCACGGCAACCCAGAACGCACGACCATAGGAGGAATCCGCCGAGAAGGGCAGGAAGGCCAGCGACACGTCAAACCCCGCGCGGCCTGTCAGAAAGCCGAAACCGGACGCAACGCCCTGCCGTTGCAGGTTGGCTTGCGTGTTCAGAAACAGAAACTGCACAAGCCAGATCAGCCCGGCCAGGAACAAGGCCTGCACAACAATCGACCTGATCCTGGACCGCGTCCAGAACGGTTTGCGCGGAGGACTGAGTGTCATGACATTCTCGCACGCGCCGCAGGCGGCACGTCAAAGGAAGGGAAAGGGGACGGCCGTGGCCGCCCCCGATCACATTACTTGAAGGGCATCGCGTACTGAATGCCGCCGTTGGTGTAGAGTTCGTTCAGCCCGCGTGCGATCTTCAACGGCGTGTCGGGACCGAGGTGGCGCGCCCAGAGCTCGCCATAGTTGCCCGAGACCGAGATCGCGCGGCTGGCCCAGTCGTTGTCAAGGCCAACCCATTCGCCCACCGGAGTATCGCTGGCGCCCAGAAGGCGCTTCACGTCCGGGCTGCCGTCTGCCTTCATCTCGTCGATGTTGGCGGCGGTGATGCCGAGTTCCTCGGCAGCGATCAGGGCGTAGACCGTCCAGGTCACGATGTCGAACCACTGGTCGTCGCCGTGGCGTACGGCGGGGGCGAGCGGCTCTTTCGAGATCGTCACGGGCAGGATCACATGCTCGGCCGGGTTCTGCATGACCAGCCGCCGTGCCGCGAGGCCTGACAGGTCGGAGGTATAGACATCGCAGCGCCCGGCATCATAGGCCGCCAGAACCTCGTCGGCTTTCTCGAACCGGACTGGGCTATAGGTCATGCTGTTGGCCGCGAAGAAATCCGCAACGTTCAGCTCCGAGGTGGAACCCGAGGATACACAGACCGTAGCGCCATCGAATTCCATGGCCGAAGTCAGGCCCGAGGATTCGCGCACCATGAAGCCCTGGCCATCGTAGAACACGACCGGCGCAAAGTTCAGCCCAAGCGCCGTGTCGCGGTTCAGCGTGCGCGTCGTCGTGCGTGACAGGATGTCGACCTCGCCCGACTGCAGGGCCGTGAACCGCTCGGTGTTGGACAGGGGCGTGTAGCGGACAGCGTCCGCGTCCGACAGGACCGCTGCGGCGACGGCGCGGCAGATGTCCACGTCGAAGCCTACCCAGTT
>DAIPIS010000082.1:1706-9230 GCA_036770665.1 Meridianimarinicoccus sp.
GAAGGATCAACCGCCTGAACAACCGCCTTCGACGACGTGCCGTCGATGACGAAGGATACCGTCGGGACGCGCCGCGCCTGATCCGGCGACGGGTCGCCGATGATCGTGACGTCATTGCGCGCGTTCAGGTAATCCAGCAGCCGCTGCGACAGGTCTTCCTCGTGATCGGCAATGAGGGAAAAGGCCGCCTCGACCGCCGCGCGCCCGCTGGCGTTGATGCCGTGGGCCGAGGTGAAGGCCTCCAGGTAGTCGATGACGCCGATGCAGCCATAGGCCAGTTCGTAGTTCGGGTTACCGGGTTCAAGCTTGGCCGGAACCTTGTCCTCGCCGTAGAAGGCATGGTTGATGTTGCCCACCTTGTGGCGCAGCAGGTCGTACTTGCCATAAAGCGCCGCGTGGTGCGGGCCATAGACCTTGTAGACCGAGAATGCGTAGAAATCGGCGTCGAGGGCCTGTACGTCGATGGACCGGTGAGGGGCGTACGCCACCCCGTCCACGCAGATCAGGGCGCCACCGGCGTGCACCGTGTCGGCGATCTCGCGGATCGGCAGGATCGACCCGAAGATGTTCGACACATGCGTGACCGCCACCAGACGCGTACGGTCGGTCATGAGCGCCTTCAGATCCTCGATCCGGGGGGCGTATTCTCCCGGGCGCAGGGTCCAGGTACGGATCACGATGCCCTGTTCGGCCAGCCGGAGCCAGGGCCCGATGTTCGCCTCGTGGTCGAACCCGGTCACGATCACCTCGTCGCCGGGCATCCAGTGCTGGACCAGCCCGCGCGCCAGCTGGTCGAACAGCTGGGTCGTGGTGGCGCCCATGACGACTTCCTCGGGTCGCGCGGCGTTCATCAGCGACGCCAGCGCCGCCCGCCCGGCCAGCACCTTGCCGCCAGCCTCGACCGAAGCGGCGTAACTCGCGCCCAGCTGGACGTTGCTGCCCAGCAGGAAGGCGTGGATCCGGTCAGCCACCGGCCGGGCAACCTGACTGCCGCCCGCATTATCGAGGAATACCTGCCCCAAGGACAGCGAGGGGAACTGCGAGGCCACGAAGTCATGCCGAATCTGGGTCAAGTGTCTGGGTCCGCCTGATTCTGGACGAGTCTCACGGGAGACAGCCGGTTGCTGCAATCATCATGGCTGAAATGTTTCGTTCAAACAACAGAAAGCTAGATCAAACCGTTCTCTCCGTGACTCGCCGCATGACAAGGCAACATCGGGCCGTATGAGCCAAGATATCAGCACCGTTTGGACGGGATGCGTAACCGTGATCGGAGTCGGCTCGGGAATCACGGTGGTCGGCAGGCGGTGGGCATAGTGGTGCAGCCTGTCGAGGATGGAGCAATCCGACCCCCCATCGTTGACGAGGCAGCTTGCTCCCTGTCGGTCATCGAGGCCGGGGAGTTGGCTCCTGCCTCAGTCCAGGCCGGCGCGGAACATGCGCTGCCGTACAAGTCCGGCAGCCCCCATGGCGCGGGACGCAGCGCCGAAAGTGCCTGCCGTCACATGGGGCCGGTCGATCCCGGCTTGTGGCAGCTTCCTCAGTGCCATTTCGATTTTCGCTACCAGCCGTTCACGCAGATCAGGTGGAAGGGATCCGTCGATCACGGCGGCCGTGCAGGCGACCATAGCGGCAGCCGCCAGAACGGCATGGGCGATTGCATCGGCCGCGGTATCCAGCCAGCTATTTACGATCTCGGCGTGTGCGCCAAGCATCGTCGGATCCACAAGGACGGTTGAAGCATCTGCACCGCGGGCCGAAAGTTCTCTCTCGAGGCCAATCAGGGATGCGCGTTCGATCAGTTGTACCGCAGTGCCGTCGTCGCCCGGCACCAGCAACGACCCAACCGCGCCAGCGTTGCCGGAGGCGCCCTCGATGAGGTGTCCGCCCATAACGATGCCGCCGCCGATGAAGGTACCGAGGTAGATGTACACTGCATCGGATGGCATAGGCTTCGCGCTGAACATCAGTTCAGCCGCGCAGGCGGCCGTGCCGTCGTTATGCACCTGCACGCTTTGTCCCGTACGGCAGGTCAGTTCGGCAGCGAAGTCGAGATCGCGCCACCCATCCAACTGACCCGGAGCGACGCCCTCGATCCCAGCCCACTCCCACAGCCGAAACGGCAGCGCCACTCCGACGCCCGATAAACGATCACCATACGCTGCGAGGGAGTCCGCGGCCATGGCCAGGGATTTTTCTGCCCAGTCCAGGACTGCGTGAGCCAGCGGCAGGGCGTAGCGAGTTTCGGTCTCAAAGCGAATGTTGCCAGTCAGGTCCAGTACCGTCAGGCCCGCGCCGCGCCGTCCGATCCTGAGTCCACCGAAATACGCACCGTCGGGGTCGAGTTCCATGGGCACTGAAGGCTGGCCGACGCGGCCACGACGGGGCGCGAGGCGCCGGACCAGATGCGCGTTCTCTAGTGCCCGCGCAATAGCCGAGGCCGCCTGAGCGGAAAGTCCTGACAGTCGCGCAAGTTCTACGCGCGACATCGGGCCGTTCTCGCGCAGGAGGTTGAGAAGCAGGCGCTCGTTATGAATGCGCAAGTTGGCGGATGCTGCCCCGTGCCGCCGCGTATTGGCGGAAGGTGCCGACAAGCGCTGTCGCGTCATGGTTACTTTCTCTTCCGTCGATTGCCCCAGCTTGAGGGCGGTAATTATTCTACGTTGTAGATTTATTCTTGACGACCTGCTGCCTCTACGTCAAGCATTGTGCCACAGACCGCACGATCAAGGCGGCATCCGGAGGAGATACCAGCATTGGCCGGAGTAGAGGTCCGTCAGGTCCGCAAGTCCTATGAGTCCGTGACCGTCCTGCACGGGATCGACATCAATATCCCCGACGGTGCCTTCGTGGTGCTGGTGGGGCCATCGGGCTGCGGGAAATCCACACTCTTGCGGATCATCGCAGGCCTTGAGGAAGTGACCGGCGGGGCTATCCTGATCGGCGGGCGTGACGTGTCGGACATGCTGCCCAAGGACCGGGACATCGCAATGGTGTTCCAGAACTACGGTCTCTATCCGCACATGACGGTCGCGCAGAACATGGGCTTCGCGTTGAAACTTGCCGGTGTGCCCAAGTCCGAGATCGCAGGGCGGGTGGACGCTGCGGCCAAGATCCTGAACCTCACGCCTCTGCTCGATCGCTACCCCCGTCAGTTGTCTGGCGGCCAGCGGCAGAGGGTGGCCATGGGCCGGGCCATTGTCCGCGACCCGCAGGTGTTCCTGTTCGACGAACCGCTGTCGAACCTCGATGCCAAGCTGCGGGTGCAGATGCGTGCCGAGATTAAGCAGCTTCACGCGCGGCTCAAGGTGACCACCGTCTATGTCACCCACGACCAGATCGAAGCGATGACCATGGCCGATGTTATCGTCGTCCTGCAGGACGGGCATGTCCGCCAGATCGGCGCGCCACTCGACCTGTACGACCGGCCCGAGAACCTCTTCGTCGCAGGCTTCATTGGGTCGCCAGCGATGAACCTGTTGCCCGCCAAGGTCGATGGCGGATCGCTGCGGTTGGACGATGGGCAGGTTCTGCAGACCGACCTGCCCGGCGGACTGTCGCAGGGACAGGCACTGACACTGGGCATGCGCCCCGAGCACCTGGACCTGCAAGAGGACGGCCTTGCCCTGCGCGTCGAGGTGGTAGAGCCCACGGGGGCCGAATTGCATGTGGGCGCGACGCTGGGCGGACACCCGTTCACGGCGGTGTTCCGCGACCGGCATGCCTTTCGCCCGGGCGACACGATCCGCGTGGCCCCGCAGGCCGGGCGGCTGCATCTGTTCGATCCGGCCAGCACGGCGCGGATCGGCTGACCGGCGCGCAAGACGCCGGACCGAGGGATGAAACTTCAAGACCAACAGGAGGAGAAAAGCACAATGACAAGGATTTCCCTGGGCACTGCCGCGACGGCGGCCGCCCTGACCCTGATGGCCGGTGCCGCATCGGCGCAGGACATCACCATCCGCTGGGCCCTGCACCCCGGCGCCGAGGCGGACGCGGTGGTGAACTACTTCGCCCCGAAATACGAGGCCGAGACCGGCATCAAGGTCATCGGCGAAATTCTGCCCCCCAACCAGTTGCGCGACCAGATGTCGATCGAGGCGATCGGTGGCACCGGGCGCTGGGATCTGGGCTATCACAGCCCTGGCTGGTTCGGCACCTTCCGCGACCATGTCATCGACCTGACGCCGCTGATCGAGAAGCACGGCTTTGATGTTGGCGCTTACCCGGAACTGGTGGTCAACAGCCACATGAAGTCCGACGCGCGCCCCGGCGAGATCATCGCAGTGCCAACCTCGCCTGCCGCGCCGATGATGATCGCGCGGCGCGACCTGATGGAGCATCCCGACGAACAGGCCGCTTTCCGCGAAAAATATGGCCGCGACCTGACGGTGCCAGCCACCTTCGCGGAATGGCGCGACGTGGCCGAGTTCTTCACCCGGCCCGCCGGGGCCACTGCTGCGGGCGAGGTGCTCGATCGGCCGCTCTATGGCTGGGCCGATGCGCTGGGTGCTGGCGCAGGCATCACGCGCAGCTACATCGTAGTTCTGTACTCCGCCGGGCTTTCGGGCTGGGGCGCGGATTTCCAGCCGGACATCGACAACCCGATTCTGCTGGAGACGGCCGAGTGGTTCACCGACGTGGCGCAGAACTTCGCCCCGCGCGAGGCGCAGAACTGGGGCTTCCTCGAAGGGCTGGAGATGTACCGTGACGGGCATCTGGCCACGGCGGTGATGTGGCCGCAGGGTCTGGGCACGGTCGAAGCCGAAGGCGGGAAGGGCGCGGGCAACACGCTCTATGCGCCGCTGCCGATGTGGGAAGGCAACCTTGCCGGGTTCGAACAGGGCGTCCCGTTCCTGGGCGGCGGCGGCGTGTTCGTCTTTGATACGCCAAATTCCGAGGAAGCCTTCAAGTTCCTGAAGTGGATGCTGCAGGACAACGAGATCGAGTGGGGCAAGCAGTCCCAGCAGTTCTCGACCCGGGCGCATTTCGAAAGCCCGGAACTGGCTGCAGCGCAGCCCTACTACGCCGACTTCCTGCCCGCCTACGGCAAGGTTCTGGAGCAGGTGTTCATCCGCCAGGGCATCCCGGAATACGGATCGGTGATGTGGAACGGCACGACCGAGTTCATCACCGATGTGTTCTCGGGCGACCTCACGCCGGAACAGGCGCAGACCCGCTGGGTCGGCCAGATGACCGACGCCTTCCAGGCGGCGGGCTACATCCAGTGACCTGACACTCGTCAGACCTGCGGCCTGCCCCGATACCCTTGGGGGCGGGCCACCTGCGAAAGGACATCCCATGGCATCATCGCGGCGCGCGCAGTTCACCCGGGGCTGGTGGTTCGTCCTGCCGGGGCTGATCCTGATGGTGGCCATCGTCGGCACGCCCCTCGTCATGGGGTTCCGCTACAGCTTGCACCGGGTGTTCCTTTACGACTTCAACAACCAGATCTTCCTCGGCTTCCAGAACTACGTCCGGGCGTTTGAGGACCCCCTGTTCATCAACGCCCTGCGGATCACCGGTATCTTCACTGTGGGCTGCCTGATCCTGTCGCTGGGGCTGGGGATGTTGATTGCGTTCCTGCTGAACGCGCGGGCCGTGCGAGGGCGGGCCATGTGGCTGGCGCTGTTCCTGATCCCCTTCGTGATGACGCCGGTCGTCGGCGGCATCGCCTGGCGGTTCTTCATGTGGCAGCAGGAGTTCGGCGTGGTGAACCAGATCGGTGCGCTTTTCGGTGCGGCGCAGCCCTACTGGCTTCTGGACCGGGAAACCGCGCTGCTGGCGACCATCATCACCAATTCCTGGCACCTGATCCCGCTGGCAGCGCTGGTGTTCTACGCCGCGCTGACGACCATCCCGGACGAGTTGCGAGACGCAGGCCTGGTGGACGGCGCCAATCCGATTCAGGCGCTGTGGTACATCGTCCTGCCGATGCTGCGCCCGCATATCCTGTTCGTGTCGATCATCATCATCACCTCGGCCTTTAGGGAATTCGACATGATCTGGGCGCTGACCGGCGGGGGGCCGGGCCGGGCGACCACGGTGCTGTCGGTCTTCGCCTACAACCGTGGCATCGCCAACCAGGATATGGGCATGGCCAACACCATCGCCTTCACCATGTTCATCATCATGACGGTCGTGGCCTGGCTCTACATCACCGTCTACCGCCGCACCATGAAGGAACACGCATGACCCCCCGCGCCAAGAAGCGCCTGCGCGCCTGGGCGATCCATGTCGCCCTGTCGGTCTGGCTGATCGTGTCGCTGTTGCCGCCGGTAATGTTGGTGGCAGCGTCGCTGAACGAGACCGCGCTGTTCCGCTCGCCCGCGGCGTTGCTGACGTTCCGCACCTTCACTACCGAGAACTACACGCAGGCGTTCAGCCGCGGGGATTTCTGGTTCTTCTTCACGAACTCAGTGATTATCTCGACGGCGGCGGTGGTCATCACCCTCATCGTCTGCGTGCCGCTGGCCTACGGGCTGACCAAGATATCGGGACGCGCGAAGTCGGCAGTGTCCTTTGGGGTGCTGGCGATGCGGTTCATCCCCTACGTCGTGCTGGCGCTGCCGCTGTTCCTAATCTTCGTGAACCTCGGCCTGTCAGGATCGCGCACCGGGCTGTTGCTGGCGCACCTGGCCATTCACATCCCCTTCGCCACGTGGATGCTGGTGGGTTTCTTCGAAACCGTGCCGCGCGAGCTGGAAGAGGCCGGGATCGTCGATGGCTGTTCGCCCTGGCACCTGTTCTGGAACGTCCATGTGCCGGTGGTGCGCTCGGGCATCGTGGCGCTGGCGATCCTGGTCTTCATCATCTCGTGGAACGAATACCTGTTCGGGCTGTTCCTGGCGGGGTCGAACGCGCAGCCCCTGACCGTTGGGATCACCCGGTTCATGGGCGGGGCAGAGGCCGGGGCGGAATACGGCGTCATCGCCGCCTATGCGGTGCTGGTGATCGCGCCGGTGATCCTGTTCGCGTTGACCGCCAACCGTTACATCGTCAGCGGCATGACGGCGGGCGCGGTCAAGGGATAGCGGCCAGGGACTCGTCGGGCGTCCAGGCGCTGTCGCCCGTCTCTGCGCCCAGCACGGCCCCGCCGATGCGGGTTCCGTCGTCCCCGAACAGATGCAGGCGCGCGCCTGGGCGCAGATGGACCTGCGCGGGTTGCCCCTCGGGCAAGCTGACCACAGTTTCGCGGCGCAGGATGCGTAGCCCGCCGCCGCCTGCGTCGATGTTGTACAGCGTCTCGGACCCAAGCGGCTCGGCGGTGATGCAGGTACCGCTGGCAAGCGCGATGCCCGGGCCGGACAGGTCCAGGTCTTCGGGGCGCAGCCCGGCCGTCACCGTCCAGTCCGGGCTCTTCAGTCGCGCCCTGAGGGCGTCGGCCCCCGAGCCTGTCAGGGCGATAGCCCAGCCCGTGCCGGACAGGTGCAGCGCACCATCGCGCGCGTTGGCGCGGCCTGACAGCAGGTTCATCGCCGGGCTGCCGATGGTCTGGGCGACATGCAGGCTGGCCGGCGTCAG
>DAIPIS010000328.1:0-2037 GCA_036770665.1 Meridianimarinicoccus sp.
GGCCCGCCCTCAGTCCAGCATCGCCGCCATCAGTCGCGCCGCCGCCGTCACCCCGTCGATCACCACCGCCCCGGTCGCCGCCGCCACCCGGTCCGGCAGACCCACCATCCCCGCACAGCCCAGCACGATGCAGCCCACGCCATCCTCGGCCAGTGCCGCCCGCGCCTCCGCCACGATCGCCACGTCCGCCGCCGCCGGGTCCGCCTCCAGCGCCAGAACCGCCACGCCGCTCGCCCGCACCCGGCCCAGCCACCCACCAAAGCCCTGCGCCGCGATGTTGGCCTCCAGCACCGGCACCGACACCGCCAGCGTCGTGACCACCGAAAACCGCCCCGCCCGCAGCGCCGCCATGTGATACGCCGCCTGACCGATCCCGATCACCGGACAGGCCGCCAGCGCGCGCGCCGCCTCCAGCCCCGTGTCGTCGAAACACCCGATGACGATGCCGTCCGCGCCGCCATCGCTCGCCGCCCGCACCAGCGGCAACAGATGGGGCACCGCCGCGTCGCCATCCGCCGCCCCTTCGATCGCCGCAGGCCCAAGCGCCGATGTCCAGCCCTCGAACACAACCCCCGGTGCCGCCGCCTGCGCGCCCGCCACCATGGCATCGGTCATGCTGGCCGTGCTGTTGGGATTGATGATGACCACCCGCACCGCGTCAGACCATGCCCTTTCCGGCATCCGACCCCAGCCGCGCCCGTCTGCGCCCCATGGCCCAGACCGCCATCAGAAACACGCCGATCACGACAAACGAAAAGATTGTCGTCAGCGTCCCCAGCGCGAAGATCACCGGCGTCGTCACGTTCGTCGTCATCCCGTAGATCTCCAGCGGCAACGTGTTGTAACTGCCCGCCGTCAGCAGCGTGCGCGCGAATTCGTCGTAACTCAGCGTGAAGCCGAACAGCGCGACCCCGATCAGCGACGGCGCGATGATCGGCAACACCACATGCCGGATCGTCTGCCACGCGCTCGCGCCCTGGTCGCGGGCGGCCTCCTCGTAACTCTTGTCGAACCGGTTGAACACCGCGAACATGATCAGCAACCCGAAGGGCAACGTCCATGTCAGTTGCGATCCGAACCCCGAGCCGGACCAGTGGATCCGCCAGCCCAACTGGGTGAAGATCAACCCGACCCCCAGCGACACGAGGATCGACGGGATCACAAGCGACGTGATGATGAGATAAAAAAGTACCCCCGACCCCGCGAACCGCTTGCGGAACGCAAGCCCCCCCATGACCGACACCACCACGGTCGTCACCATCACCATCAGCCCCAGCACGAAGGACCGCGCGAAACTGCCCCAGATGTCTCCCACCTGCTGCTGCTTGAACAACTCCCCGAACCAGTGCAGCGACGTGCCCCGCATGGGGAACGTCAGCCCGCCCTGCGGCCCCTGGAACGACAGGATCGCGATGGTGATCGTGGGACCATAGAGAAAGATCAGGAACAGCCCGAAGAAGGCCGCAAGCACATAGAAGGACCGGGGGCGCTTGCCGTCCATGCTCAAAGCTCCTTCCGGATATCGACGAAGCGCATGAGAATCGCGATCACGATCAGCACCGTGGCCAGCAGTACCACCGCCGTCGCCGCCGCCGACGGATACTGCAACAGCGAGATGTCGTTGGAAATCAGTCGCCCCACATTGGCCGACTGGCTGCCCGACATGAAGCGCACGGTGATGAAATCCCCCATCACCAGCGTCACCACGAAAATGGACCCGATCATGATGCCCGGCTTCGTCAGCGGGATGATCACATGCACCAGCGTCTGGAACCCCGTCGCCCCGTTGTCATAGGCCGCCTCGATCAGCGACTTGTCGATGCGCATCATGGTGTTGAAGATCGGCACCACCATGAACAGCGTGTAAAGATGCACGAAGGTCAGGATCACCGAGAAATCGGAAAACAACAGCCAATCCAGCGGTTCGTCGATCACGCCCCAGGAAATCAGCGTCGAATTGGCGATCCCGTTGCGGCCCAGAAACGGGATCCACGAAATCATCCGGATGATGTTCGATGTCCAGAACGGGATCGTGCA
>DAIPIS010000329.1:0-2031 GCA_036770665.1 Meridianimarinicoccus sp.
CGCGCCCGACCTGTCCGCGGCGGACCGCGCCTGCCTGCACCGCGCCACCGAAACGGCCTGCGCCGCGCTTGCCGCGCTCGCCGACCATCCGACCGGGCTGATCCACGGCGACCCGACACCCGACCGGGTGCTGCGCGCGCCGGACGGGCTGTACCTGATCGGGGTCGACCGCGCCGGGACCGGCTGGCGCGCACAGGATCTTGCCGTCGCGCTCTGGCCCCATCTGGACGCGCCCGACCTGCCGCATCTGCGCGCAGCACTGGCCACCGGTTATGTTGCGGGCGGCGGTGCCGCGACCGAAACCGCATCGGACCGGATCGGGCTGTTTCTCACGCTGCGCGCCCTGGCGGAGGCTGCCGCAACGCGCCCGGGCGATCCGTGCCGCCCCGCCGCGCTGGCCCGCGCGCTGGCGCGCGCCCGCGACGCAGAACCCTGATCCTGCGCCCGTTTGCCGGGCGGGCACGCAGGGGAACCGGATCCGCGCATGGCGAGCCTGCGAGCGCGACAGGTCGGGGCGGATCGCGCGCCTGCGCCGCGACGCGACAGGCGCGGGCTCAACGCTTGCGCCGCGCGCCGGGGCTGCGCGACTGGAAATCGGCGGGTCGCCGCGCAACCCAGGCGATGAACTTCGCCAGCCGGGGATGGGCCCGCAGCGCCGCCACCGTGTTGTAATCGCGCGCCAGTTCGGTTTCGGTCAGGGTCGCGTGGATCTCGCTGTGGCAGATCTGGTGCAGCAGCACGGTCGGCCCGCCCTTGCCCCCGCGCAGCTTCGGGGTCAGGTGGTGCAGGCTCTGCGGCACACCGCGCGGGATCGGCCGCGCACAGAGCGGGCAGACCGGGTCCGGATCGGGCAAGGGCGGATAGGCGGGCATGGCCCGAAGGATGGCACGCGATGGCAGACAGGCAAGACCCGCAGCCGGTGGCGGCGCTGGTGATCGGCGCAGGCCCCGCCGGGCTGATGGCGGCCGAGGTGCTGGCCCGGGCGGGCATCCCCGCGCTGGTGGTCGACCACAAGCCGTCGGTGGCGCGCAAGTTCCTGATGGCGGGGCGGTCCGGGCTGAACCTGACCCGCGACCAGCCGCCCGACCGGTTCGCCGCAAGCTATCTTGCCGGTTCCGACTGGCTTGCGCCGATGCTGGACGATTTCGGCCCCCCGCAGGTGCGCGCCTGGGCCGAAGGGCTGGGCCAGCCGCTGTTCGCCGGGTCCACGGGCCGGGTGTTCCCCGTGGCGATGAAGGCGTCGCCGCTCTTGCGCGCGTGGCTGGCGCGGCTCGCGGCGGACGGTGTCGCGATCCGCACCCGCTGGCGGTTCACCGGCTGGGACGGGGCGGCGGCGCGGTTCGAGACGCCCGATGGCGCAGCCCGCGTGCTGGCGGACGCCACCGTGCTCGCGATGGGCGGGGCAAGCTGGGCGCGGCTCGGGTCGGACGGGGCCTGGACCGCACCGCTGGCCGCGGCGGGCGTGCCGCTCGCACCCTTCGCGCCGTCGAATGCGGGGCTGGCGGTGGACTGGTCGGCGCACATGGCCCGGCACGCGGGCGCGCCGGTCAAGGGCGCGGCGCTGGTTGCGGGCGGCGTCCGGCACCGGGGCGAATTCGTGGTGTCGGCCCGCGGGCTCGAAGGCGGCGGGATCTACGCCATCGGCCCCGCGATCCGCGCGGGCCTGCCGGTCACACTGGACCTTCTGCCCGATCTCGACGCGGGATCGGTGGCGGCGCGGCTGGCCCGCCCGCGCGGCAAGCAGAGCCGCGCCAACCACCTGCGCCGGGCGCTGCACCTCGCCCCGGTCGCGATGGCGCTGGCCCGCGAATGGGTCGGACCGCTGCCCGACGACCCGGCGGCGGCGGCCGCGCTCTTGAAGGCCGTACCGCTGCGCCACACAGGCTTCCGGCCCATGGACGAGGCGATCTCCACCGCGGGCGGCATCCCCCGCGCCGCACTCACCGATGGGCTGATGCTGCGCGCCCGGCCCGGCGTGTTCTGCGCGGGCGAGATGCTCGACTGGGACGCGCCCACCGGCGGCTACCTGCT
>DAIPIS010000083.1:0-9174 GCA_036770665.1 Meridianimarinicoccus sp.
ATATCGAGAAGAAGTGGATCCTGATCGACGCCGAAGGTGTCGTTCTGGGTCGTCTCGCCTCGATCATCGCCATGCGCCTGCGCGGCAAGCACAAGGCCACTTTCACCCCGCACATGGACATGGGCGACAACGTGATCGTCATCAACGCAGACAAGGTGCAGATGACGGGCCGCAAGCGCACCGACAAGGTCTATTACCGCCACACCGGGTATCCCGGCGGCATCAAGTCGATCACCGCTGACAAGGTGCTGGACGGCAAGCACCCCGAACGGGTTCTGGAACTCGCGGTCAAGCGCATGCTGCCCGGCAACATCCTGAGCCGCAAGCAGATGACGAACCTGCGGATTTACGCAGGCGCCGCGCATCCCCACGAGGCACAATCGCCCGAGGTGGTGGACGTCAAGATCCTCAACCCCAAGAACACCCGGAGCGCATGATGGCCGACGAAATCAAATCGCTCGACGACCTGAAGAACGCCGTTGCCGGGACCGCGGCGGCCGTGCCGGTGCTGGAAGACGAAGCGCCCCGCGAACCCGTGCGCGATGCGCTCGGTCGGTCCTATGCCACCGGCAAGCGGAAGGACGCGGTCGCCCGGGTCTGGATCAAGCCCGGATCGGGCAAGGTCACCGTGAACGGCAAGGACATGGCGACCTACTTCGCGCGTCCCGTGCTGCAGATGATCCTGCGCCAGCCTTTCACCATCGCCGGTGTCGCGGGCCAGTTCGACGTGATGGCTACCGTCAAGGGTGGCGGTCTGTCGGGGCAGGCGGGTGCGGTCAAGCACGGCGTGTCCAAGGCGCTGCAGCTTTACGACCCGTCGCTGCGCTCGCCGCTCAAGGCGGCAGGCTTCCTGACCCGCGACAGCCGCGTGGTGGAACGCAAGAAATACGGCAAGCGCAAGGCACGCCGGAGCTTCCAGTTCTCCAAGCGCTGATCGCGCGCATCTCACGACATCGGATCACGGGCCCCATGGGGCCCGTTTTCATGCGCGGGTCATGCCCGCAGGAACAACGCACGTTCCGCCCGTGCGGCGGCGTCCAGAAAGGCGACCACCGCCTGCACCGGGCGGTCCGCGCGCAGGTTTTCGTGCCACACGGTCCAGTAGCTGCGCGCGACCCGGATGTCCGGGAACAGCAGCACCAGATCCGCGTCGCCCGCCGCCATGAAGTCGTGCAACACGCCGATGCCAGCCCCGGACCGGACGGCCGCCATCTGCCCCACGGCGGTCGCGATTTCCAGCGTGGCCCGCCAGTCGCGCAGCACTTCGGACGCGTAGGCAAGTTCCGGCGTGTGGATCAGGTCTTCCACATAGCCGACAAGATCGTGGTCGCGCAGGTCCGCCGGGCTTGCGGGCGCGCCGCGCCGGGCGAGGTAGCCGCGCGACGCATAGACCCCGAGCGTGTAGTCCGTGAGCCGCCGCACCCGCAGTCGCCCCTTGTCGGGTCGACCGACCATGATCGCCACGTCCGCTTCGCGTTCCGACAGCGAAAAGCTGCGCGGCACAGGCACGAGTTGCACGCGCAGGCCCGGATTGACGGCGCGCAGTGCCCCCAGCCGGGGTGCGAGGAACGCCGCGCCGAACCCGTCCGGCGTGCCGATGCGCACGGTGCCGGTCACGTCGTCGGGTCCGGCCAGTTCCGCCGCGATGCCCAGCAGTTCCGTTTCCACACGTTCGGCGGCGGCGAACAGCGCGCGGCCTTGTTCGGTCAGCACCGAACCCCGTGTGGTGCGGTCCAGCAACCGCTGCCCCAGAGCGGTTTCGAGAGCGGCGATCCGGCGGCTGAGCTTGGCCTGGCTCACGCCCAGACGCCGCGCTGCGCGCAGGATTTGCCCCTCGCGTCCGACGGCGAGAAAATGGCGGATGTCGTCCCAGTCCATGTTCACACGTTTCTGCATAACGGATCGCCGATCCTGACCGTTTATATGCACAAACATATCCGCGATAGAGGGGGAAAGAACAGGAGGATCCCATGACCGACATTGGCCATTTCATCGACGGCACCCATATCGCGGGCACTTCGGGCCGCAGCCAGCCCGTGTTCAACCCCGCCACGGGCGAGGCCGCGAAGTCCGTCGCGCTTGCCAGCGCGGACGAGGTCGGGCAGGCCGTCGCCGCCGCTGCCGCCGCATGGCCCGCATGGTCGAAGATGCCGGCCCTGCGCCGGGCGCGCATCCTCGACCGGTTCAAGACGATCCTGTGGGACCGCGCGGATCAACTGGCCGCGGCGATTTCGGCCGAGCACGGCAAGACCCATGACGATGCCCTTGGCGAGGTCACGCGCGGGCTTGAGGTCGTCGAATTCGCCGTGGGCGCGCCGCACCTGCTGAAGGGCGACTTCACCGAGGACGTGGGCACCGGCGTGGACAGCAATTCGGTGCGCCAATCGCTGGGCGTGGTGGCCGGGATCACCCCGTTCAACTTCCCGGCCATGGTGCCCATGTGGATGTTCCCGGTGGCGCTGGCCTGCGGCAACACGTTCGTTCTGAAGCCCAGCGAACGCGACCCGTCCGCGTCGCTCATGATCGCCGACTGGCTGACCGAAGCGGGCCTGCCCCGGGGTGTGTTCAACGTGGTTCAGGGTGACAAGGAAGCCGTGGACGCGCTGCTGACCCATCCGGACGTGAAGGCCGTCAGCTTCGTCGGCTCCACCCCCATCGCGCGGTACATCCACCAGACCGGCACGGCGAACGGCAAGCGCGTGCAGGCGTTGGGAGGGGCCAAGAACCACATGGTGATCCTGCCCGATGCCGATCTCGACATGGCGGCGAACGCGCTGATGGGGGCGGCTTACGGGTCGGCGGGCGAACGCTGCATGGCGATTTCCGTGGCGGTGCCGGTGACGGATGCGGTTGCCGACGCGCTGATCGACCGGCTGGTCCCGATGATCGAGGCGCTGAAGGTCGGCCCCGCCGCCGACCGCGCGTCCGACATGGGGCCGCTGGTGACCAAGGCCGCGCAGGACCGTGTCCTGGGCTACATCGCCAAGGGCGAAGCCGAGGGTGCGAGGATCGTCGTCGACGGGCGTGGTTTCACACCACCGCAGGGTTACGAGAACGGCTATTTCGTGGGGCCCACGCTCATCGACAATGTCACCCCGGACATGACCATCTGGCGCGAGGAAATCTTTGGCCCGGTGCTGTCCATCGTGCGCCGCCCGGATTACGCCGCGGCGGTGGACCTGATCCACGCCCATGACTACGCCAACGGTGTCGCGATCTTCACCCGCGATGGCGATGCGGCCCGGACCTTCGCCCAGGAGGTGGAGGTCGGCATGGTCGGCATCAACGTGCCGATCCCCGTGCCCATGGCCTTCCACAGCTTCGGCGGCTGGAAGCAGTCGCTGTTCGGCGATCATCACATGCACGGCATGGAGGGGGTGCGCTTCTACACCCGGCTCAAGACCATCACGACCCGCTGGCCCACCGGCGTTCGGACCGCGGCGGAATTCGTGATGCCGACGATGGGCTGACCGGCCTGCATCGGCGCCGTCCCCACGCCGTCGGACAGCCGACCTGCCTAACCCGCAAGCGCCCGCCACCCGATCCGGTCCTTCGGCGGCCCCATGGGCGTGTTTTCGTCCAGCCGCTGCGCGGTGACGGTTTACACTGCCGCCGCGCAGCGAAATAATGCGACAGGCAGGCCAGCGGGGCAAAGGCATGGACAGGGACGGGCAGGCGGGCGCGGCGCGCACGGGGCTATTGTTGGTCGCACCGCCGCTGGTCTACGCGGTGGCGCTCCTGGCGGGACCCATGGCGATGATCCTGATGTTCAGCTTCTGGACACAGGATTTTCTCGAGATCGATACGACCCTGACGCTCGACAATTACCGCGAGGCCTTTCGCGATCCGATCTATGCCGAACTGATGGTCCGGTCGGTGTGGATCTCGGGCATCGTGACGCTGATCACCGTCGCCCTCGCGTTTCCGGTGGCCTATTACATTTCGTTCCACGTGCCGCCGGAGCGCAAGTCGCTGTGGCTCTTCCTTGTGACCATCCCGTTCTGGACATCGTATCTGGTGCGGGTGTTCCTTTGGAAGGTCATCCTTGGATTCAACGGCGTGCTCAATACATCGCTGATCGAATTGGGGCTGATCGAGGCGCCGCTGACGGTGATCCTTTACAACCTCAACGCCGTGGTCATCACGCTGGCCCATGCCTATGCGCCCTTCGCGATCCTGCCGATCTTCGTGGCGCTGGAGCGTATCGACCGGTCGCTCTTGGAAGCCGCCCGTGATCTCGGCGAAACCGCCTTGCGCGCGTTCTGGCGTGTGACGCTGCCGCTGGCGATGCCGGGGGTCGTGGCTGCCAGCCTGATCGTGTTCATTCCGACCATCGGCGACTACGTCACGCCGCGGCTGGTGGGCGGGCCGGGCGGGCTGATGATCGCCAACATGATCCAGACCCAGTTCCTGCGGCTGAACAATGCGCCGATGGGGGCCGCCGTCGCGGTTCTGGCGATGCTGGTGGTCGCCGTCCTCGCACTGTTGTTCGTGGCGCTGAACCGGCGCTTCCTGAAAGGGCGCGGCTGATGCGAACGCTGCGTGTCTACACGATCCTGTATCTCGTGTTCCTGTACCTGCCCATCGCGCTCTTGCCGATCTTTGCGTTCAACGCGTCCACCGTGATCGCATTTCCGCTCGCGGGGTTCACGACGCAGTGGTTCGCCGAACTGGCGACGATCCCGGCCCTGCATGCGGCGGTTCTGACCTCGCTCAAGGTGGCCGTGGTGTCGGCGGTGGTGTCCACGCTTCTGGGCATCTGCGCCGCGCGGGCCGCGGCGCGCTATCGCTTTCCCGGCAAGGCGGGGATCATGGGGCTGATCATGCTGCCGCTGATCCTGCCCGAAATCATCATAGCGGTGTCGCTTCTGGTCGTGTTCCTGCAACTGGGCCTGCCCCTGTCGTCGCTGACGGTGATCCTGGGCCATGTGCTGATCTGCACGCCGTTCTGCGTCGCGATCCTCAACGGGGCGTTCCAGTCGCTCGATCCCGCGCTTGAAGAAGCGGCGGTCGATCTGGGCGAAACCGGCTGGGGCGCGTTCCGGAGGGTCATCCTGCCGCTTGTCATGCCGGGGATCGTCGCGTCACTGCTGATCGCCTTCACGATCTCCATGGATGAATTCATCGTGGCGTTCTTCCTGTCCGGATCGGACGCCACGCTGCCGGTGTACCTGTGGGGCCAGTTGCGGTTCCCGGCCCGGCTGCCGGCGGTGATGGCGCTCGGCACGATCCTTGTGGTGGCGTCGGTCGTTCTTCTGACGCTTGCCGAACTGGCCCGGCGGCGCGGCGTGCGTCGCCGTGGCGGCCAAGATTCCGGAGGTTTCCTTTGAGTGCGCTGATTTCCCTGTCCGGGATCAACAAGAACTACGGCGACTATCACGCGTTGCGGGACGTGAATCTCGATATCCGCGAAGGGGAGTTCTTTTCGCTCCTTGGTCCGTCGGGCTGCGGCAAGACCACGCTTCTACGCACTGTCGCGGGGTTCGAGACACCGAGTTCCGGGTTCCTGCGCATCGACGGGCGCGACATGGCACGGGTGCCGCCCAACCGGCGGCTCACCAACATGGTGTTCCAGTCCTACGCCATCTTCCCGCATCTGACCGTCGGGGAGAACGTGGGCTTCGGGTTGCGCCGGTCGCCCGACAGCCACGCCGAGAAGGCCGCGCGCGTCGATGCGGCGCTGGTGATGGTCGGGCTGGCCGGTCTTGGCAAGCGTGCGGCGCATGCGCTGTCGGGGGGGCAGCGGCAACGCGTCGCGCTGGCGCGCGCGCTGATCCTGAAGCCCAAGGTGCTGCTGCTGGACGAACCGCTGTCCGCGCTCGACAAGAAGATGCGCGAACAGATGCAGCACGAATTGCGGCGGCTGCAGCGGCAGGTGGGCATCACCTTCATCCTCGTGACCCACGACCAGGAAGAAGCGCTCATCATGTCGGACCGGATCGCGGTGATGTTCGAAGGGGTCATCGCGCAGGTGGACACGCCGCAGGGCCTGTATCTGCGCCCGCGCACCCGGCAGGTGGCGGAGTTCATCGGCATGATGAATTTCATCCCCGGCACGGTGCGCGCCGAGGACGAACGGCTTATGGCCGATATCGACGGGCTGGGCACGATCCCACTGCCCGCCGATCTTGCGGCGCAGGCGCGACCGGGACCGGCGCAGTTCGGCCTGCGCCCCGAAAGCCTGTCGATCATGTTCGGGTCCGACCCCCTGCCAACGGGGCTGTTCTGCGACGGTTTCGTGGCGGATCGCGCGTACTACGGGGACATGACCTATTACCAGATCACCCTGCCGGGTGCTGCAGCACCGCTGACCTGTTCGATGAAGAACCTGCTGTCGTATCCGGTGCTGGATCGCGGGGCCCCCGTGCGGGTCGCATGGGAGCCCGGGGCGCTCAGCCTGTTCCAGGACGGATGATTGCGGCGTGCGCTACTGCGTGCGTTCGAGGTAGGACATCACGGCGGGACGCACGGATTGCACGCCTTCGGCGCGCGCGTCGTCGATGACAGCGCGCAGATCGGTCAGGTTGACCTGGCGCAACAGGTGCTTGACCGGCCCGATGGAGGCAGGCCGCATCGACAGCGCGCGCAGCCCCATGGCGGCGAAACAGATCGCCTCCACGGGGCGGCCAGCGTCTTCGCCGCAGAACGACAGGGGCGTTCCGGTTTCGGCGCAGCGGTTCACGATCTGCTCGATGAAGGTCAGGAAGCTGACGTTCAGTGTGTCGTACCGGCGGCGGACCCGTTCGTTCTCCCGGTCGGCGGCGAAGAAGAACTGCTTCAGGTCGTTCCCGCCGATGGAGATGAAATCGGCCAGCTCGAAGAATTGCCGGGGCGCAAAGGCAAGGCTGGGGGTTTCCAGCATCGCCCCGATCTCCACCGTGGCAGGCAGCACGTGGCCCAGCTTGCGTTCGCGTTCGACCTCGTCCAGCAGCATCTGACGCGCCTGACGATACTCGTCGAACTGCGCCACGAACGGAAACATCACCGTCAGGGGTCGTCCGTTCGCGGCCCGGATCAGCGCCTGAAGCTGCATCCGCATCACGCCCTTCTTGTCGAGCCCCACGCGGATCGCGCGCCAGCCGAGCGCAGGGTTCGGTTCATCCTGCGGTTTCATGTAGGGCAGAACCTTGTCCGATCCGATGTCGAGCGTCCGGAACGCCACACGCTTGCCGCCCGCCGCGTCCATCACCCGCGCGTAAAGGCTTGCAAGATCGCCCCGGCGCGGCACGCTGGACCGGATCAGGAATTGCAGTTCGGTGCGAAAGAGGCCCACGCCTTCGGCCCCCGATCCCTTCAGGCTGGGCAGGTCCGCCATCAGCCCCGCGTTCATGTAAAGCGCCACGCGCTGTCCGCAGCGGGTGGCCGCCGGAAGCTCGCGGATGGAGGCGTAGCGCTCCTGCGCCTTGGCCTGCATCGCCAGCTTGTCGCGGAAGGCCGACGTGATCGTATCGTCCGGGCGCAGGTGCACGACACCCTGGTCGCCGTCCACGAGGATCGTGTCGCCGTTCAGCGCCTCGGTCGTGATGCCGGTCGCGTTCACGATCAACGGGATGGCCCAGGCCCGCGCGATCACCGCCGCGTGGCTGCCCACCGATCCTTCCTCCAGCACGATCCCTTTCAGGGTGCGCCCGTATTCCAGCAATTCGCCGGGGCCGATGTTGCGCGCCACCAGAACGGCGTCATCGGGCCGGTCGGCCTGTGCCGCGCGTCCCTGTCCGGTCAGGATGCGCAGGAGCCGGTTCGACAGGTCGTCCAGATCGTGCAGCCGGTCCCGCAGATACGCGTCGGGCACGGTCCGCATGCGGGCCTGTGCGGCGGATTGTTCCTTTTCCACCGCAGCCTCCGCTGACAGGCCGCGCGCGATGTCCTCTTCCATGCGCCGCAACCAGCCCTTGGAATTGGCGAACATCCGATAGGTTTCCAGAACCTGCACGTGGTCGCCTTCACCTTTCCCGGTGTCCGCGAGCGCGGTGTCGAGCGACCCGCGCAGGGATTTGATGGCGGTGCGCAGCCGCTTGAGTTCGACATCGGGATCATCGCCGATCGGGTTGGTGATGACCACGCGCGGATCGTGCAGGAAGACATGCCCCTCGGCCGCACCTTCCTGTCCGATCACGCCGCGAAACACCTGTGCGCGCTTGTGCAGCGGCGTCAGCGTGTCGCCGCCCCCCATGATCGCGCCCAGTTCCGTCATCTCGGCCAGCACCATCGCGACCACGTCCAGCGCATAGACCTCGTCTTCGGAAAAGCTGCGGGCTTCCTTCGACTGCACCACAAGCACGCCCATGCGCTGCCCCAGCCGCTGGATCGGCACGCCCAGGAAAGACGAGAACACCTCCTCCCCGGTTTCGGGCATGAAGCGGAAGCCCGGTTCCTGCGGCGCATTCGGGCTGTTGATCGCCCGCGAGAACTTTGCCACGCGGCCCACCAGACCTTCGCCCAGCCGCATGCGGGTCTTGTGGACGGCGGCGGCGCGCAGGCCTTCGGTGGCGCACAGTTCGAGCGTGTCGTTGTCCCGGAACAGGTAGATCGAACACACCTCGGTGCGCATCGAATCCGCGATCAGATGCGTGATCCGGTTCAGCCGTTCCTGCCCCACGTCCCCTTCCGCCAGTGCATCGCGCAGGCGGCCCAGAAGTTTCCGGCTTTCAGTTTCCGTGCGGTGGGGCATCTGCAACCGTCAGGAGGGGGTCTCCAGCTTGAAGGCATCATGGAGCGCCTGCACGGCCAGTTCCATATATTTCCGGTCGATCAACACCGAAATCTTGATCTCTGACGTGGCGATCACCTTGATGTTGATGTTCTCGTCCTTCAGCGCCCGGAACATCCGGGCCGCCACCCCGGCATGGCTGCGCATCCCGATCCCCACGACCGAGATCTTGCACACGTCCGTGTCGATCACCAGTTCGCCGAAATCGATCTCGCCCCGCGCCTTGGCTTCCAGCATGGCGCGTTCGGCGCGGGCGACCTGATCGTTGGGACAGGAAAAGGTCATGTCGGTCACGGCGCCGGGATGGTCGTCGTAATCCTTCTCGCTGATGTTCTGAACGATCATGTCCACGTTCACGCCCGCATCCGCCAGCGGGCCGAAGATCGCGGCGGCGATGCCGGGCCGGTCCTCGACCGTGACCAGCGTGATTTTCGCCTCATCGCGGGAATAGGCGACGCCCGATA
>DAIPIS010000330.1:0-2026 GCA_036770665.1 Meridianimarinicoccus sp.
ATGTCTGCGGCGGCGGCGTCCAGCGCCGACAGGACCGGTTCGGGCGGCGGATAGGCCACCTGGTCCACGGCGCCGAAATGGTCCGGCGTCATCGGCATCAGCCCCAGCCGGTCGAAATTCAGTCCAACCAGCATGCGAAGCCGTTCGGGCCGGTTCAGATAGGCCCATTCGGCGCGCAGCATCCCCAGTTCTTCCTGAAGCGCTGCGATCTCGCGCTGCAACGCGCGCAGGTCGGACTGCGCCGCGCGCGTCGTGTAGTTCTCGCGATAGGCCCAGAACGCCAGCCCCAGCACCATCGCCCCCAGCACCAGACCGATCAGCACGCGCATGTCACATCCCCTCCAGAACCAGCGGCGGCAGGCCCAGCGCCGTCCGGTCCACCGGCCCTGCCGGGGCTGCGGTGCGCCGCGCGATGCGCAGCTTGGCCGACCGGGCGCGCGGATTGGCGGCCAGTTCGGCATCGTCCGCCGCCACCGCGTTCGTCTTGATCGGCGTGAAACGCGGGGCCGACTCGTCCGTCTCGGGCGCGTGACGGCTCGACCGCCCGGCCCGGCCCGACCGCAGCGCCAGGAACCGCTTGACCACCCGGTCCTCGGACGAGTGAAAGCTGACCACCGCCAGCACCCCGCCGGGGGAAAGCGCGCGTTCCGCCGCCTCCAGCCCCCTTGCAAGCTCGCCGAATTCGTCGTTCACCGCGATGCGCAGCGCCTGGAAACTGCGGGTGGCGGGGTTGCTCTGCCCCGGCTTTGGGCGCGGCAGGCAGGATTCGACCAGCCGGGCGAGCGACGCCGTGGTGGTGATCGGCGCCTCGGCCCGGGCGGCGGCGATCTTGCGCGCAATCCGGCGCGACGCGCGTTCCTCGCCATACTGATAGAGGATGTCGGCCAGCAGCCCTTCGGGCGCGCCGTTCACGATGTCCGCCGCCGACGGCCCGTCCTGCGACATGCGCATGTCGAGCGGCCCGTCCCGGAGAAAGGAAAAGCCCCGCTCCGCCCGGTCAAGCTGCATGGACGACACCCCCAGATCCAGCACGACCCCGTCCACCGGACCATCCGCCACGGTGTCCAGCGCGGAAAATACCCCCGTCACCAGCGTCAGCCGGTCGCCGTGCCGCGCCAGCAGCGGGGCCGCCATGTCGCGCGCCAGCGGGTCGCGGTCGATCCCGATCACCCGGGCCGCCCCCGCATCCAGCAGCCCCGCCGCATAGCCGCCCGCGCCGAAGGTGCCGTCGATCCACACCCCCTGCACCGGGGCCGCGAGCCGCAGGATCGGGCCCAGAAGGACCGGCAGATGGGGCGATTGCGGGGCGGCATCGGTCATGCCCCCGCGTCCCAGTCGTCGTTCAGAAGCTCGCTGATGTCCCGGTCGCCCAGCGCGTCGAGCAGGCTGTCCATGGCCGCACCGTGGGTGCCCGCGTAATCGGCGGCCTTCCAGATGCGAAAGGTGTCGCCAAGCCCGCAGAACACCGCCTCGCCATCGCCGGCCAGACCCAGCTTGTCGCGCACCTCGCGCGGCAGCACGATGCGCCCGGCGCTGTCCACGGCGATCTCTTCGGACTTGGTGAAATAGACATGGCGCAGCATGTCGCGCCGCGGGCCGTTTGGCATCCGGTCGATCCGGTCCTGCACGGCCGCGATGCCATCGGCGGTGTAGCCTTCGGCGAAGACCTTGCCCGGATGACCGTAAACGAGAAAGAGTTGCGCGGGCTTGCCCTCGGACCAGTCGGGATCGCAGGCTTCCAGCACCCGGCAGAACTTGGCCGGGATCGACACGCGCCCCTTGCCGTCCACCTTCTGGGTGATTTCGCCTCGAAATGCCCGCTTCACTGCCCCGGCCCCTGCGTGCCCCAAGACGTGAAACGTGGAAACGGCGGGAAAAGCCGCTGCCACCGCTTATCCCGCCGTTTCCCTTGTCCCTCTTCGGGGCGTCCACCGCTGCGCATGTCTTGGGGACTGCTCGGGCGCGCGGGGCTCGTTCTTGTCGTCCGGAGGAGGCGATCTGCCTGTATGAACCTGCCTATTTTTTT
>DAIPIS010000331.1:0-2020 GCA_036770665.1 Meridianimarinicoccus sp.
GTCCGCACGCCCGCCACGCAATTCGTGCGCCAGTTGCTGGCGGAGGGCGCCATCGGTGACGTGACATGGTTCCGGGGCGAGCATACCGAGGATTTCCTGTCGGACCCCATGGCCCCCGCCACATGGCGCTGCCATGGCCGCGCGAACGGGACCATGGGGGACTTGGCCCCCCACATGATCAACTGCGCGTTGGCGCTCATGGGGCCGATCGCGGAGTTGACCGCGCGGCTGGAAACGATGCATGCCACCCGGCCCGGCCCGGATGGTCCCGTGACGGTGGACAACGACGACCACGCGCAGATGATGGTGCGCTTCGCCGCCGGACCCATGGGGCATCTGTATTTCAGCCGCGCGGCGACGGGGCGGAAGATGGGTTATGCCTATGAGATCCACGGCACGAAGGGGGCGATCCGCTTCGACCAGGAGGATCAGAACGCGGTCTGGCTCTATCGCGCCGATGGGCCGGAGGCTGTGCGCGGCTTCACCAAGATCCTGACCGGCCCGGCCCACCCCGATTACCTGCCGTTCTGCCAGGGGCCGGGGCACGGCACGGGCTATCAGGACCAGATCATCATCGAAGCGCGCGATTTCCTGCGGGCCATCCACACCGGCGATCCGGTCTGGCCCACCTTCCGCGACGGGCTGGCCGTGGCCCGCGTGATCGACACCGCCTTTGCCGCCGCCGACGATGGCCGCTGGCACATCGTTCCCCATGACTGAAAGGGTCCGCTTTCCATGACAATCCGTATCGGCAATGCCCCGTGTTCCTGGGGCGTCGAATTCGCGCATGATCCGCGCAACCCGCCCTGGCGGCAGGTTCTGTCCGACTGCGCCGCGGCGGGCTATACCGGCATCGAACTTGGCCCCGTGGGCTTCATGCCCGAGGACCCCGCCGTGCTGGCCGATGCGCTGGACGAACACGGGCTGGAGTTGATCGGCGGCGTGGTGTTTCGCGCCTTTCACGATCCCGCGCAATGGGATGACGTGCTGGACGGCGCGGTGCGGACCTGCCGGGCGCTGGTGGCGCATGGCGCGCGGCATCTGGTGCTGATCGATTCCATCTCCCCCCGCCGGGCGCCGACCGCCGGACGTGCCGCGGATGCTGAACAGATGGACGCGGCCGAATGGGCGGCCTTCCGCGACCGGATCGCCCATGTGGCGCGGATGGGGGCGGAGGAATACGGCCTGACAGTGGGCATCCACGCACATGCCGCCGGGTTCATGGATTTCGAGCCGGAACTGGAACGCCTGCTGGACGAGGTGCCGGAGGACATCCTGAAGATCTGTTTCGACACCGGGCATCATTCCTATGCGGGGTTCGATCCCGTGGCCTTCATGCGCCGCCATATCGCGCGGATATCCTACATGCACTTCAAGGACATCGACCCGGGCGTGAAGGCCCGCGCCATCGCCAACGGCACCGGGTTCTACGACGCCTGCGGGCAGGGCATCTTCTGCAATCTCGGGCAGGGCGACGTGGATTTCCCCGCCGTGCGGCAGATCCTGCTGGATGCGGGTTTCGCGGGCTGGTGCACGGTCGAACAGGATTGCGACCCGACGCTGGACGTCTCGCCCATCGACGACGCGCGGGCGAACCGCGCGTATCTGGAAAGCATCGGCTTCAACTAGGGGCACCACGCCATGACACGACTGAACTGGGGCATGATCGGCGGCGGCGAAGGCAGCCAGATCGGCCCGGCCCACCGGCTGGGCGCGCAGGCGGACGGCAATTTCACGATGGCCGCCGGGGCGCTCGATGCCGACCCGGACCGGGGCCGGGCCTATGCGGAACGGTTGGGGGTGGCCCCCGACCGCGCCTATGGCGACTGGCGCGCGATGCTGGCGGGCGAACGGGACCGCGCCGACCGGGTGGATCTGGTCACGGTGGCAACGCCCAATTCGACCCATTTCGAAATCACCAAGGCGTTTCTGGAGGCCGGATTCCACGTCCTGTGCGAAAAGCCCATGACCATGACCGTGGAGGAAGGGGAGGAGATCGTGCGCATCGCGGCTGCGTCGG
>DAIPIS010000084.1:0-5390 GCA_036770665.1 Meridianimarinicoccus sp.
TGGTCCACCGATCACCCGGAATTCCAGTTCCTGCCGCGCAAGTTCAAGATCGCCGTGACCGGCAGCCCCAACGACCGCGCCGTGACCCGCGCCCATGACATCGGGCTGCGGATGGTGCGCGATGTCGCGGGCACGCCGGGGTTCGAGGTGATCGTGGGTGGCGGGCTTGGCCGCACCCCGATGATCGGCAAGGTGATCCGCGATTTCCTGCCGCAAGCGGACCTGCTGCCGTATCTCGAAGCCATCGTCGCGACCTACAACCTGATGGGGCGGCGCGACAACAAGTACAAGGCGCGCATCAAGATCACGGTGCACGAGCACGGGCTCGATGCGTTCCGCGATGCGGTGGAGGCGCGCTTCGCCGAGCTGCGTCCGGCGTTCTCGGGCGTGGATCAGGACATCCTCGCCGCGATCGAAGCGCAGTTCGCGCCGCCGGTGTTCCGGCGGGGTGACACCGCCTCCTTTGACGCGCGCCATGCCACCGATCCGGTGTTCCGGTCCTGGGCCGACACCAACCTTGCAACCCACCGCGATGCGGATCATGCCATCGTCACCGTGTCGCTCAAGGCACCGGGCGACACGCCGGGCGACGCCACGTCCGACCAGATGCGGGCCCTGGCCGATCTGGCGGAACGGTTCGCCCATGACGAATTGCGCATCAGCCACGAACAGAACGTCATCCTGCCCCATGTCCACCGCGCCGACCTGCCGGCGGTGTTCGACGGGTTGCGCGCCGCGCGGCTTGCGGCGGCGAATGTGGGGCTCGTGTCCGACATCATCGCCTGCCCGGGCATGGATTACTGCGCGCTGGCGACCGCCCGGTCCATCCCCGTGGCGCAGGCCATCGCGATCCGCTTCGACGAACTGAAGCTGGAACACGAGATCGGGCCGTTGAAGATCAAGATCTCGGGCTGCATCAACGCCTGCGGGCATCACCACGTGGGGCATATCGGGATCCTCGGGCTCGATCGCGCGGGGGTGGAGAACTACCAGATCACGCTGGGCGGCGACGGCACCGAAGACGCGGCGCTTGGCGACCGCACCGGACCCGGGTTCGCCTATGACGAGATCGTGCCCGCGATCGAGCGGATCATCGGCGCGTATCTGACCCACCGCGACAGCCCGGCGGAGACGTTCCTGCAGGCGTACCGGCGGCTCGGGCTCGCCCCGTTCAAGGCCGCCCTCTACGGCGATGACCGGGACCGTGCCGATGCGGCCTGACACCCATCCGGGCAGTGCGGCGGCGCGGGCCGCGGCGCTCAACACCCGCTACCGCCACCATTCGGCGACCGCGGTGCTGGAACGCGCGCTGTCCGACCCGACCGTGGGGCGCATCGCGATGGTGTCGTCCTTCGGCGCGGAATCCGTGGCGCTGCTGCACATGGTGGCCGTGATCGACCCCGCGACCCCGGTGCTGTTCATCGACACGCAGATGCTCTTTCCCGAAACGCTGGCGTATCAGGCCGAGGTGGCGGAGCGGTTGGGCCTGCGCAACCTTCGCCGGATCTCGGCCCGGGCACTTGACCTGACCATCGAGGACCGGGACGGCACGTTGCACCAGCGCGATACCGACGCCTGCTGCGACCTGCGCAAGACCCGGCCGCTGGAACGGGCGCTGCACGGGTTCGACGCGTGGATCACCGGACGCAAGCGCTATCAATCGGGCACCCGCGCGGCGCTGGATTTCTTCGAAACCGACGGGGCGCACCGGTTGAAGATCAACCCGCTGGCCCATTGGGATCCGGCGGACGTGCAGGATTACATGATCAACAACCGCCTGCCCCGACACCCCATGGTGGCGCGCGGCTATCCGTCGATCGGCTGCGCACCCTGCACATCGCCGGTGGCCGCAGGCGAGGACCCGCGCGCCGGTCGCTGGCGCGGCGAGACCAAGGAAGAATGCGGCATTCACATCGTGGACGGAAAGATCGTCCGCGGACCGATCCGGGAAGGGAAAGTGGCATGACCGTCATCGTGCGCGACACCGGCTTTACCGCCGACGACTGGCAGGGCGACATCGCGCCGCCGGAAACCGTGCTGGCCGGAAACGGCACCGCGGTGGACCTGCCCGGCGACGCGGATGCCGCGGCATTGGCCCCGCATCTGGACCGGCTGGCGCTCATCCGGGTGGGTTTCGCCAGCTTCGCGGACGGCCGCGGCTTCACGCTGGCGGCGACGCTGCGGCGCATGGGCTACGCCGGGCGGCTGCGCGCCGCTGGCCACGTCATCGCCGACCAGTATGCCATGGCGCGCCGGTCGGGCTTCGACGAGGTGGAGATTTCCGCCGATCTGGCCGCGCGCCAGCCCGAGGACCAGTGGCGCGCCCGTGCCGACTGGCGTGCGCACGACTATCAGTCGCGGCTTCGGGCCTGATTGCAGGCTGGGAAGCATCCCGAAATCACGATATGAAAGGCGACGCGGGGTGAACCGCGCCGAATGTTGACAGATGAACGAACGGACAACCGTGACCGACGCCACGCCCATCAAGACCCTGCCAGACGCCCAGACCGTGACCGAGGTGCAGCATTACACCGACCGGCTGTTCCGGTTCCGCTGCACGCGCCCCGCGACCCTGCGGTTCCGGTCGGGCGAATTCGTGATGATCGGGCTGATGGGCGACCCGGACCCGGCGACCGGCAAGCAGAAGCCGCTCTTGCGCGCCTATTCCATCGCCTCGCCGTCCTGGGACGACGAACTGGAATTCTACTCGATCAAGGTGCAGGACGGCCCGCTCACCTCGAAACTGCAACACATCCAGCCGGGCGACGACATCATCCTGCGCCCCAAGCCCGTGGGCACGCTGGTGCATGACGCGCTCCTGCCCGGCAAGCGGTTGTGGCTGTTTTCCACCGGCACGGGGTTTGCGCCCTTCGCGTCGCTCCTGCGTGACCCGCAGACCTATGAGGATTACGAACAGGTCATCGTCACCCACACCTGCCGCGACGTGGCCGAACTGACCTATTCGCGCGACCTGATCGACCGGTTGCACAGCGACGAGCTGTTGCAGGAGCTGCTGGGCGATGGGCTGGCGAAGCTGACCTACATCCCCACCACCACCCGCGAACCCAGCGCGCAGATGGGCCGCATCACCGCCCTGCTCGAAGACGGCACGCTCCTGCGCCAGCTTGGCATCGACACCATCGGTCCGGACACCGACCGCGCGATGGTCTGCGGGTCCATGGGGCTCAACATCGATCTGAAACGAATCCTCGAAGGGTTCGGCCTGCGCGAGGGCGCCAATTCGGAACCCGCAGAATACGTGGTCGAAAAGGCCTTCGTCGGCTGACCCCGCAAGGCCGAAAAACACCGGTCACGTGACAGAATCACGCGTCATGGCCTGATTTTGTGGTAGCATTACGGCTTGCACCCGATTGCCAATCCCGCATCGGGTAGGTTAGGTATCGCAACCTTGTCGCAATTATCGAAGGAAGCCTGCAATAGCCCGCCGACCCCATAACGCCCCGCCCTCCCGTGATACGGGACCTCGCGTCAACGAAAAGATCCGTGTGCCGGAAATTCGCCTCATCGGTGCCGAGGGCGAGAACATAGGTCTCACCACGCCCGCGCGCGGGATGGAACTGGCCGAACGCGCCGGGCTTGACCTTGTCGAGATCTCGCCGAACGCGACGCCCCCGGTCTGCAAGATCATGGATTTCGGCAAGTTCAAGTACGAGACCCAGAAGCGCGAGAACGAGGCCCGCAAGAAGCAGAAGATCATCGAGGTCAAGGAGGTCAAGTTCCGCCCGAACACCGACACCCATGACTACGACGTGAAGATGCGCAACGTGTTCCGCTTCCTTGAAGGCGGCGACAAGGTGAAGGTCACCTTGCGCTTCCGTGGCCGCGAAATGGCGCACCAGAACCTGGGCCGCGAGCTGCTGGAACGGGTTGCCGAAGACGTCAAGGAGGTCGGAAAGATCGAAAACATGCCGAAGATGGAAGGCCGCCAGATGGTCATGATGATCGGCCCGACGGCCCGTTGATCGTGTCCGTGCGCTGATCCCCGATCCCCACGGGATGGTCGAAGGCCCGGTCAGACCGGGCCTTTTGCGTCTTTGGACACCACGAGCCCGCCGATCGCTTCGAGAAACGCCACGATCTCGGGCAGGCCCTTGCCATGGCGCAGGCTGGCCATGACAAAGGGCCGTGTCCCGCGCGCCGCCTGCGCATCACTGGCAAGCAACGCCACCGACACGCCCACATGCGGGGCAAGATCGGTCTTGTTGATCACCAGCAGGTCCGACCGGGTGACCCCCGGCCCCTTCTTGCGCGGAATGTCCTGCCCCGCCGCCGTGTCGATCACGTAGATCGTCACATCCGCCAGCTCCGGGCTGAAGGTCGCCGCAAGGTTGTCACCCCCGGATTCGATCAGCACGATGTCGAGATCGGGAAACTGCCCGGTCAGGTCCGCGAGCGCCGCAAGGTTGATCGACGCGTCCTCCCGGATCGCGGTGTGCGGGCAGCCGCCGGTTTCCACCCCGCGAATGCGCGCCGCGGGCAGAACCTGCGCGCGCACCAGCGCATCCGCATCCTCGCGCGTGTAGATGTCGTTGGTGATGACCGCCATGGAATACCGTCCCGCCATTGCCCGGCACAGGTGTTCGGTCAGCGTGGTCTTGCCCGCGCCCACCGGGCCGCCGATGCCCACCCGCAAGGGTCCGTTGCCTGCCATCGTCCACTCCCCGATTGCGGTGCGGCGTCACGACTGGAACAGCCGCACCTCCTGTGTCTCGTGCAGCATCGCGGCGAGGTCGGCCCCCGGCGCGCCGCTGGCCAGATCGTCCTCGGTCGCGGTCGCGGCCTCGGCGGCGATGTCGGCAATGGTGTCCGTCAGCCCCGCCAGGATCCCTTGCGCGACGGTCTGGCCCAGCGGCACGATGCGGGTGGCGATGCTGGTCAGATTGCCCGCGAAAGCCTGAAGATGGAACGCCGCGACCGTCTGCGTCGGCAGCGCCAGCCGCCGCGCCTGAAGCCCCACGGCCACGGGCAGCGCGCAGGGGGCCAGATCGGTGCCGAGGATGGCGTTGGTGGTCCGCACGAAGGCCCGGCCCTGCGTCAGCGTTTCCAGCCAGCGTTCCCGCGACGGGGCCAGCGCCCGCGCCAGCGCCGCCAGATCGGCGGCATCGCCACCGCGATGGGCCAGCGCCAGCAGGATCGCGTCGGATCGCCCGGCGCCATGCTGCAGCACCGCGCGCAGCCACCCGTCGAACCCGGCGGCGTCACGCACGTCGCCCGCCGCGACCGCCTGATCCAGCCCGTGCGAGAACGCGAAGCCCCCGAGCGGAAAGGCGGGCGACATCCATTGCGCCAGCACCAGCAGGTCGCGGTCACCGCCGCGCGGATCAGGGGTCATGGGCATGGCCGTGCTCTTGCCCGTCGCCATGGTCGTG
>DAIPIS010000084.1:5490-9114 GCA_036770665.1 Meridianimarinicoccus sp.
TCCGGCCCGTGATCGTGGCCGAAGGTCCGGCCGTGCCCATAGGCCCCGCCTTCGGGCATGAAAGGTGCCGTGACCGGCGACACCGCCGCGCCAAGCCGCACAAGCATATCGGCGAGCACGCGGTCGGCGCGGATCAGGATCCGGTCCGGTTCCACCTGGCAGGGCGTGTGACGGTTGCCCACGTGCCACGCCAGCCGCACCAGATCACCCCGCACCGCCAGCAGCGGCTCCGCCGCAGCCCGCACCGTGACCGCGCGGCCATCGGACAGGCGCAACACCGCGCCATCGGCCAGTGCGCGCGCATGCGGCAGGTCGATCATCAAGGCAAGCCCCCCATCAGCCACCAGCCGCTTGCGGCGCAAGAAGCGTGCGTCGTAATCCAGCGTCAGGGTATCGTCGGACGCCCCGGTCCCCGGCGGGTCGATGGCGGTGACATGGGGCAGACCGGGTGTCGTCATCGGCGCAGGATTGCCCGGCAGCGGCCGCCGCACAAGTCCCCATCCCGGCCTCCCTCAATATCGCCGTGCAGCCTCACAGTGTGATGATCCCCACATCCTGCCCGCGCGCCGTCAGCGCGATCTCTCCGTTGCACAGGCGCAGGGCATCCTCGCCGAACACCTCGGCCCGCCAGCCGCGCAGCGCGGGCAGGTCGCGTTCGCCCGCCGCGATCAGGTCAAGATCCGCGGCACTGGCCACCAGCTTCTGCGCCACGCCCGACGATTCCGCCTTTGCCTTCAGGAGCACGCGCAACAGGTCCGCCAGCGCCGGGTTCACGTCCAGCTTTTCGCGGCTGCGGTCCGGTTGCGGCGCATCTTCGGGCGCCATCGCGTTGCCCTCCGCCACGGCCTTCAGGATGCCATCGGCGATCTCGCCCTTTCGCGCCTCGCGCAACAGCAGGCGCAACTTGCCGAGATCCGCCGCATCGGCAGGCCGGGCCGAGGCCAGTTCGATCAGCGCATCGTCCTTGTAGACCCGGCTGCGGGGCACGTTGCGGGTCTGGGCATAGGCTTCCCGGAACTCCGCCAGCTTCGCCAGCACGGCCATGAACCGCGCCGAACTGGTGCGCGTCTTGATGCGCTTCCACGCATCTTCAGGCCGGATGTCATAGGTGTCTGGGCTGGTCAGAACCTCGATCTCCTCCTCCACCCATTTGCGGCGGCCCTGCTTGTCGAGATTTGCGGCAAGGTATTCGTAAATCTGGCGCAGGTAGGTCACATCGGCCAGCGCATAGGTCTTCTGGGCGTCCGACAGGGGCCTGCGGCTCCAGTCCGTGAAGCGCGACGACTTGTCGAGCGGCGCGCGCGCGATCCGCTTGACCAGCGTCTCATACCCCACCTGTTCGCCGAACCCGCAGACCATGGCGGCGACCTGCGTGTCGAACATCGGTTCGGGAAAGCACTTGCCGTCGAAGTAGAAGATCTCCAGATCCTGGCGCGCCGCGTGAAACACCTTGACCACCGAAGTGTCCCGGAAAAGGTCATAGAGCGGTTCCAGCGACAGCCCCCCGGCCAGCGGATCGACCAGAACCGCACTGTCGTCGCCGTCGCCGGGGATCGCCAACTGCACGAGGCAGAGCTGCGAATAATACGTCCGCTCGCGCAGGAATTCCGTGTCGATGGTGATGTAGGGACAGGCCCGCGCACGCTGGCAGAAGTCCGCAAGCGCGTCGGTCGTGGTCAGGGTAATGATGCTCAAGGGTGCTTCTTTCTGTTTCGCGCCAGACTAGCCGCGCGCGACGCGAATACAAGCCGAACTCGGGACATATGCCAGCCACGCCAGCGCCAGCGCCAGATCAAGCCGCAGTGATCGACACCGGCGCGCGCACCCCGTCCGCGAACCGCCGCAGCACCAGCGGGTAAAGCGCGTGCTCGAACGGCAACAGCCGCGCCGCAAGCCGGTCCGGCGTGTCGTCGGGCAGGATCGGCATCCGCGCCTGCCCCAGGATCGGCCCGCCGTCCAGTTCCGCCGTCACCTCGTGCACCGTGCAGCCGTGTTCCGTGTCCCCGGCAGCCAGCGCGCGCGCATGGGTGTCGAGCCCGCGATACTTCGGCAGAAGCGACGGATGGATGTTGAGGATCCGCCCCGCCCAGCGGTCGGTGAACGCAGGCGTCAGCACGCGCATGAACCCCGCCAGACACAGGATGTCGGGGCGCGCGGCCTCCAGCACCGTGGTCAATGCCGCCTCGAACCCCGGCCGGTCGCCCGCGTGATCGCGGTGATCCACCACCGCCGTCGCCAGCCCCATCTCGGCAGCCCGCGCGAGGCCGCCTGCACCCGGCCGGTTCGACAGCACGAGCACGGATCGCGCGGGGTGATCCCCCGCCATGGACCGTGCGAGGGCGAGCATGTTCGACCCGCCACCGGAAATCAGGATCGCGACCCGCAGGCTCACACAAGCGCACCGCTGTAGATCACGCCGTTGCCTTCGGTCACATGGCCCAGCCGGTGCACCCGTTCGCCCATGTCCGCCAGCAAGGCCGCAAGCGCGTCGGCCCGCTCCGCGTCGACCACCAGCACCATGCCGATCCCGGCGTTGAAGGTCTTGAGCATCTCGGCGGGCGCGATCCCGCCGGTATCCGCCAGCCAGCGGAACACGGGCGGCAGCACCCACGCGCCAAGGTCGATCACGGCACCGCAGCCGTCGGGCAGGATCCGCGGCAGGTTTTCCGTCAACCCGCCGCCGGTGATGTGCGCAAGCCCATGCACGCCCCCCGCGCGGATCGCCGCCAGCGCCGGGGCCACGTAAAGCCGCGTCGGCGTCAGCAGCGCCGCCCCCAGCGTCATGTCCGGCCCGGCGAAGGGTGCGGGCACGTCCCAGCCGAAGCCCGACACCGCCACCACCCGGCGCACCAGCGAATAGCCGTTGGAATGGACGCCGTCAGACCCGAGCCCCAGCAGCACATCGCCGGACGCCACGCCCGCGGGCAGTGCCGCCCCGCGTTCCATCGCGCCCACCGCGAACCCCGCAAGGTCGAAATCGCCATCCTGGTACATGCCGGGCATTTCCGCCGTCTCGCCGCCGACCAGCGCGCAGCCCGACTGCGCGCAGCCCGCCGCGATGCCGTCGATGATGCGCGCGGCGCTGTCCGTATCCAGCTTGCCGGTCGCGAAATAATCGAGAAAGAACAGCGGCTCCGCGCCCTGGCACACCAGATCGTTCACGCACATCGCCACAAGGTCGATCCCGATGGTATCCAGCGACCCCGTGTCGATGGCGATGCGCAGCTTGGTGCCCACCCCATCCGTGGCCGCGACAAGGATCGGGTCGGCATAGCCCGCCGCCTTCAGATCGAACAGCGCGCCGAACCCGCCAAGCCCCGCCATCACGCCGGGCCGCGCCGTCGCCGCCGCCGCGGGCTTGATCCGGTCCACCAGCGCGTTGCCGGCGTCGATATCCACCCCGGCCTGCGCATAAGTCAGCCCGTTCTTGCCGTCGCTCATGGAGCATCCCCCGCCGATTTGCCGTGACTGAGGCCCCTAGCGCAGCGGCCGTGAAAAGAAAAGCGCCAAGGCCCGCGCCCCGCCCATCTTGACGCGGGCGGCGGGTCTGGTAACCGTCAGGAACGGTGGGCCTGTAGCTCAATGGTCAGAGCAGAGCGCTCATAACGCTTTGGTTGGGGGTTC
>DAIPIS010000332.1:0-2016 GCA_036770665.1 Meridianimarinicoccus sp.
AAGAACGAAACCGCCGAGGCGATCGCGGACATCACGTCGACCGGCGAAACGCTGCGGGCCAATCACCTGAAGGTGCTGTCGGACGGCGTGATCCACCGCAGCCAGGCGACGCTTTTCAAGTCGCGCCGCGCCGCGCTGACCGATGCACAGCGCGCCACGCTGATGGCACTGTCGGAAATGCTGGGCGCGATCCGCGCCTGACGGCGCGGGTGCGGTGAAACTTCCTGGCGTTCGCGGGCGTGACTGGGTCGGACCCGTCACGGAAGGATGCCCTGATGCGCGACACGCACGCCGCCGCGATGCCGGTGGAGCCGCCGGAACCCGTTCTGCCCTACGATCCCGACGATTGGGAGCGCCGACTGGCCGAGGCGCGACGCCGCCGCGCGGCGGTGCTGCGTGCGCGCGGGGCACCGCAGGACATCCGGGCGGTGGGCGCTGATCCGGCGTCGGTGCCATCGGCGGGCGTGCCGTGGCCGCTGGCCGCGCCGCGCTCGGCTGCCGGACGGCCCGCCGGGGTCGCCACGCCGCGCCCCGATCCCGCGGACTGGCGGCGCAAGCTGGCCGAGGCACGGGGTCTGATGGACGATCCGCAGGTGCAGGCAGGCCCGCGTCACCCGGACCGCGCCGCCGCCGGGCAGACCGGCACCGCAACGGCCCATCCGGCGACCGGCGGCCGTGACCCGACCGGCGCCGGGCGACGGCCGTCCACCGATGCCTGCGCGGTGGCTGCGCTGCCGCGGGGATCGGTCGGGCCGGACCCAAGGATTGCGGCGGAGGATCGGCAACCCGCCATCACCACGACACCACAGCGCGCCGTCGCGCTGGCGGCACTGGCAGGTCTTGCCGGTGGTGCGGCGCTGACCGTCCTGTTGCTGGGCCTGGCATCCCGCGATCCCGTGCCGGACGAGGCAGTTCCGGGACCTGTCGCGGAACAGGCAGCGGGGTCCCGCGCCGACCCGCCGTCGGCCAGTGTCGTGCTGCCGGATGCGGCGGGATCAGGGCCGGAGCCGCGCCGCGTTGCCGTCGCGCACATGCGCCCACCGGTATCTGTCGGCGACCCGGCACTGGTCACCCGACCCGCCCCGGTCGCGCCCGGCCGTGGCGCGGTTCCGGGCCAGCCCGCCTTTCCCGCCGCGCCCGCCGTTCCGGGCGCGGCACTGGATCCGGTCGCGCCGCCACCTGCGGCAACTGCCGCGACCCATGCGGATGTGCCGCAAGATGCGGCGATGGCCCCGCCACGTTCCGGACCGGCACCAGCGGATGACAAGGCAGGTGGCGGCGACGCGGCTCCCTTCGTGGTCGTGCACGTGCCACAGGTGCCGGACGGCACGGTGTCCGGCGCGGTGATGGCGGCGACACGGGCGGCGGACTGGACCACCGTGCCGATCGGCTTCACCATCAGCCGGTCGCACCTGCGGGTCTATCACGACCGCGACCGCGCGGCCGCGGCGGCGCTGGGCGAGCGGCTGGGTCTCCCGGTCCGCGATTTTACCGCGTTGGGCCCCGCCCCGCTGGGGCTGATCGAGATCTGGGTAGCGGGGGGACCGGCTTCGGCACGCTGACCGCGCCGACACCCTGTCCACTCCGCCGGGTCCGGGGGCAGGCACGCCCCCGGCGAAGCCGCCGGCACGACCGCGGCTAGAGCAACCCCAGATCGGCCAGCGCGGTTTCCATGTCGCGCGGCAGGGTGTCGTCGGCGGCGCGGCCCACGGGCAGGTCGGCCGGCGCGTCCTGCGGCGTCAGATACCGCCAGCCCTGGAACGGGCGGCGCGTGGCGGGCCGGGTGCGGATCACCGGGGCATCCAGCACGATACCGCAGCGGACGATCCCGTCGCCGCCATCCACCTGCCGCAAGGCGTCGATCCGTTGCCGCGCCAGAATCACGCCCTTGAACACCCAGTAGAGCGACCCGCCCGCCAGCAGTTCCGCCTCGCGCTTGGGCCACATGCGGGTGACATGCCACACGCGTCCGTCCGGCCCCTTCGCGTGCGGGCTCGCCTGCCAGGCCAGAAGGTC
>DAIPIS010000085.1:0-9104 GCA_036770665.1 Meridianimarinicoccus sp.
GCCCGGCGTTCCTGCATTACATGCGGCAGGACTACCTGTTCCTGATCCATTTCGCGCGGGCATGGGCGCTGGCCGTCACCAAGGCCGACAACATCGCCGACATGCGCGCCTGCGCCGCCACGGTCCACGCGCTGATCGACGATGAAATGCGCCTGCACATCGCCACCTGCGCGGACCTCGGCCTGACCGAGGCCGACCTGGAAGCGACGCGGGAACACCCCGCCACCCTCGCCTATACCCGCTACGTGCTCGATGCCGGGCACGCTGGCGACATGGCCGATCTCATGGCCGCGCTCGCCCCCTGCGTGCTGGGCTATGGCGAGATCGGCGCGCGGCTGGCGGGCACAGGCGGTCCCTACGCCGACTGGATCGCCACCTATGCCGGGGACGACTACCAGCAGACCTGTGCCGAGGTGGGCGCGCTGATCGACCGGGTCGTCGCCGCGCGGCTGGGCCCGGACCCTGTGGCCTCCCCCCGCTGGCCCGCGCTCTGCGACCGCTTCGCCGTGGCAACCCGGCTCGAACGGGACTTCTGGCAGATGGGCTGGGACGCCGCGTGATGGGCACCAGCGACTCCTACGGGACTCCTACGGAACTCCTACGGAACTCCTACACAACATTTCCGGAACATCGCGCCGCGCCGGGCTTGCGTCTGGCCGGGTCCGTGCGCTTCGGTGGCGTGCCGCTGCTGGCCGATGTGACCCTCGATCTCGCCCCCGGCGGATGGACCTGCCTGCTTGGTCCCTCCGGGTCGGGCAAGTCCACGCTCCTGCGCCTGATCGCCGGGCTTGACACCGGCGCGGACTTCGACGGCACCATTTCCACAAGCGATGCCAAGAACTTGACAGGCCGCGTCGCCTACATGGCGCAGGATGATCTGCTCCTGCCATGGTGTGACCTGCGCGGCAACGTGGCGCTTGGCGCGCGCCTGCGCGGGCAAGCGGTGGACTGGCCGCGCGTCGATGCGCTGATCGACGCCCTCGGCCTCGCCGCCCATGCCGCCAAGCGCCCCGCCAGACTGTCGGGCGGGCAGCGCCAGCGCGCCGCCCTCGCCAGAACTCTCATGGAAAACAAGGAGTTCGTGCTGCTTGATGAACCGTTCTCGGCGCTTGATGCGCGCACCCGCGCCGACATGCAGGATCTCGCCGCCCGGCATCTCGCGGGCCGCACCGTCCTTCTGGTGACCCACGACCCGATGGAGGCCGCCCGCCTTGGCCATCGGCTTTACCTGATGGAAAACAGCGCGTTGCACGCCCAGCCGCCGCCCGACGGTCCCGCCCCGATCCGCCCCGTGGACGATCCCGAGACCCTCGCCTACAGCGCCCGTCTGCTGGCCCGCCTGCGGGCCCCCGCATGATCGCGCGCGCCGGGTCCGGGGCCATGGTGGCCCTTGTCTTGCTGGGGCTCTGGCAGGCGCTCGTGACGCTCGCGTCCCTGCCGCCCTTCATCCTGCCCGGCCCGTTTCGCGTTGCAGCCGCCCTGTGGGACAACGCCGCCCTGATCGCCTGGCACGCCACCGTGACCTTCACCGAGGTCATCGCGGGCCTTCTGATCGGCGCTCTCCTCGGGGCGGCCACCGCGCTGCACATCGCCGTATCCCCCCTTGCCCGGCGGTTTGTCCGGCCCGCACTGGTGCTCACACAGGCCCTGCCGGTCTTCGCGCTCGCCCCGATCCTGACGCTCTGGCTGGGCTACGGCATCGGGTCCAAGATCCTGATGGCCGTCCTCATCATCTACTTCCCTGTCGCGTCATCGTTTTTCGACGGCCTGATGCACACGCCGCGCGGCTGGCTCGACCTTGCGCAGACCATGCAGGCGCGCCCCCGGCAGGTGCTGTGGCGCGTCCGGGTGCCCGCGGCCCTGCCGTCGCTGGCGTCGGGCCTGCGGCTTGCGGCGGTCTATGCGCCCATCGGGGCCATCATCGGCGAATGGGTCGGCGCGAGCCAGGGGCTGGGATACCTGATGCTGCTGGCCAATGGCCGCGCCAAGATCGACCTGATGTTCGCGGCGCTGGCGGTGCTCGCGGTGCTGACGCTCATCTTGCACAAGGTCGTGGGTGCCGCCTGCGACCGGCTTCTGGCGCGGCTGACCTGACATCACTTGGACGCCACAACCACCTGCCAGCACAGGATAAAGCCCTGCCCCCGCACGGGGGACAGGGCCTTGATGTTTCGCGGGCGAAACGCCCCTGCGCAAGGATTACTGCATCCGCTCCAGCAGATGCACCAGGTCCGCGACCATCTTGTCGGCTCCGGCCTTGTGCTCCTGCGCCGCGGTGGCAGCGGACCGGCGGGCTTCGTCCAGATGCGCCTCGATCGCACCCCGGTTGTCCGGGTGGCGTTCATAGGCGCGTTCGGCCAGCACGGTGGTGCCCTGGGGCGTGATTTCCGCGAAGCCGCCAGTCACGGCGAATTCGGTCACGCCGCCCGGCGCGGTCACGGTCAGGATACCGGGCCGCAGGATCGTGATGACCGGCGCATGGTTGGCCATCGCGGTCATGTCACCTTCGGCGGCCGGGATCTGCACCGCCGTCGCCGGATACGACGCAAGGCTGCGCTCCGGCGACACGAGGTCGAATTGCATGGTATCGGCCATCACGGTTCCTCTCAGGCTGCGGCTGCGGCCATTTTTGCGGCCTTGGCGACCACTTCGTCGATGTCGCCCACCATGTAGAAGGCCGCTTCCGGCAGGTGGTCGAATTCACCCGCGACGACCCGCTTGAAGCTGTCGATGGTCTTGTCGAGCGGGACCTGGATGCCGTCGGACCCGGTGAACACCTTCGCCACGTCGAACGGCTGCGACAGGAAGCGCTGGATCTTCCGGGCGCGGGCCACGGTGATCTTGTCCTCTTCGCTCAGTTCGTCCATCCCGAGGATCGCGATGATGTCCTGCAGCGACTTGTAACGCTGCAGGATCCCCTGCACGTCACGCGCGACCTTGTAGTGCTCGGCGCCAAGGATCTGCGGGTCCATCAGGCGCGACGAGCTGTCGAGCGGATCCACGGCGGGGTAGATCCCAAGCTCCGAGATCGCGCGCGACAGAACGGTCGTGGCGTCGAGGTGGGCAAAGGTCGTGGCGGGTGCCGGGTCGGTGAGGTCGTCCGCAGGCACGTACACGGCCTGGATCGACGTGATCGACCCGGCCTTGGTGGAGGTGATCCGTTCCTGCATGGCCCCCATGTCGGTGGCCAGCGTCGGCTGGTAGCCCACGGCGGACGGGATACGCCCCAGAAGGGCCGACACCTCGGACCCGGCCTGGGTGAAGCGGAAGATGTTGTCCACGAAGAACAGCACGTCCGACCCGGACTGGTCGCGGAACTGTTCGGCCAGCGTCAGGCCGGTCAGCGCCACGCGGGCACGCGCCCCCGGCGGTTCGTTCATCTGGCCATAGACCAGCGCCACCTGGGATTCCGACAGGTTGTCGGGCTTGATCACGTTGGATTCGATCATCTCGTGATAGAGGTCGTTGCCCTCGCGGGTCCGTTCCCCCACGCCAGCGAACACCGAATAGCCCGAGTGCACCTTGGCGATGTTGTTGATCAGTTCCATGATGAGAACCGTCTTGCCGACGCCCGCACCGCCGAAGAGCCCGATCTTGCCGCCCTTGGCATAGGGGGCCAGCAGGTCGATGACCTTGATGCCGGTGACGAGGATGTCCGACGACGTGGACTGCTGTTCGAAGCTGGGCGCGGGCTGGTGGATCGACCGGTACTCGGTCGCCTCCACAGGGCCCTTTTCGTCGATCGGCTCGCCGATCACGTTGAGGATCCGGCCGAGCGTCGCGTCGCCCACGGGGATCGAGATCGGCGCGCCGGTGTCTTCGACCGCCGCACCGCGCACGAGACCCTCGGTCGCGTCCATCGCGATGGTGCGCACCGTGTTCTCGCCAAGATGCTGGGCCACTTCCAGAACCAGTTTCTTGCCGTTGTTTTCCGTGATCAGCGCGTTGAGGATCGCGGGCAGTTCGCCTTCGAACTGCACGTCGACGACGGCGCCGATGACCTGGGCGACTTTGCCGTGTGCTTGAGCCATGGGGGTTCTCCGGTTCCTTTAGAGCGCTTCGGCGCCCGAGATGATTTCGATAAGCTCGTTTGTGATGACAGCCTGGCGCGACCGGTTGTACTCGATCGTCAGGTCTTCGATCATGTCACCGGCGTTGCGGGTCGCGTTGTCCATGGCGGACATCCGCGCGCCCTGCTCCGACGCGGCGTTTTCGAGCAGTGCCGCGAAGATCTGCACCGCGACACCGCGCGGCAGCAGGTCGGCAAGAATGCCTTCTTCGCTGGGTTCGTAGTCATAAAGCGCGCTCGCGGCGGGTGCATTGGCGTCGAACTTGGCCGGGATGATCTGCTGCGCCGTGGGGATCTGGCTGATGACCGTTTCGAACCGCGAGTAGAAGATCGTGCAGACGTCGAATTCGCCGCCGTCGAACCGGGCGAGAAGGTCCCGCGCGATGGATTGCGCGTTGTCGTAACCCACGCGCTTGACCTCGGTCAGGTCCACGTGTCCGGCCGCGTAATCGGCGAAGTCGCGCTTGAGCTGTTCGCGCCCCTTCTTGCCCACGGTCAGGATCTTCACCGTCTTTCCCTCGGCGCGCAGGCGGGCGACATGCTGCTTGGCCAGCTTGACGATGGACGAGTTGAAGCCGCCGCACAGACCCCGTTCCGCCGTCATCACGACCAGCAGGTGGGTCTTGTCGGACCCGGTGCCGCGCAGCAATGCAGGCGCTGTGGGGCTGTCACCCACCGACGCCGCAAGCCCGGACATCACGTCGTTGAACTTCTCGGTATAGGGGCGCGCCATTTCCGCGGCCTCCTGGGCGCGGCGGAGCTTTGCCGCCGCGACCATCTGCATAGCCTTCGTGATCTTCCGCGTGCTCTTGACGCTGGCGATCCGGTTCTTGAGATCCTTGAGATTTGCCATGGGCCTGTTCCCTTTCGCTCCGCTTACGCGAAGGTTTCGGCGAATTCGGCAATGGCGCCCTTCAGGCGGCTTTCCGCGTCGCCCTTGATCTTCGGATCATCCTTGGTGAGCCAGTCCAGCACATCCTTGTTCTGGTTGCGCAGATGCGCCAGCAGGCCCGCTTCGAACCGGCCCACATCGGCCACCGGGATCTTGTCGAGGAACCCGTTGGTGCCGGCGAAGATCACGCAGACGATTTCCGCATTGGTCAGCGGCGAATACTGGTTCTGCTTCATCAGTTCGGTCAGGCGCGCGCCCCGGTTCAGCAACCGCTGGGTGGACGCATCGAGGTCCGAGCCGAACTGCGCGAAGGCCGCCATTTCGCGATACTGCGCCAGTTCCAGCTTCACCGGACCCGCGACCGACTTCATCGCGTTGGTCTGGGCGGACGAGCCCACCCGCGACACCGACAGACCGGTGTTCACGGCGGGGCGGATGCCCCGGTAGAACAGTTCGGTTTCCAGGAAGATCTGGCCATCGGTGATCGAGATCACGTTGGTCGGGATGAAGGCCGACACGTCGCCGCCTTGGGTTTCGATGATCGGCAGCGCGGTGAGCGACCCGTTGCCGTGGGCGTCGCCCAGTTTGGCCGACCGTTCCAGCAGGCGGGAATGGAGGTAGAACACGTCGCCCGGATAGGCTTCGCGGCCCGGCGGACGGCGCAGCAGCAGCGACATCTGGCGATAGGCCACGGCCTGCTTCGAGAGATCATCATAGACGATCAGCGCATGACGCCCGTTATCGCGGAAGAATTCCGCCATGGCGGTCGCGGCATAGGGGGCAAGGAACTGCATCGGCGCGGGGTCCGACGCGGTCGCGGCCACGACGATGGTATAGTCGATGGCACCCGACTCTTCGAGTTTCTTCACAAGCTGCGCCACGGTGGACCGCTTCTGCCCGATGGCGACGTAGATGCAGTAAAGCTTCTTGCTTTCGTCGTCCCCCGCCGCGTCGTTGTAGACCTTCTGGTTCAGGATCGTGTCCAGCGCCACGGCGGTCTTGCCGGTCTGGCGGTCGCCGATGATCAGTTCGCGCTGGCCGCGCCCGATCGGGATCATGGCATCCACGGATTTCAGGCCGGTCGCCATCGGTTCGTGCACCGACTTGCGCGGGATGATGCCGGGCGCCTTCACGTCCGCGATGCGGCGTTCGGAGGCGTCGATCGGCCCCTTGCCGTCCAGCGGATTGCCAAGGCCGTCCACGACCCGGCCCAGAAGGCCGTTGCCCGCGGGCACGTCCACGATGGAGTTGGTGCGCTTGACGGTGTCGCCTTCCTTGATGTCCTGGTCGGACCCGAAGATCACGACACCGACGTTGTCGGTTTCAAGGTTCAGCGCCATGCCACGGATACCGCCGGGGAATTCGACCATCTCGCCGGCCTGGACATTGTCCAGCCCATAGACCCGGGCGATCCCGTCGCCGACGCTCAGGACGCGGCCGACCTCGGCAACTTCGGCTTCCTGCCCGAAGTTCTTGATCTGCTCCTTGAGGATCGCAGAAATTTCGGCTGCCTGGATTCCCATGTTATCCGACCTCTTTCATGACTTGCTGGAGGTTCGCAAGCTTCGCGGCGATCGACGTGTCGATCATCCGCGAGCCCACCTTGACGACGAGACCGCCGATGAGACGCTCATCGACGGTTGATGTGATCTTCACGTCCTTGCCGATCTTCGCGCGCAACGTGTCCGACAGTTTCGCGATCTGCGCGTCGCTCAGCGCCGTGGCCGACGCCACTTCGGCCGTGACGATGCCGCGCGCGTCGGCGATCATGTCGCGCAGGCGCGTCAGAAGTGCCGGCAGCACGAACAGCCGCCGCTTGGCCGCCATGAGCGCGAGCGTGTTCGACACCAGCCCCGACAGGCCCATCGCCGATGCCAGCGCGGCAACCGCCGCCTGCTGGTCGCCCCGGCTGTAGAGCGGGGAGCGGACCATGGCCGCCATGTCCGCGCTGTCCCGCAAGGCCGTCTCGAGCACACCCACATCGGCTTCGAGCCCGTCGAGCTGGTTGTCGGACTGGGCCAGTTCGAACACGGCCGTCGCATAGCGATCGGCGATGCCCTTGGAGATCGAAGCTGGTTCGGACACGTCCACCCTTTCGATGTCTTGGCCCGCGCCTGAAGGATCAGAGCCGGGCGAGGTCTGCGGCCCGTATGCTCACGATGCCGTCACAAATCGCGCAGGGTGTAGCAAAGGGCTTCTGCGCAGGCAACCGCCCAACTGGTCCGACAGCGGTGCCGCATCACTTGCTGGGCAGGGATTTTGCACGGGTGCGACCCTATGCGCAGCCTGCCGCGCACGATTTGTTTCAGCCGTGTGCTGCCCCGCCCGTGATTCCCGTCTGGGGAGCGGATTCATGCTTGCGCAAACACTGTCGCGCGCCGGTTGCGCGATCCCCGCCGGTACGCCCTGCGGCGCGCGCACGCCGTCGCGCACCGGTGTCCCGCCTGCCTGCATGTTCTCCTTGCCGGCCTCGACCATCAGCACGCCACCGGCATAGCGGTTGGACAGCCGGTTGCCGACACGTTCGCAGAACGGCCCGGCCCGGAGCCAGAACCGGCGGTGCGACGGCGGCTGGAACAGCGCGACCTCGTGATGGTCGGCCACGAACCCGTGGCGCCGCAACTGCGCCTCCATCTGGGTCAGGCTGTAGGGCCGCCCGTAGCCGAAGGGCGTCTGATCGCTGCGCGCCCAAAGCCCGGCCCGGTTGGGCACGACGCACAGCAACCGTCCGCCCGGACCCAGCACGCGGCACGCCTCGTCCAGCACGGCCGACGGGTTTTCGGACGTTTCCAGCCCGTGCATCATCACGAGCCTGTCCACCATGCCCGTGGGCAGCGGCCATAACGCATCCTCGCACAGCACGCTGACGTTCTCCGCACCCGCGGGCCAGCCCATCACGCCCTGCGGCGCGGGCATCAGCGCCACGACCCGCCGCGACCGATCAAGGAACGGACGCAGCAGCGGCACGGCGAAGCCGAAGCCCACGACCGTCTGCCCCTTCGTGTCGGCCCACAGCGCCACGACACTGTCCCGGATCACGCGCTGCGCGGCACGCCCAAGTCGGGTCCGGTAGTAGAACGTTTTCAGGTCCTGCACGTCGAGATGCATTGCGAAGCCCCGCTGCAGCGTCCTAGCCTGCCCGGACCATACCCGATGCGGAGTGAAACACCATGCCCCTTGACCTTGTGACCGTGCCCTGCCTGACGGACAATTATGCCTATCTGGTGCATGACGCAGCCAGCGGGGCCACCGCAGTCGTCGATGCGCCGGAAGCGGCACCGATCCGCGCGGCATTGACGGCACGGGGATGGCGGCTGACCGATATCCTGCTGACCCACCATCACCACGACCATGTGGGTGCCGTGGAAGACCTGCGCGGCGACACCGGCGCGACCGTCTGGGGTGCGTTGCAGGACGCCGCCCGCCTGCCTCCGCTCGACCGTCCGGTCCGGCCCGGTCGCGACGAAACCTTCGGTGGCGACACGGTTCGGGTGTTCGACGTACCGGGCCACACGATTGGCCACATTGCCTATTTCTTCAGCACATCGCGCTACCTGTTTTCCGGCGACAGCCTGATGGCGCTGGGGTGCGGGCGGCTTTTCGAAGGCACACCGGACCAGATGTGGACCAGCCTGTCGCGGCTTGCGGCCCTTCCCGGCGATACGCTGGTGTGTTCCGGACACGAATACACCCAGAGCAATGCGCGCTTTGCGCTCAGCCTCGGGGACGCGCCGCCGGCACTTGCGGACCGCGCCGCGCAGATTGACGTTGCACGCGCCGCCGGAAAGTCCACACTGCCCTCACGGATGGACGCGGAATGGGCCACGAACCCGTTCCTGCGCGCCGCGGACGCTGGGATGAAGGCGGCGCTTGGCATGAAAAATGAAAGCGATGCCAGAGTCTTTGCCCACATTCGGCACTTGAAGGACACTTTCTGACTATTTTTTCACCAAGCCGCGCCCATGTTGCAAGCAGGAGCACCGCAATACGCGGTACGGACCCGGTGCCAGAGAGGTGACGAAAAAACACTTGAAGACCGCGCAGGAAAACCAAAGTTTAATCCCAGGAGCCCACGGTGGTGGCGGGAGACCCCATCGCCCCGACTGAAAGGAGCACGTCGCGTGCCGTCATTTTCGAATACGC
>DAIPIS010000333.1:0-2011 GCA_036770665.1 Meridianimarinicoccus sp.
TGCCGCGTGTCGATCTTCATCGCCGCCGACCGCCGCCAGATCGAAGCCGCGCACCGCATCGGTGCGGAGGTGATCGAACTGCATACAGGGGCCTATTGCGACCTGCACGCCGAAGGGCGTTTCGGCGAACGCGATGCGGAACTGGCGCGGCTGACCGACATGGCGGCCTTCGCCCAGGGTCTGGGGTTGGAGGTGCACGCGGGCCATGGCCTGACCTTCGACACGGTGGGGCCGATCGCGGCGCTGCCGCAGCTGCGTGAACTGAACATCGGGCATTTCCTGATCGGGGAGGCAATCTTCACCGGACTTGACGCCGCCATCCGCGAGATGCGGCAGCGGATGGATGCCGCGCGCAGCGGGGCCTTGCAGACCGGCGCGGCCTGACCGGCCATGTGGGAAGACCGCTTCGCCACGCCGGATTACGTGTTCGGCACGGAACCTGCGTCGTTCCTGCGTCGGCATGTCGATTGGCTGGCCCCGGGCGCGTCGGTGCTGTCGGTGGCCGAAGGCGAAGGCCGCAACGCGGTCTTTCTGGCCGAGCGCGGCCTGCGCGTGCGCGGTCTGGAACATGCGCCCTCCGCCATCGCGAAGGCGCACCGCCTTGCCGCCGCGCGCGGCGTGTCGATCGACATGGTGCAGGCCGACGTGCTGACCCACGATTGGTCGGCGGAAGCCCATGATATCGTGCTGGGCATCTTCATCCAGTTCGCACCGCCCGCCGACCGGGCGCGCCTGTTTGCGGGCATGGCGCGGGCGGTGCGGCCGGGCGGGCTGATCCTGCTGCATGGCTACCGCCCCGAACAGGTGGTGCTTGGCACGGGCGGGCCAAGGGATCCCGCCCATATGTACACCGACGCCGTGTTGCGCGAAGCCTTCGCCGGGTGGGACGTGCTGCTGAGCGACGGCTACGACGCGATGCTGTCCGAAGGCACGGGGCATGTCGGGCGCTCCGCGCTCATCGATTTCATTGCCCGCAGGCCCGCGCAGGAGACGCCGCTGCCCTGACGGCGAGTCAACCCCGGCGACGAACGTCCGCCCCTTGACCGGAGGGGACCAACGCCCGCCCTCTGTCCGTCGCTGTCACGCGCGCGGATGGGCATTGCGGTAGACCGTCATCAGCCGGGCCGCGTCGATCGCCGTATAGGCTTCGGTCGTGGACAGGCGCGCGTGGCCCAGCAGTTCCTGGATCGTGCGCAGATCGCCGCCCCGGTTCAGAAGATGCGTGGCAAAGGAATGGCGCAGCGCGTGGGGTGTCGCCGTGGCGGGCAGGCCAAGCTGCATCCGCGCCGCGCGCATCGCCTTTTGCACCAGTGCCGGGTGGAGCGCCCCGCCGCGTGCGCCGCGAAAGAGCGGACCGTCCGGCGGCAGGGGATGCGGACAGGCCCGGCGATAGTCCTCGACCGCCGCAGCGGCCACGGGCAGAACCGGTACCAGTCGGGTCTTCGCGCCCTTGCCGGTGATGCGCAACATGTCGGGCAACGGCGCGTCGCGCCCGGTCAGCCCCAGCGCTTCGGATATCCGCAGACCGCAGCCATAGAGCAGCGTCACAACGGCGGTATCCCGCGCGGCGATCCACGGTTCCTGCGCCTGCAGGTCCACCTGATCGAGCAGCGCGCGCGCCGCGGCTTCGTCCAGCGGGCGGGGCAGCTTGCGCTGGAAGCGGGGCGCGCGGGTGGACAGGACGGCGGTGGCGTCGAAATCCTCGCGGTCCGACCACCAGCGGTAGAAGGTCTTGACCGCCGACAGCCCGCGCGCCAGCGACCGTGCCGACCGACCCCGCGCCCGTTCGGCTGCCATCCAGGCCCGCAGTTCCGTGCGCCCGATGCCGCGCAGCGCGGCAGGCCCGGCCGCGCCGCCCAGATGTTCGCCCATGAAGGCGAGGTAGCCCGCCACATCCGCGCGATAGGCCGTCACGGTGGCGTCGGCGGCATCGTCCAGTGCGGCGAGCGCCGTCAGCCAGGCCGCCAGCCGGTCGGCCATGGCGGGGGCGATCAGGCTCATGCGGGGGTCA
>DAIPIS010000334.1:0-2009 GCA_036770665.1 Meridianimarinicoccus sp.
GCAGCGTTTCGCCGGTCGACGTGATGTCCGCGATCGCCTCGGCGGTTTCGTTCTTCACCGTGCCCTCGGTGGCCCCCTGGCTGTCCACGAGCTGGTAATCGGCGACACCTTCGCGCTTCAGGAAATCGCGCACCAGCCGGTGATATTTGGTGGCGATCCGCAGCCGGAAGCCGTGCGCCGCGCGAAACGCCGCCGCGGCGCTGTCCAGATCGGCCACGCAGTCCACGTCCACCCAGGCCGCAGGCACGGCGATCACCAGATCGGCATGGCCGAAGCCCATCAGGTCCATCTCGCGCACATGGTCGTCCCAGGACGGCAACGTGTCACGCACCAGGTCCGACCCGGTCACGCCCAGGTGGATGCGCCCGGCAGCCAGTTCGCGCGGGATTTCCGACGCCGACAGCAGCACGAGATCTACGCCCGGCAGGCCCGACACAGCCCCCGCATATTCGCGCTCCGACCCGGTCCGCGTCAGGTGCAGCCCGCGCGCCGCGAACCAGTCGAAGGTCTTGTCCATCAGCCGCCCCTTGGACGGCACCCCCAGTTTCAGCGTCATGCGCGCGCCTCCTGCTGCCCGCGCAGCACAAGCGCGATTTCCGGGCGGATGATGCCGCCAACCGCAGGGATCGACCGCCCCCCGCCCAGCACGCGGGTCAGCGCATCGTATCGCCCGCCGGTCGCCACGGGCGGCAGGTCGGGCCGCGTTGGCGCGGTGAAGCCGAACACGAAACCATCATAGTATTCCAGCGTGGTGCGCCCGAAGCTGGCCTCGAACGGCAGGGTATCGACCGCGACGCCGCGTGCCGCGAGCGCATCGAGCCTGCGCGCCAGACGTCCCACCGCCGCCACGAGGCTGGGCAGGTCCACCGCGATGTCGCGCAACCGTTCCAGCGCCGCGGGGCAGGTGTCGCGCAGACCCGTGACCTGGTCCAGCAGATCGACCTGTCCGGCGGGCAGCACGGGTTGCGTGGCGTCCCGCGCCAGCCGATCCAGCCGCGCCCTGATTTCGGTTTCGGACCGCAGTCCGATCACCGGGCCCGCCTTGGCCATCGGGTCGCGCCCGGCGGCCATGTCGCGGATCAGGGTGGCGCGATGGGCGGGCGCGGGCTTGCGCCCGGCGAACTGGTCGATCAGCGCGCGGAACCTTCGGGGCCGCCACAGGTGCCGCATCAGCGCCGCGCGCCGGTCGTCGGACAGGCGCAGCCCGGCGATGGCCGCCCGCGTGATGCCGATATCCCCGGTGGAGGGGCGCACGGGCAGGTCCGACAGCGCGTCCGCGATGGCGGCGAAGACGGCGGCATCGGCGGCTTCGGGGTCGGCACCGTCGAAGATCTCCAGCCCCACCTGAAAGTATTCGTTGGGGCGGGTGGCGTCGTCTTCCTGCTTGCGGAACACCTCGCCCGCATAGGTGTAGCGCGCGGGATCGGCACCGCCCGCCATGTGGGCCTGCACCACGGGCACGGTGAAATCGGGCCGCAGCATCTGTTCACCGCGCAAGGGGTCGGCGGTGACATAGGCGCGCGCGCGGATATCCTCCCCATAGAGATCCAGCAGGGTGGCGGCGGGTTGCAGGATCTCGGGGTCCACGGCGACGGCCCCCGCGGCTTCGAACCCCGCGCGCAGGCGCAGCGCCTCGGCCCGGACATCCGGTTTGGGCAGGCGGTTCATGGTGTCTCCAGCATCCGGCGGATGGTTTCGACCAGATCGGCGCGCGGCACCTCCGTCTGCGCCGGGTTGGCCTTCCACTCTTCGAGACTGGCACTTTCGGCGATCCGGGCGCCAAGGATCAGGTCCTTGATCTGCACGACGCCGCGCGCGTGTTCGTCCGCGCCCTGGATGATCGCCAGCGGGCTGCCGCGCTTGTCGGCGTATTTCATCTGGTTGCCGAAGTTCTTGGGGTTGCCAAGGTAGACTTCGGCCCGGATACCCGCCTGCCGCAGGTCCGTCGCCATCTGCAGGTAATCGGCCATCCGGTCGCGGTCCATCACGGTGACGACCACGGGGCCGGG
>DAIPIS010000335.1:0-2002 GCA_036770665.1 Meridianimarinicoccus sp.
TCCCGATCACGTCGCCCACGCCCACCAGCACCGGCACGGTCAGGGTCGCCGCCAGAACGCGCGGGGCGGTCAGGTATTTCATCGGGTGGGTGGACAGGGTCACCAGGGCGTCGATCTGCTCGGTCACCTTCATCGTGCCGATCTCGGCGGCGATGGAACTGGCGACGCGCGCGGCCACCATCAGCCCGCCCAGCACCGGGCCGAGTTCGCGGGTCATCCCGATGGCGACGATCTGCGGCACCACCGATTCCGCGCCGAACCGGCCGGAGCCCGCGTAGATCTGCAGCGCGAGTGCGGCCCCGGTGAACACGGCGGTCATGCCGACCACCGGCAGGCTCAGCCAGCCCACGGTGATCACCGCGTGCCAGAATTCGCGCGGATAGAAGGGCGGCGTCACCATGTGGCGCAGGGTTGCGGCCGCGAAGATCGTCACCCGGCCAAGGGCGGCAAGGCTGCTCAGCGTGCTGCGGCCGATCCGGGCAATGGGGGTGGTCAGGGCCATGGGTCTTCCCGTGTGTGCATCTGCGGCATGGGGCAGGGCTTAGCCCACTGGTCCCGCCGAGTCGAGCCGTGGGGCCAGGGCGCCGCCGGTCAGCCCGCTAGGCCATCCGCGTATCGGCGGCCGTAGCGCGCACCGAGCGACGTGAGGATTTCATAGCCGATGGTGCCCGCCGCGTCGGCAAGCGCATCGACCCCCTGCGCGGGGCCGAGGATCTCCAGTGCCACCGGGTCCGCCCCGGTCGCGGCAACGTGATCGGTCACGTCCACGGTCAGCAGGTCCATGGACACCCGCCCCGCCAGCGGGCAGGGGATGCCCCCCGCATGCAGCACCGCCCGGCCCGACATCGCCCGGATCAGCCCGTCCGCATAGCCCGCCGCCGCCGTCGCCAGCCGCGTGGGCCGCCCCGCGACCCAGGACGCCCCGTAACCCACGGTTTCGCCCGGGGCGACGTCGCGGCACTGGATCACCGGGATCGTCAGCGTCACCACCGGCAGCGCATCGGCAAAAGGGGCCCCGCCATAAAGCCCGATGCCGGGGCGCGTCAGGTCGAAGTGATAGTCCACCCCAAGCAGCACGCCGCCCGTGGCCGACAGCGACCGGCGCAGGCCCATGTCGTCGGTCATCGCGCGGAAGCTGGCCAGTTGCGCCGCGTTCTGCGGATGGTCCGGTTCATCCGCGCAGGCCAGATGGGACATCAAGAGCCACGGCACCCCCGGCAGTCCCGCCGCGCGCAGGCCAGCCCAGTCCGCCGGTTCGATCCCCAGCCGGTTCATGCCGGAATCAAGCTGCACGCCAAACGCCGCCCCCGGCAGCGCGCCTGCGTGCCGCGCCACCTGCTCGGGACTGTTGAGCATCGGGATCAGGGCCGCGTCGCGGATCAGCTCCACGTCGCCCGCCATGTGCCCGCCGAAGACCGCGATCTCCGGCCCTGGGCCAAGGGCCGCGCGCAGGCGGACCCCTTCCTCGGCGATGGCGACGAAGAAGGTGCGCACGCCGGAGGAAGCCAGAACCGGCGCGATCTCGGCAGCCCCCAGCCCGTAGCAATCCGCCTTCACCACGGCGGCGGTCTGCGTGCCCGCGCCGGAGCAGGCGTCCAGAGCGCGCCAGTTCCGGACGATGGCGTCGCGGCGAATTTCGAGTGTCGCTGTTCCCATGACGCTTTCCAACTACGCCGCGCGGGCGCGGTCAAGGCCCCGCACGGACAATGCCACCCGGTGCGCGCTGTCCGGTGCGCTTTTCTTCGCGCCCGTCATGCTCTAATCCCCTGCGGCAACGGAGGCACCCGATGACCCAGATACGCCTGCACAACACCGCCACCCGCCGGACCGAGGATTTCGTGCCGCTCGACCCGGCCAACGTGCGCATGTATGTCTGCGGTCCCACGGTCTATGACCGCGCGCATCTGGGCAACGCGCGGCCCGTGCTGGTGTTCGATGTGCTCTACCGGCTCTTGCGGCATCTCTATGGGGCCGATCACGTCACCTATGTGCGCAACTTCAC
>DAIPIS010000086.1:0-4556 GCA_036770665.1 Meridianimarinicoccus sp.
ACGCGGATGGATATCCTCGACAAGGCCTATGACAACCCGGCGGTGTCGATGCTGACCTATGCCGCATTTCCGGGCGTGCCCATGGATTTCCTGAACGCCACCGCGCGGGCAAGTTGGGGCTTCATCCGCAATCAGGACGACCGCTACGGGGTCAAGGTGGTGGCGGAAGAGGCGATCAGCCTCAAGTGGCAGGTGGACGAGTACAGCTATTCCGTGCCGCAGAACTTCCGCCGCCTGAAGGACATCGGCTTCGCCACCCGCGAAGACCTGCTGCGGTTCTTCGAATTTCTGCCCGCGCTGGTGGAGGTGACGGACTACGATCTGGGCGTCATCTGCGACCTGCTCAATTCGGTGGCACCGAAGCTGGCCGGTCCGTCCTGTTTCACGCCGCCCGAGTTGAAGCACATCGCGCGGGCATGGATGGACGACATGCACGAATACTGCAACGTCTCCAATTCGGTGTCGGGGCTGGATGCGCGGCAGACCGACTACATGTTCGCGCTGCGCCGGTTCCGGCGTGCGAACCCGTGGTTGCGGGACAATCTGGGGCCGAAGGATCACTTCGACTATATCCGGCCCATCGCCGGTCGGACGGTGTTCACGTGCCTGCGACGCGCGCCGGACGGGGGGCAGGTTTACTGCATCGCCCACATGGAAGGCGGCGAAACGACCGACGTCGATCCGCTGACCCTGCCGGTTCCCGGGATCGAGGGATTCGGATGGCGGTTGCGCCTGCGAAGCCCGTCGATCGGGGGTGACTACACCGGGGGGCCGATCACGCTGCGGGACAGCATGGCCTTGCTGTTCGAGCGACCCGCACCCTGACCGCCAAGCGGCGGGTTTCCGCCCGCAACGCACCTATCGCGTCCATACGCGCGACTTTTCTTCGCTACAGTCTATGCTTATGTCCGAGCGTTGCGTGATGGACCACGCCAGAATCGTTTGGAGTAAGACCGCAGATGCAGGACCTCGCCTGGAACAGGATGATCGAGGACGACCTCGCGGAGTTGCCCGAAGCCGCAGGGCCGCGCAGTCTTCTGCGCGCCTTCGCACCGCTGATTGCGGCCCGCAGGACCGCACAGGCGCATGCCGTGGGACAGTTGGGATTGTCGCTTGACGGGCGCATCGCGACCGACAGCGGCGAGTCGCGCTACATCAACGGAAACGAGGCGCTGCACCACCTGCACCGGGTCCGGGCGCTGGTCGATGCGGTGCTTGTGGGCGCGGGCACCGTGATTGCCGACGATCCGGCGCTGACCGTGCGCCACTGTCCCGGCCCCAACCCGGCCCGCGTGGTGATCGACCCCAATGGCCGTATCGGTCGGAACGCGCGGGTCTGGGCGCTGGACGGGACGCGCTGCATCGTGTTCGGCGGTGCCGCTGACCTGCCCGCCCATGTGGAACGCCTGGCCGTGGGCGGTGGGCCGCTTCGCCCCGACGCCGTGCTGAAGGACTTGCGCCGCGCGGGACTGGTGCGGGTCCTGATCGAAGGTGGGGCGGATACGCTCGGGCGGTTCCTGACCGCCGGGGTGCTGGACGAACTCCACCTGCTCTACGGCCGGATGATCCTCGGGTCCGGCAAGGTGGGCATCGCCATGCCCCCGCTTCTCGCGCTGTCAGATGCAATGCGCCCCGACACCACGACCCATGTCTTCGACGATGGCGATTTCCTGGTCGCCTGCCGGTTTCAGGGGGATCGCCGCGCCGCCTGACGCGCACGGGTCGGGCAGCGGATTCACCCTTGGGGCATCATGGTGCGGGCGGGCATGCGTAAAGATCGGTGTGCCCCACGGTGAGGCTGTCCGTGCGCGCCAGCCGCGCCGCGCGCCACCCATCGGCTGCCACTGCATCGACCAGGTCCGCGTCGACCATCGCCCCGGCCCAGCCGCGCACCAGTTCCGCGATCAGCGCGCCGTCGCGATCCGCCGTCAGCCGCCACGGCGTATCGGCCCGAAGAACCCCATAGCCGCGTGCGGCCAGCGCAGCGCACAGCACATCCACCGCACCCGGACCGGCGGCCGGACCGCCAAGGCCCTTGTCGAAACGCTGGTGCCGGTTGAAGGCCGCAGAGATCGCGGCATCTCCGGCACAGGCCGGCGACATCCCCACCCGTCCGTCATAGGTCAGGCAGGCCAGCAGCGGCAGCCGTGCGGCGACCAATTGGTCGGCCAGCCGGTCGATCCAGCCGGGCGCCGCCAGATCGAACAGCGCGGTCGCGGTGACCAGGGCGCAATCGTCGGGCCATGGCGCCGGCTCGGCGGCAAGATCCGTGACCCGCGTGTGCACCGCCCCGTCCGCCTGCGCGGCAAGGGCCAGCGTGTCGGGGTCGTTGTCCGTCAGCAGCCAGCGCGTATCTGCCGGAAACGCGGGCGCAAAGGCCCGCATCCCCGCCCCCGTACCCGACCCCAGATCACACACCAGTGGTGCCGCGTGGACAGCCAGATCGGCGCCGGCCCGCGCGATCAGGTCAGCCGATCGCGCGCGCGCGTCGGCAGGTTCGCGCAGGGCCAGCCAGTCGGCGGAAAAGCCGCTCATGCGCCCGCGACCGGCCCTTCCAGCCACGCCCGCGCGACGTGGCTTTCGTTCAGCGTGACCTTGAGCTTGACGATCTCGCGGGCGTCCTCGCCCAGCCGCCCTTCGGCGATCTCGCTACACATCGCGTCGAACACGTACTTGCACAGCACCTCGGTCGTGGACCGCTTGCCGCCGAACAGGTCCAGCTCGTCGAGGTTCTTGTAGTTGACGGTCGCCGCCACCCGCTTCAGCGCGTCCGCCGCCAGCCCGATATCCACGACGATGTCGTTCTCGGTCAAGGTTTCGCGGAAGAAGGCCACGTCGATGACGAAGGTGGCGCCGTGCATGCCCTGCGCGGGGCCGAACGCCTCGCCGGGCAGGGAATGGGCGATCATGATGTGGTCACGGACTTCGAGGGCATACATGCCGGGTCTCCTTCAAGGGGCCAGTTCAGGGTAAGTGATGACGGGACAAAGCGCATCCGCACCCGGCGCCAGCAGCACGGGCAGCAGGGCGGGCGCGTCGTCGAACGGGATGTCATGGGTCAGGAGCGCGTCCAATGCGGGTGCGTCCCGCAAGAGCCGCAACGCAAGAGAAAGCCGCCGGGCATAATCCCAACGCGGCTTGCGCACGGGCGGCAGGTCGCCCACCTGGCTTGACCGTAGCGTCAGACGGCGTGCATGGAACGGGCCGCCCAGCGGCAGGGACACATCGCCGGCGCCGTGCCAGCTTGCCTCCACCACAACGGCCTCCTGCCCCGCGGCATCGAGCGCAAGCCGAAGCCCCGCCGCGCTGGCAGAGGTGTTGATGACGATGTCCTGATCGTCAGGCACCGCGTCGGGCGCGGCAAACGCCGCCCCCATCGCTTCCGCCAGCCCCGCGCGGGCGGGATTGATGTCGCACAGCGTGACCCGCGTACCGGGGATACCCGCGATGACATGCGCCACCAGCAACCCGACGACGCCCGCCCCGACCACCACCACCCGGTCGCCCGGCCCGGCCCCGCTGTCCCATGTGACGTTGACGGCGGTTTCCATGTTGGCGGCCAGCACCGCCCGGCGGGGCGGCAGCCCTTCGGGCAACGGCATGGCAGCCGCACCGGGCACACGGGCCAGCGTCTGGTGGGGATGCAGCGAAAAGCACATCTGCCCCAGCCGGTCTGCGGGCCCGTCGATCATCGCACCCACAAACGCGTAGCCGTATTTCACCGGGAACGGGAAATCGCCGTCCTGGAACGGGCAGCGCATGCGCGCATGTTCGCTGTCCGGCACGCCGCCCCGCGCCACCAGCGCCTCGGTTCCCCGGCTGACGCCGGTATAGCGCGCGGCCAGCGTCACCATCCCGACGCCTGCGGGCGGCAGCGGGGTGTCCCGCACCGCGAAGCTGTCGGCGGCTATCGTCCAGAGCGCACGCGGCATCACGATGGTCTTGTCCTTCCGGCGGAATCTGCGCCCGTCCTGGCACACGGTGATTGCGCCCGTTCTGGCGCTGGCGCGCTGGACCTGCAAGCCCCGGTTTGGGCGAAACCGTGCGGGCGGCGTGCGTATCGGTCGGAAGATCGCGCGCGAGCCGGTTCAGCCCAGCATCGCCCGGATCCGGCCCGCGACGGCGGCCCCGAGTGCTGCATGCCCGGCCTCGGTCATGTGGACCCCGTCGAGCGGATCAACCTCGGCCAGACCGCGCGCATCAAGAAAATCGATGCCCCAACGATCGGCCAGTTCGGCATAGCCATCGCCCAGATGATGCGACAGCACGGCACTGCCCGCGAAATGACCGGCCAGCCAGCCGGTTTCCAGGATCGGGGGCGGTGCGATCAGCAGAACCTTCGGCACGGTGCCGTCCGGCCCCGCGCGCGACCCGACAATCACCCCGAGAAGCCGTTCGACCGACCGCGCGATATCCGCGGGTGTCACGGCGAAACGGGTCTTGAGATCGTTCGTCCCCAGCATCAGCACCACGACATTGATCGGCCAGTGGCTTTCGAGGATCGCTGGCAGCACGCGCAGTCCGTTCTTGTGATCCCCTTCCACCGGGTCGTCATG
>DAIPIS010000086.1:4656-9049 GCA_036770665.1 Meridianimarinicoccus sp.
GCGTCCACCCATCTGCCGGAACATCGTTAAGCGGTTCGAGCCTTGTTCATGCTGCATGGCGGCATTTCGCAGGCGCGTATTGTGCACGCGCAGCATCGGCGTATCTAGAAGTCAACGCGGGATGTTACCGCCAGACACCTTACAGGAGAAACCACCGTGGCCTTCGCTCAAGAAACACGCCGCCGCAACGTCGGCCTCGCCTACCGGTTCGATGACGCTGTCGAAGCCTTGCGCCGGTTCCGCGCCCGCCGCGCGGCCTTCAACCAGACCTATGCCGAACTGTCGGTCCTGTCGCAGCGCGAGCTGGATGATCTTGGCATCGCACGCAGCGACATCGCCCGGATCGCACGTGAGGCCGCGGCCGAGCTCTGATCCCACCGGTTGACACGGCGCACCCGGACAAGGGGGCGGGCCCACCCGGGCCGCGCCCCTTTTTCATGGGGTCGCGCGGGCCGACCAGGTGGTGCACCGTCCGCGTGACCGCACCACCAACCGGCACCATGAGTCGGCAGACCGCCGCGCATCGCCAGTCCCTGCGTGCTCGACGTTCCCATCCGGACCATGACCGCCCGCCGCGACGGGATGCCTTTCCGCAAACCCGGCCGAAGCCGCGGTTGCGCGCAGGTCCGCGTCCTCCACGCCTCTCGCGTATCGCCCGGGACCTGCACCCTCGATCCGGGCGTCGGCCTGTCACTGTTGTCTGTAGCGACCCGTTACACGGCGGAAATTTCGGTCCGGTCCGGCAGGATGACCTTACGTCAGGGTCATGGAGACGACACGTGACGCGCGCAGAATTGCGCCACAGCGCGGGGGAAAAGCCTTGCCTTTGGCCGGTCACCAAGGGACCACCACCGGTATGGGCGCACCCGGTCGCGGCGCGCTCCGGGAGATCGGCGGACCGCACCGGCACAGGACAGGACAGGAAGCGACAGGATGGATCACCGGACAGACGGGCGGGCGCGCGAGGTCTTCGTCGCGTTCCTGCGGCTTGGGCTGACGTCCTTCGGCGGGCCGGTCGCGCATCTGGGCTACTTCCGAGCCGAATTCGTGGAGCGGCGCGGCTGGCTGACGGACGCGGCTTACGGCGATCTCGTGGCGCTGTGCCAGTTCCTGCCCGGTCCTGCGTCAAGTCAGGTCGGGGTCGGTCTGGGCCTGATGCGGGCGGGCTGGGCCGGGGCCGTCGCGGCCTTTGTCGGCTTCACGTTGCCTTCGGCGCTGGTGATGCTGGCCTTCGCCGCCGGAGCAGCGGGATTGACCGGACCGCTGGGCACCGGCGCGCTGGCGGGGTTGAAGATCGTCGCCGTCGCCATCGTGGCACAGGCCGTGCTGGGCATGGCGCGCAGCCTCTGCCCGGACGCACAGCGCGCCGCCATCGCGGCGGGCGCGGTGGTGATGCTGGCGGCGCTGCCCGCCGCCGTGGCGATGGTGGGCGCGATTGCACTGGGGGGCATGGCGCGGCTTGTGCTGGACCGTGACGGGCACGCAGGCTCGGCCCCGACGTCGCTTGCCGTTCCGCTGGCACCGGTGGTCACGCGCCGGGCCGCCATGGTGGCGCTGACGCTCTTCGCGGTCCTCGCGCTGCTGGCGGTCATAGGGGCGCTCCCCGCCACTGTAACCGGCTTCTTCCGCGCGGGGGCGCTGGTGTTCGGGGGCGGGCATGTCGTGCTGCCCTTGCTGGACGCGGCGGTCGTGCAGACCGGGCAGGTCAGTGCGGATGCGTTTCTTGCGGGCTACGGCGCGGCGCAGGCCGTGCCGGGGCCGTTGTTCACCTTTGCGGCCTACCTTGGTGCCATCGCGCCGCCCGGTGGGCTTGGCGGCGGGCTGCTGGCGATGATGGCGCTCTTCCTGCCCGGCTTCCTGCTTCTGCTCGGTGCATTGCCGTTCTGGGACGCGCTGCGCGCCCGCCCGCGCGCGCAGGTCGCCATGCAGGGGGCGAACGCGGCGGTGGTGGGCATCCTTGCCGCGGCCCTTTACGATCCGGTCTTCACCAGTGCCGTGCACGGGATGCCGGATTTCGCGCTGGCCACGCTGTGCGCGGTGGCACTGGTGGCATGGAAGGCGCCGCCGCTTGCGGTGGTCGCCTTCGGGTGCCTGGGCGGGATGGTTCTTGCGGTCGTCGCGTGACCACATGGCTGCACGAGGAACGGTTGCGGGCGGTGCTGGGTGCGCTGCACGCGGGGCCATCGGCGCGGGTGCTGGATCTGGGTTGCGGCGACGGGGACCTGTTCGTGCGGCTGGCGGCGGATGCGGGGATCGCAGAGTTGGTGGGGCTGGATATCGACGCGGCGAGCCTCGATATATTGCGGGGACGGCTGGCGGAAACGCAAGTGGTTGTGCCAAGGATCGACCTGCGGCACGGGTCCATGACCGATCCGCACCCCGATCTGGCGGGGTTCGATTGTGCGCTGCTGGTGGAGACGATCGAGCATGTGGAGCCGGACCGGCTGTCGCAACTGGAACGGGCGGTGTTTCGCGTGCTGCGGCCCGGCCGGGTCATCATCACGACGCCGAACAGTGAATTCAATCAACTGCTTGGCGTGCCGCCGGGGCGGTTCCGGCATCCCGATCACCGGTTCGAATGGGACCGCGCGCGGTTCCGGCGCTGGGGGCTTCGGGTGGCCACGCAAGCCGGATACGGGGTCGTTTTCCGCGATATCGGCGGCGCGCATCCCGATCTGGGCGGGGCGAGCCAGATGGCGGTTTTCACCCGGATCGCGGTGTCGGAATCCTGTAGGAGTCCCGTAGGAGTCGCATATGAATTTCATATGACTCCCATATGACTCCGGGGCCTGCCCGGCGGGTCAGATGATCGCCTGGCGCACCTTCGCGGACACCCATTCCGACAGCACCACGGTGGCGAGGATCACGAAGATGATCGTCGTCACCTGCGGCCATGCCAGCACGTTGAGCGAGGATTGCAGCTTGAGCCCCAGCCCGCCCGCGCCCACCAACCCGAGGATCGCGCTTTCGCGGATGTTGATGTCCCAGCGGAACACGGTGATCCCCCAGAACGCCGGCAGCACCTGCGGCACGATGGCGTAGTCGAGCACCTGCGCGCGGCTGGCCCCGGTGGCGGTGATCGCTTCGACCGGGGCGGTGTCCACCTCCTCGATCGCCTCGTAGAGCAGCTTGCCGATGAAGCCGATGGACCGCAGCCCGATGGCGATGACCCCGGCCAGCAGCCCCGGCCCCATGATCGACACCAGAAGCAGCGCCCAGATGAGCGAGTTGATCGACCGGGACGCGACGATGATGAAGAGGGCGATCGGGCGCAGGACCATGGCCGATGGCGTGGTGTTGCGCGCGGCGAGAAACGCGACGGGCACCGCTAGGATCACGCCCAGAAGCGTGCCGAGCGTCGCCATGTTCAGCGTGTCCCACAGCGGCTCCATCAGTTCCGGCAGATAGGACAGGCGCGGCGGCCACATGCGGTCGGCCAGATCGGCGGCCTGCGTCGGCGCATCTGTCACGAAGAGCCAGATGGTGTCGCGGGTCATCACCTGCCAGCAATACACCGTCAGCGCCACGAGCGCGAGCCAGCCCGCCCAGATCATCAGTTCGGCGCGCGGGGTGCGGCGGCGCCACGTATCGGGTGTGTCGGTCATTGCAGGAACTTCCGCAGGTAGCTGGAGCCGTATTCCGCCACCATCACGAGCCCGATGATGATGAGCAGGATCGCGCCCGCGCTGTCGTATTCATAGCGGTCGATGGCGGTGTTCAGCGTCGCGCCGATGCCGCCCGCGCCGACGATGCCGATCACGGCGCTTTCGCGGAAGTTGATGTCGAGCCGGTAGAGCGACAGGCCGATCAGGCGCGGCATCACCTGCGGCTGGATGGCATAGTTGATCATCTGCAGCCACGAGGCACCGGTGGCGCGGATCGCTTCGGCCTGCGCTTCGTCGATATCCTCGATGTCCTCGGCCAGCAGTTTCGACAGGAAGCCGATGGTGGCGAAGCTGAGCGTCAGGAACCCCGCGAAGGGCCCGAAGCCGAACATCGCCACGAAGAAGATCGCGATGATGATTTCCTGCAGGGCGCGGCTGATGGCGATGATCGACCGGCACACCAGATAGACGGCGCGCGGGGCGACGTTGCGCGCGGCCCCGATGCCGATGGGCACGGAAATGATGATCCCCGCCACGGTGGAGGTCAGGGTCATGGTCAGGCTTTCGATCAGCCCCTTCTGGATATCGGTCCAGCGACTGGTGAAATCCGGTTGCAGGAAGCCGCCGACGAAGCGCGCGCCGCGTTCCCAGCCATCGGCGATGCGCGCCCAGTTGGGGTCGAGCGTCGCCAGCGCGAGCACCAGCCAGATGGCGAAGCCGGTCTGGATGGCGATGCGCCAGCCGCGATGGGTCAGGATCTGGGGCGGACGCGTCCAGCGGGCGGGATA
>DAIPIS010000336.1:0-1990 GCA_036770665.1 Meridianimarinicoccus sp.
GCGACTCGCGGGACGGCGCATCTGGGCAGAACGGGAAGACGAAACGCATGGCAACCTGGGGTGGTCTCTTTTCGTCGGACATGGCGATAGATCTCGGCACGGCGAACACGCTTGTCTATGTCAAGGGCAAGGGCGTGATTCTGAACGAGCCGTCCGTGGTGGCCTATCACGTCAAGGACGGCGTGAAGAAGGTGCTGGCCGTGGGCGAGGACGCCAAGCTGATGCTGGGGCGCACGCCCGGCAGCATCCAGGCGATCCGGCCCATGCGCGAAGGTGTCATCGCCGATTTCGACGTCGCGGAAGAGATGATCAAGCATTTCATCCGCAAGGTGCACCGGCGGGGGCTTTTCACGAAGCCGAAGATCATCGTGTGCGTACCCCATGGCGCAACCCCGGTTGAAAAGCGCGCGATAAGGCAGTCGGTGCTGTCGGCGGGCGCGCGGCGCGCGGGCCTGATCGCGGAACCGATCAGTGCCGCCATTGGCGCGGGCATGCCGATCACGGACCCCACGGGCAACATGGTGGTGGACATCGGCGGGGGCACGACCGAGGTCGCGGTGCTGAGCTTGGGCGACATCGTCTATGCGCGCTCGGTCCGGGTGGGCGGCGACCGCATGGACGAGGGCATCATCAGCTACCTGCGCCGCCAGCACAACCTGCTGATCGGGGAGGCCACGGCGGAGCGGATCAAGACCCAGATCGGCACCGCGCGGATGCCCGACGACGGGCGCGGCGCGTCGATGATGATCCGGGGGCGTGACCTTTTGAACGGCGTGCCCAAGGAAACCGAGATCACGCAAAGCCAGGTGGCCGAGGCGCTGGCCGAACCGGTGCAGCAGATCTGCGAGGCGGTGATGATCGCGCTGGAAGCGACCCCGCCGGATCTGGCCGCGGACATCGTGGACCGGGGTGTCATGCTGACCGGTGGCGGCGCGCTGCTGGGGGATCTGGACATGGCGCTGCGCGAGCAGACCGGCCTTGCGATCACCGTGGCGGACGAGGCGCTGAACTGCGTCGCCATCGGCACCGGCAAGGCGCTGGAATTCGAAAGCCAGTTGCGCCACGTGATCGATTACGACAGTTGATCCGGCGCGGGTGATGCGGGACACTGGACCGCGGCGGCCTGCGCACCGGGGTACATGCACGACCGCAGGCCATGACCCCGAAGCCGGGGCAGGACGGATACGCGATGGCATACGGCACGGACACCAGCACGGACCATTTCCGCCCGGTGCGGCGCATCCTCGTGGGTGTTGTCGTGACGTTGCTGGTGGGCCTGTTCCTGGTGTGGCGGATCGACAGCCCGCGCGTGGAACGGTTGCGCAGTGCCGCGTTGGACGCGGTGATCCCCCATGTGGCCTGGGTGATGCAGCCGGTGACGGGGCTGGCGCAGATGGCGCGGGCCTATCAGTCCTACGCCGCCCTGTCCGAGGAGAACCGCCAGTTGCGCCGCGAATTGCAGCAGATGCAGGCCTGGAAGGAAGCGGCGCTGCAACTGGAGCAGAAGAACGCCCGGCTTCTTGATCTCAACAACGTGCGGCTGGACCCGAAGCTGACCTTCGTGACCGGCAGTGTGCTGGCCGACAGCGGGTCGCCCTTTCGCCAGTCGGTGCTCTTGAACGTGGGCGCGCGCGACGGCATCCGTGACGGCTGGGCGGCGATGGACGGGTTGGGGCTGGTGGGGCGCATTTCCGGCGTGGGCGCGCGCACGGCGCGGGTGGTGCTGCTGACCGATGCCGCGTCGATGATCCCCGTGACGATCCAGCCGTCGGGCCAGAAGGTGCTTCTGAGCGGGGACAACACGGCGCTGCCGCGCATCGCGTTCCTGGAGAACCCCGATCTGGTGCAGCCGGGCGACCGGGTCGTGTCGTCGGGGGACGGCGGGATCTTCCCGGCGGGGATTCTTGTGGGTCAGGTCGCCAAGGGTGCGGACCAGCGGTTGCGGGTGCGGCTGGCGGCGGATTACGGGCGGCTCGAATTCCTGCGGGTG
>DAIPIS010000337.1:0-1981 GCA_036770665.1 Meridianimarinicoccus sp.
GTTCCGCCCGTCAGCGCGGAGAGGCCCTGTCTCTCTCAAGACATGCCGCAACAACACGGGCAGGTGGAGGGACAGGCCGCGGTGAAACACTGGACAGTCCAGCCCAACGCGTCAGATGGCCTTCCTGACTTCTTGTGCAATCAGTTGGATCCCGGCCTCCAGACGCTCGACCGGCACGAAGGCGAAGCCCAGACGCAGCCCGTTTGTCCGGTCCTGCGCGAGATGGAAGGTCTGGCCGCTGTCGATAAGGACGCCGCGCGTTCGAAGCCTGTCGCGCAGTCGCGTTGAATCGAAGTCTTCCGGTCCCGTAAGCCAGAACGAGGTGCCGCCCGAGTTCTCAAACCGCTTCAGCATACCAAGATGGGCGTCGATGGCCGCCCGCATCGTCTGCCACCGGCGGCGGTAGCGGCGTTCGAGATTGCGCAGGTGCGCGTCGAAATGGCCAAGCCGCAGGAACAGCGCGACCACCTCCTGCGCCAGCGTCGGCGCGTGGCGGAACATCGCGCCGCGGACCAGACGCGCCTGCCGGATGATGTCGCGGTGAGCGACGATGAAGCCGACGCGGATGCCGGGCGAAATCGTTTTGGAGAAGCTTCCGACGTAGATGACCCGGCCGCTGCGATCCATTGAGCGCAGAGTGGGCGTCGCCCGGCCGAGGAAGTTCATCTCGGCCTCGTAGTCGTCCTCAATGATCAGGAAGTCCTTCTGCGCCGCAGCCGCCAGCAGCGCGCGCCGCCGCTCCGGCGGCATCGTCACCATGGTCGGGAACTGGTGGCTGGGCGTCGTGAACACGAGTTTCACCCCCTCCGGGATCGCCGGTACGACGATGCCGTCGCGGTCCACCGGCACGCCGACCAGACGGGCGCCGGCAAGACGGAAAGCGTTGAAGGCGCCGAAATAGCCGGGGTTCTCGACTGCAGTGGGCTTTTTGAACTCAGCAAAGGCCATCGCGAGGATCGACAGGGCATTCTGGGCCCCCATGGTCACAAGGATCTCGTCGGACGCAGCGATGATGCCGCGCATGCTGAGCAGCCGTTGACGCAGTTGCTCGATCAGATGGGGACTGTCGCTCTCCACCCAGTCGCCGGTCCATTGCGGCATGTGCTTGCGGCCCATGGCGAGCCGGGTGCATTCACGCCAGCCGTCCATCGGGAACAGCGCCGGATCGATCTGGTTGTAGATGAACGGATACGGGTAGCGCCGCCAGTCCAGCGGATTGTCGAGCGGCACCAGATCGGGCGGCGCGAAACGGATCGGAGATGTCGCGCTGGCGGCCTCGGCGCCTTGCGCCATCGTCTTTCCCGGTTGTGCAAAAACCTCAGGATTGATGAAGTACCCTGACCGATCGCGGGCGACGATCAGCCCGATGTCGATCAGCCGTGAATAGGCGGCGAATACAGTGTTGCGAGAGACGCCCAGGTGATCGCCAAGTTGGCGGCAGGACGGCAGCGCGACGTCGGAAGACACCGCCCGCGACGAGATGGCCGCACTGACGAGCTCGCAGACCTGATCGCGAAGGCTGAGTGCGGAACGCTCGGGCAGTCCGCGAAACAGCGGCAACAGGCTCATTGGCGCCTCCGGCTCCCCTTCGCGCGCCCATGTTTCGCGCCGACGTCGGTGCAGGATAGCGGCAGGTCGCCGGGCGCAGGTCAACTGTCACCCATTATGGCGATGTCTGTCACTTTCCCTGCGGGGGGCTTTGCCGGCTAACCTAGTGCGTGCACCGATCATCACAGAGGATGCGGAAATCATGCCCTACCGGATTGACCTCAAGGCCGCCGCAGCCGCTCTTGCGCTGTCCGTCGTCGCGGAGGGTGCGCTCGCCCAGACAGTTCTGAAGCTTGGGACCGTCGGGCAGCTGGGCATGCCTATCGGCGACGCCATCGACCAAGCGCTCATTCCGACGCTGGAGGAGGTGTCGGGCGGCGCCATGACGATCGAGCCGCACTACCGCGGGTCGCTGTGCGGCGAGCAGACATGC
>DAIPIS010000087.1:0-8931 GCA_036770665.1 Meridianimarinicoccus sp.
CGGATCGTGCCTTCGGCGGCGCGCGTGGCGTAGATGTATTTCAGGGCAACCATGGCGCAGCCTTAGCCTGCCGCGCGGTCCGGGAAAAGCGGCCCAGACCGCGCACCATGACGCAACCGCACCGGGCGGCGGCCTGGGGATTGGGCGGTGCCGGGCATGGCCGGACACGCGAAAGGGCGGCCGCGATGGGCCGCCCGGTGCTGTTGGCCGGGGGTTGTGGCCGTGTCGTGTCAGGCCAGGCGACGGCGCAGCAGCGCAAGTCCACCCAGACCGGCAAGCAACAGCGGCAGACCGGCGGGCAGCGGGATCGGCGTGGTCGGCGGCACACCCTGGGACGGCAGCGTGCCGGTGAACGTGCGGCTGTGCAGCTCGCCGTTGGTCAGGTTGATGCTTTTCGCGATCACGCTGCCTTCGGTGGAGCCGCCGAAACCGCTCATGTCGGCATGGGGCGCGAGGACGCTGCCGATGATGGCGGTGTTCACGGCGATCGAGGTCGCTTCATGGAAGTTCCAGATCACGCTTTCAGCCAGCGCAAACGTGCCGCCAAGCGCGTTCATCCCGAAGCTGCCTGTGGCGCCGGACACGTTGATGAGCACCGTGGTCGCGCCGTTGAGGTCGAACGAATACCCGCCGCCCGCAAGATCGGCCAGCGCAGCGGTATGCACCGACAGGCCGTTGGCATCGGGTGCGCCGATGATCTTCTTGTTGTTGAAATCGCTGGTATCGAACGCGGCGCCGGTCAGGGTGGCGAAGAACGCGGACTCGGCCTTCAGGACATCGAAATCGATATCGGGAAAGCGGTCCGCCCAATTCGGGTCGGCCACGGACTGGTTGCTGAGCGTGGTGCCCTGGTTGGCGTTGCCCGCAAAGGCACCGCCGATCCGCGCGGTGCGCGTGCCCTGCGATCCGTTGTTCAGTTCGATGGTGCCGACAGCGGCCCCGCCGATGGTCACGTCAGACCCGTTCTGCGCGTTGATCGTGCCGATGGACGACGAGCCGGCGACGATCAGCTCGTCGAAATCGCTGGGCGTGACGTCCTTGAAGCCGACCTGCAGGGTGTTGCCGGTCAGGTTGCCGCCGACATAGGCGCGGCCTTCGATTTCCTGGTTCGAGACCAGGTTTCCTGCGGTCGCGGCGTTGAACAGTGTCAGCACCTCGATGGCGGACAAGGGTGCGGCGTGGGCGGCGGGTGCAAATGCGATCGCGGCAGCCGTGATGGCCGATGCAGCGGTCGGTGACATGCGAAGCATCTTTTCCAGTCCTCTGGATATGCGGCCGGAGTTCGGCGCGAATGGCTTGGTTCCTGTGGAGACCCGCGACGGTGCGGGCATGATCACTGGCTACACACAGACGAAGGCGCACTCGAGTTACTTCTTAATGTGAGGTTAATGGCATCCGCCGTCACGCGGGAAAACCTTGGTGACTCCGCACAACTGATGTGACTTGTCGCACAACACGCCTGACGTGTATGCGGCGCTGCGGTGCCGTGCGCCACGACCTCCGGCGGTCAGCCACCGCCGAAAGGCACGGCCTGCGCGCGCAGCGCCGCCGCCAGACGGTCCGGGCTGTTGAACAGATGCGTGCGCCAGCCGCGCGCGGCGGCGGCTTCGATGTTCTCGGGCCGGTCGTCGGTGAAGAACAGCGTGTCGGGGGCAAGGCCCGTGGCGGTTTCCACCGCCGCATAGATCGCGGGGTCGGGTTTCAGCAATCCCAGTTCCGCCGACACGAAGCGCGCATCGAAGTCCCGCAGGAACGGCCATGCCGGGTCGGCCATTGCCAGGGGCGCGTGGCCGAAATTGGTCAGCGCGAACACGGGCATCCCGGCGGCACGCAGGCGGCGCAGGATGGCCACGGACCCGTCGATGGGGCCTTGCACGAACTCCGGCCATTCGTCCCGCCAGCGGCGGATGTCGCGGGCGTGGTCCGGGTGGCGGGTCGCCAGCGCCTCGACGCTGTCGTGCAGGTCCGCGCCCGCGTCCACCGCGAGGTTCATGCCGTGCAGGTCGACGGCGGCAAAGAGCGCGCGGCGGGCCTCCTCGCCGATGACCCGGTCGTAGTGCACCGCCGGATCCCAGCGGATCAGCACGTTGCCGATGTCGAACACCACGGCCCGGACGTTGACCCGGTCGGCAGCCCGGACGTTGAGCCGGTCGGCGGCCCGGTTCGTCATGTGCCGCCCTTGCCCGCCGCCACCAGCGCCCGGTCCAGTGCCTGCAAAAAGCGCGACCGGTCGGCGGCGGAAAAGCCGCGCCCGCGCCCCTGGTGGAACGGGTCCGCCGCGCGGATGTCGTTCATCAGGTCGCGCGTGGCCAGCCGTGGCCCGATGTTGGCCAGCGTCAGCGGATCGCCATTGTGCTGGATCACCGCCGCGCCCGCCTTCAGGCAGGCGTCCGCCAGCGGGATGTCACCGGTCACCACCACGTCGCCCGGCCCGCACTGCCCCGCGATCCAGCGGTCGGCCATGTCCGGCCCTTCGGCGACGATCACGTGGCGCACCAGCGGGTGTGGCGATGGCCGCAGCCCGCCGTTGTGCACGACGATCATCTCCACCCCGTGGCGGGTCGCGACGCGTTCCGCCTCGGCCTTGACGGGGCAGGCATCGGCATCGACGAAGACCCGGCTCACAGGCCCCCCGTCACAGGCCCAGCGCCGCGGCGTGAAAGGCGATGTGGTCTTCCATGAAGCTCTGCACGAAGAAATAGCTGTGATCGTACCCGGCCTGCATCCGGAAGGTCGATGCCTGACCCCGCGCGGCCATGGCGCGCGCCAGATCGGCGGGGCGCAAGAGGCCGATGAACGGGTCGGCGGTGCCCTGGTCCACCAGCACGGGGCCGGGAAAGCCGCGCTCGGCCATCAGGAGGGTCGCGTCATGGGCCGCCCACCGGCTTTCGTCCGGGCCCAGATAATTGCCGAACTGCGTGCGTCCCCAGTCGGACGCCACCGGATGCGCGATCGGCGCAAAGGCCGACACGCTGGCGAACCGGTCGGGATGGCGCATCGCCACGGTCAACGCGCCATGCCCGCCCATGGAATGCCCGGTGATCGCCTGCCGGTCCGGGTCGATGGCGAAGTCGGCGGCCAGCAGCGCGGGCAATTCGTCGGTGACGTAGCTCCACATGCGGAAATGCGGGGCCCACGGCGCGACCGTCGCATCCACGTAGAACCCCGCACCCTGCCCCAGGTCATAGGCCGGGTCGTCCGCGACGGACTCGCCGCGCGGCGAGGTGTCGGGAAAGCAGAGCGCCAGCCCGGCCCGCGCCGCCCAGCCCTGCGCCCCGGCCTTGGTCATGGCGTTCTCGTGGGTGCAGCTCAACCCCGACAAGTACCACAGCACCGGCACGGGTCCGCGCGCGGCGGCGGGCGGCAGGTAGAGCCCGAAGGTCATGTCGCAGCCGCAGGCGGTGGACGGATGCCGGTAGACGCCCTGCACGCCGCCGAAGCTGCGGTTTTCCGCGATGGTCTGCATGGTCTGGCCACTCCCCGAACGTTTCCGGCACCGAGGCTAAGGGCTAGCCGCTGCGCGACCCGCCATCAAGCCCGCGCGGGCTTGCGCCAGATGAACCGCGCAGTTTAGATTACGTGGGAGGAGGAGCCCATTTGACCCATCACAGCCCGCGCATCCGAAAGGGGCGCAAGTTCGACCAGGTCGTCGCGGGCGCGCGCGAAGTCTTCATGCGCGAAGGCTACCAGGGGGCCAGCGTCGACAGCATCGCCAAGGCGGCGGGCGTGTCCAAGGCGACGCTCTACAGCTATTTCCCGGACAAGAAACTGCTGTTTCTCGAAGTGGCAAAGGCCGAATGCCTGCGCCAGTCGGAAACCGCGATGGTGCAGGCACGTTCCGGCGCGGGCACGGTGGATACGCTGACCGACATCGCCGACCGCATGACCCGGTTCTTCCTGTCGGATTTCGGGCAGCAGGTGTTCCGGATCTGCGTGGCGGAATCGGAACGGTTCCCGGAACTGGGGCGCACGTTCTACCAGTCCGGCCCGGAACTGGCGCGGGCGCGGCTGGTGGGGTTCCTGCGCTGCGCCATGGACCGGGGCGATCTGGACATCGACGATGTGGATCTCGCCGCCGACCAGTTCGCCGAGCTGTGCAAGGCCGACCTGTTCCCGCGGCTGGTGTTCAACACGCGCGACGGCGTGACCGAACCCGAACGCCAGCGGGTGATCCGGGGTGCGGTGGACATGTTCATGGCGCGCTATGGTGCGCGCGGCTGACCCCGCTGCGACGTTGACGCCGCTTGCCCGCGCGCCGGACGCGGCGCGATGTGCGCCGACCCGTCCCGCAGCAGGCACCCGAGCATGATCCCGAAACTGGCGACCACCCTGCGGACCTACACATGGGCTCTGTTTCTCGCCGACCTGCAGGCCGGTGTGACCGTGGCCATGGTGGCGCTGCCGCTCAGCCTTGCCATCGCCATCGCGTCCGGGGCCGATCCGGGGACCGGGATCGTCACCGCGATCGTCGCGGGCTTCCTGATCTCGGCGCTGGGGGGCAGCCGGGTGCAGGTCGGCGGGCCCACGGGGGCGTTCATCGTGGTGGTCTTCGGCGTGATCGTCCAGCACGGCTACGACGGGCTGGTGACGGCGACCTTCATGGCGGGGCTGATCCTTCTGGTGGCGGCGGTGTTCCGCGCCGGGCGGCTGGTGCGGCTGGTGCCCGAGGCGGTGATCAACGGCTTCACCATCGGCATCGCGTGCATCATCGCGCTGAGCCAGATCAAGGACCTTGCCGGCATGACGCTGGCCGAGGCCCCGGCGGATACGCTCGAGCTGGTGCCGGCGCTCTGGTCCGCGCGCACCACGGTCAGCCCGGCCGCGCTGGCGGTGGGGTTGGTGACCATGGTGCTGATCGTGGCGCTGCGCCGCGCCGCCCCGCGCCTGCCCGGCCTGATCGTGGCGGTCGGGCTGGGGTCCGCGCTGGTGGCGTTGTTCGACCTGCAGGTGGACACGCTGACCGGCCGCTTCGGCGCGCTGCCAAGCGGGCTGCCGATGCCCGGCCTGCCGGATCTCACGCCCGCGCGCCTGCTGGAACTGCTGCCCTCGGCGGTTATCATCGCGTTCCTCGCGGGGATCGAGTCGCTCCTGTCGGCCATGGTCGCGGACCGCATGATCGGCGGGCGGCACCGCCCCGATGCGGAACTGATGGCGCAGGGCGTGGCCAATCTCGGGTCGTCGCTGTTCGGCGGGCTGCCCGCGACGGGGGCCATCGCGCGCACCGCGACCAACGTGCGCGCGGGCGGCAAGACGCCCGTCGCGGGCATGATCCACGCGGTCACGATCCTTCTGGTCATGGCCGTGGCCGCCCCGCTGGCGGGTGCGCTGGCACTGCCCGCGCTGTCCGGGCTGTTGCTGCTGACCGCTTGGAACATGAGCGAACCGCATCACTGGCGCGCCCACCTGCGGGCGCCGGTCCCGGACCGGCTGCTGCTGGGCGTGACGCTCGTGCTGACGGTGCTCACGGACCTGACGATCGCCATCGCGACCGGCGTGGCGCTGGGTCTGATCCTGCGCCGGATGCAGGGGCGGCGCGGCCCCGATCCCTGGACCCCGCCGGAACACTGACCTGCCCGGACTCGTCCCCACCGGCGCGCCCGGCGCAAATCCGTCGCGGCGCGGTCAGTCGAGCCGGCGCGCCTCGAACTGGTTGCCGGGACCGCGGCGCAGCTCGAACATCTTCAGCTCGGCCATCAGGTCGCTGAGCTTCTTCTTGCCATAGTTGCGCGGGTCGAAATCCGGATTGGCGGCGGTGATGTGCTGGCCGATCTGGCCCAGCGAATACCATTCGTCATCCTGTTCGATCGCGTCGAAAGCCCGGAAGATCAGGTTGCGCGCATCCATCGGCTTGAGCTTGCGGGCCGCGCGCGGCGCGCTCTGCCCCAGGGTCGTATCGCCCGGCAGGTCGATCGCGGTTTCCAGCGGTTCGCTGTCGCTGAGCGTCAGGTTCTCCACATAGATGAAGCGCTTGCAGGCGCGGCGGAACGATTCCGGCGTCTTCTGTTCGCCCATGCCGAACACGTCGATCCCCTGTTCCCGGATGCGGCTGGCGAGCCGGGTGAAATCGCTGTCCGACGACACCAGCACGAAGCCGTCGAAGCGGCCCGTGTGCAGGATGTCCATCGCGTCGATCACCAGCGCGATGTCGCTGGAATTCTTGCCGCGCGTGTTGCTGGGCGCCTGCATGGGCACGATGGCGAGGTTCGCCAGCTTGCGCGACCAGCCGCGCAGCCCGTCGCGGGCGAAATCGCCATAGATGCGCCGGATCGACGCTTCGCCGAAGCTCGCGATTTCCTCGAAGATTGCGTCGGCATAGCCTGCGGGCACGTTGTCCGCGTCGATCAGCACGGCAAGCAGTTTCTGGCGGTCTTCGGGCATCGATGGCTCCTTGTCGGCTTTGGTGCAGGGTTTCAGATCGCGTCCCGCGGGGCAACCGGGTCGGCGGGGCCGCGGGATCAACCGGGCAACGGATCGGTGCGATAAAGCTTCACCTTGATCCCGCCATGGGGCACGGGCGGGCCGGGCGGCAGGAAGGGCAGGCCGGTCGCATAGGCCAGTTGCGGATCGGGGGTGACCAGCCCCACACGCCAGCCTGCGAAGCGCGCGCGCAGCCGGTCGCCCAGCGTGGCGTGCAGCGCGCGCAAGGGGCCGGGTTCGCCGATCCGCTCCCCGTAGGGCGGGTTCACGATCACGAGCCCTGGCACGAGCCCCGGCGCGACCCCCTCCGGCGGCACCAGCGCGCCGATGGCGCGTTCGGTGACCGCCACCAGTCCTGCCACACCCGCGCGGGCGCAATTGGCGCGGCTCATCTCCACCGCGCCCGCATCCCGGTCATGGCCGAAGACCCGCGGACCCGCGGGCAGGTCCGGGGTCGCCGCGTCCCGCAGCACAGCCCATGCCGCCGGATCGAAGCTGACGAGATGCTCGAAGGCGAAGGCCCGCGCACGACCGGGGGCCAGCCCCGCCGCCATGTCGGCGGCTTCCAGCAGGAAGGTGCCCGACCCGCACATGGGATCGACCAGCGCTTCGCGCCCGTCATGGCCGCACTGGCGCAGGAAGAGTGCCGCCAGCGTTTCGCGCAACGGGGCCTTGCCCACGGCTTCCTTGAAGCCGCGCTTGTGCAGCGGTTCGCCCGACGTGTCGATGCTGAAGGTGCACAGATCGTCGTCGATCCGCACCATCAGCCGCACCGCCGCCGCCTCTGGCGCGATGCGTGCGCCAAGGCATTCGCGCAGCGCGGTCTCCACCCGCTGGGCGGCGGCCCGCTGGTGATAGACCCGCGACCGATGGGTCGTCACGTCCACCCGCAAAGGCACGTCCGGGCGCAGATACGCCGCCCAGGGAAACCGCCGGGCGCGCTTGTCGAGCTGCGCCAGATGCATGGCCCGGAACCCGCCGATCCGCGCCAGCACCCGGTTGGCACCCCGCAGCACGAGGTTCGCGCGCCACACATCCGGCCAGTGCCCGGTGAAGGCCACGCCGCCGGGCTGCTGCAGCGACTTCGGAAAGCCCGCTGCGCGCATCTCGGCCCGCAACACGGCTTCCAGCCCCGGTGCCGTCGCCACGAAGATCTCGAACGGCGCGTCTGGGTCATGACCGTCCTGCGGCGTGATCTGCGGGTCGCTCACGACCCGGCCCGCCGCAACGACCACCCGGCGCGGCGGCGGTTCAGGCGTGGGCCACGCGGCGCAGGTCTGCCCCCGGCAGGCCCGTGCCAAGACCGGGCCGCGGGGGCGTTGCACGGGCCGGTCACGACGGCGCGTCCTGCTGCATCTCATCGCACTCCTGCCACCCGCGCCATGGCGCAATCCGTCATCCATAGTCCCCCGCGCCGCGGGAGGAAAGCGGCCTTGACCCGGCGCGCCGCCACGCGCCCCGGCCCCTGCCGGGCAGCGCCGCAACAGCGACGACCGACCACCACCAGCACCGGGCACCGCACGGCATCGCCGCAGGCGCGCCAGCCGGGGGCGGCGCCAGCCGACGCACGGCGGGCGGCGGGCGGGCAAGGGCAGCCCATCGCCCGACACCCCCGCGCAAACACCCCCGTGACAGGGCCGCCGCCCTGTTGCAAGGATCGCGAAAATCCACCCGGCCGGAGGCGCAATGCGGCACGCAGCAGTCCTGATCCTGACCTGTCTTCTTCCCCTCGCGCTCATGGGCTGCGGCGGGTCCGACACCGGCGACTACCCGCCGCCCCCCGCTGCGAACCGCGCCGAAGCAGCGGTGGCTGCGTCGCGCCCCGTCGCGGTGACCTTTCCTGCGTTCGGCGACAGCGCGCCGCACCCGTGGGACGGGCGCGCACCCACCGCTTATCCGGTCCACGGGCTGGACGTGTCGCGCTGGCAGGGAGCCATCGATTGGCCCACCGTGGCCGCCGCGGGCATCGGCTTCGCCTTCATCAAGGCGACCGAAGGCGGCGACCACACCGACCCCATGTTCCCCGAAAACTGGCAGGGTGCCGCGCTGGCGGGCGTGCCGCGCGGGGCCTATCACTTCTACTACTTTTGCCGCCCGGCCCATGAACAGGCGGAATGGTTCATCCGCCACGTGCCGCGCGACCCGGTGGCCCTGCCGCATGTTCTCGATCTCGAATGGAACCACAAGTCCCGGAACTGCCCCTACCGGCCCGACGCGGCGACCGTCCGGGCCGAGGCGAAGCGGTTTCTCGACATCCTGACGGCCCATTACGGCCAGCGCCCGGTGATCTACACCACGGTCGATTTCTACCGCGAGACCGGCATCGGCACGCTGCCGAACACCGAATTCTGGCTCCGCTCGGTCGCGGGGCATCCCTCCACGGTCTATCCCGGCCAACGCTGGACCTTCTGGCAGTACACCGGCACCGGCATCGTGCCCGGCGTCACGGGCCCGGTGGACATCAACGTCTTCGCCGGATCGGTCGCGGACTGGGCGCGCTGGCGGCGGTGAGGC
>DAIPIS010000338.1:0-1960 GCA_036770665.1 Meridianimarinicoccus sp.
CCCCGAACCAGAGTGCCGCGGCATAGGCGAGCGCCTGGCGCGGGTCTTCGGCCAGCACGACCGCCACATCCTGCCCGGCCAGCGCGTCGGCCGCCAGCGCCAGCCCCGCGCGGTCGGTCAGGATCGCCGCGGCCCCGCCCGCCACCGCCGCCGCGACGAAGGCGGCCCCATGGACCTGCGCGCCGGGCAGGGCGGCGAAGAGATGGCCGGGGGCCACCGTGCGGCTGTCCACCGACAGGCCGGTGACCCGCGCGTCCTGTCCGCCCAGCGCGTGCAGACCCAGCGCCGCCAGACTGCGTGTCGCGTGACCTGCCTGCATGCTTGCGTTCCCTTCAGCCGCCATTCCGGGCTTCCCGTAGCCCGGATTGGACGACGGGATCAATCGCCGGGCGCAATCCCAGCAAGGGGGCGGTGCGGCGGATCAGTTCGGCGGTGACCGGCACGGCAGTCCAGCCCGCGGTGCGCATGGGCTTTCCGTTCACGATTTCATGGCCTTCGTCGAAGGTGACGACGAAGACGTATTTCGGGTCGTCGGTGGGAAAGACGCCCGCGAAGGTCGCCAGCACCCGGTCGTCGTAATAGCGGCCGTTCGGCGCGGGCTTGTCGGCGGTGCCGGTCTTGCCGCCCACGGAATAGCCCGGCACCTCGCCGAAGCTGGCGGTGCCCTTTTCCACCACGGCGCGCAGCATGGTGCGCATCGCCGCCGAGGTCTGTTCGGACACCACGCGCGGCCCCAGCGTGCGCGCGTCGCGCCGCTGCAGCGTGGGCATGACCCGCGTGCCGCCGTTGAGGATCGACGCATAGGCGGCAGCGAGGTGCAGCGGGCTCGCCGACAGGCCGTGGCCATAGGAAATGGTCATCGATTCGATCTCGCCCCATTTGCGGGGCGGCAAGGGTTTCGCGCCCGGCGCCTCCACCAGTTCCACCGGCGTCGGTTCGAGGAACCCCAGCGCGGCGAGGAAATCCCGCTGCCGCGTGCTGCCCAGCTCCCGCGCCAGCCGCGCCGTGCCCACGTTGGAGGATTTCACGATCACGCCCGTGGCCGACAGTTGCGGGCCATAGTTGCGGAAATCGCTGATCCGGTGGCGACCCACGCGCATGGGCGACGTGGTGTCGACCATCGTGTCGGGCGTGACCAGCCCCACGTCGAGCGCCTGTGCGACGGGGAAGATCTTGAACACCGACCCCAGTTCGTACACCCCCTGCACCGCGCGGTTGAACAGGGGGCTGTCGGCCTGATCCCCCTTGGTCAGCGGTTGCGGGCGGTGGTTCGGGTCGAAATCGGGCAGCGACACCATGGCGACGATCTCGCCGGTGTGGGCGTCCATCATCACGCCGCTGGCCCCCTTGGCCGCGAAAAGCCGCATGCCGCCCTCAAGAACCTCGCGCATGGTCGCCTGCACGGTCAGGTCGATGGACAGGCGCAGCGGTTCGGCCAACCGCGCGGGATCGGACAGGCGCGCCTCGAACGCCTGTTCGACGCCGGCCACGCCCAGGATCTCGGCGGCGTGGACCCCCTCGCGGCCATAGCGCACGCCGCCCAGCACATGCGCCGCCAGCGGGCCGTTGGGATAGACGCGCAGGTCGCGCGCGGCGAACAGCAGCCCCGGATCGCCGATGTCATGCACCGCCTGCACCTGTTCGGGCGCGAGCGTGCGTTCGATCCAGACGAATTTCCGCCCGCTGGTCAAAAGCGCCGTCAGGTCGGCCTCGGTCCGGCCCGGCAGGATGCGCGCCAGTTCGCGGACGGCATGGGGAATGTCCACCATGTCGTTCGGATGGGCGTAAAGCGCGCTCGTGACCACGTTCGTGGCCAGAAGGCTGCCGTTGCGGTCGACGATTTCGGCCCGCGCGCTGGTGATCGCGGCCCCGGCCCCGGCATGGACCGGTTCCACCGGGTCGGAACTGGCGAGCGTGCCCATGCGGACACCCACCGTGCCGAAGACCGCGACGAAGAACA
>DAIPIS010000339.1:0-1959 GCA_036770665.1 Meridianimarinicoccus sp.
CCTTCGAGATAGAAATGCTCCTGCGCGCCCAATTCCAGGGTGCCGCGTGCGCGGTGCGGGGCGGCGGCGATGGCGGCGTCCGGATCGCCCCGGCCATAGATGCGGGGTCCGTCCTCGAACCGTGTGCCTGCCGCGAGGGCGTCGTCGATGGTCAGGATCGGGGTCGTGGCGTCGGTCGCGACCTCCGCGCGGCGCGCGGCGGCGCGGGCGGCGACGTGGCTGTCGGCGGCGACGAGGAACAGGGGTTGCCCCGCGTAGTGGATCGTCCCGTCGCTGAGGAGCGGTTCGTCATGGGCCGACGGCGAGCAGTCGGGATTGCACCCGAGGTCCGCCGCACCCCATGCGCCCACGACGCCCGGCGCGGCGCGCACCAGCGCGAGGTCCAGCGCCACAAGCCGCCCGGCGGCGATGGTGCTGAGCCCGAAAGCGAGGTGCAGCGCGCCGGCGGGCAGCGGGATGTCATCGACGTAGCGCGCCTGCCCGGTAACGTGCAGACGGGCCGCGTCGTGGGGCAGCGGGCGACCCACGGTGGGGGCGATGGTGCCCGCGCGGGGGGGCGTGGGATCGGCGGTCATGGGGCGACCTCCAGCACGTCGGTGGCGGTGCCGTCGTCGGCATGGACCGCCCGCCACAGCAGGTTCTGCGCCACGGTCAGTCTGTAGGCGGCACTGGCGCGCATGTCGCTGAGCGGCTGGAAATCCTGCGCGAAGGCGGGGATGGCGGCGGCGACGGTGGCCGCGGTCCAGGGCTGGCCGGTCAGGGCGGCTTCCACCGCAGAGGCGCGTTTCGGGGTACCCGCCATGCCGCCGAAGGCGATGCGCGCCGCCGTGACCACGCCGTCCGCGACGGCGATGTTGAAGCACCCGCAGACCGCCGAGATGTCCTGGTCGAAGCGTTTGGAGATCTTGTAGCAGCGCAGGCGGTCAGGTTGGCGGGGAACCGTGACCGCCTCGACGAATTCGCCCGGCGCGCGGTCCTGGCGGCCATACGCGAGGAAGAAATCTTCCAGCGGCAGGGCGCGGCGCGCGTCGCCCCGGCGCAGGTGCAGCGTGGCCCCCAGCGCGATCAGCGCGGGCGGGCTGTCGCCGATGGGCGAGCCGTTGGCGATGTTGCCCCCCACGGTCGCGGCGTTGCGCACCTGCACCGATCCGTAGCGGCGGATCAGGGCGGCGAAGGACGGGTGGTGCGTTTCCATCACCGGGAGGAGGTCGGACAGGGTGGTCATGGCGCCGATGCGGATCGCGGTGTCGGTGACGGTGATCCCGCGCAGGTCGGCGCAGCCGTTCAGGAAGGCGATGGGCCCGAGGTCGCGGAACTGCTTGGTCACCCACAGGCCCACGTCCGTGGCCCCGGCGATCAGGGTGGCGTCGGGGTGCGCGAGATACCAGTGGGCGAGCGCGTCGGCGCTGTCGGGGCGAACGGATCGAACGGGGGCGGCGGCGTCTGCCGTCGCGCCGGTGGGAGCGGGATCGCCCGCCGCCGGGTGGCCGGTCGCGGCGCGCGTGGCGGTCGTCACCGGGTGGCGGGTGTCGCCGGTCCCGGTCGGGGCGGGTGATGCCGGCACCATGAAGGCTGTTCGTTCCGCCGCGATATGTGCGGGAACGGGGGCCGCCGCGGTGTCTTCGGCGGCGCGGTGGATCGGGGCGTAGCCCGTGCAGCGGCACAGGTTGCCCGCCAGCGCCGTGTCGTGGTCGGTGACGCCTTCGGCATGGGCCGCGGCCATCGACACCACGAAACCGGGCGTGCAGAAGCCGCATTGCGCACCGTGCCGGTCGATCATCGCCTGCTGCGCCGGGTGCAGCGTGCCGTCGGGGGCCGCCAGCCCCTCGACGGTGCGCACCGCCGCTCCGGCCACCTGGGGCAGGAACAGGATGCAGGCGTTGAGCGCGCGGCTGCCGTGGGCGTCGGTGACCATCACGGTGCAGGCGCCGCAATCGCCTTCGCGGCAGGCTTCCTTGG
>DAIPIS010000340.1:0-1957 GCA_036770665.1 Meridianimarinicoccus sp.
CTGATGGACATCAGCCCGGCGCTGGCGACGCTGAACCGCGACCGGTTCCGCGATTTCGTGGCCGACCCGTCGCCGGATGCGACGCGGCCTGCCGTGCGCGCCTTTGCCGGTGACACCTATCAGGGGCTGCACGCCCGCAGCCTCGATCCGGGGGCGCTGGCCCATGCGCAGGATCACCTGCGCATCCTGTCGGGGCTTTACGGCGTGTTGCGGCCCTGCGACGGCATCCAGCCCTACCGGCTGGAAATGGGATCGAAGCTGAAGACCGACCGGGGCGGGAGCCTTTATGCCTATTGGGGCACGCGGCTGGCCGAAGCGCTGCGCGCGCAGGGCAAGGCAACCGGCGCGCGCGTGCTGGTGAACTGCGCGTCGCAGGAGTATTTCGGTGCGGTGGACCGGGCGGCGCTGGCGGTGCCCGTGGTGACGCCCACGTTCCTCGAGGATCGGGCGGACGGCCCGAAGGTCATCAGCTTTCACGCCAAACGTGCCCGCGGCGCGATGGCGCGCTTCATCGTCGATGGCGGTCTGACCGATCCCGGGGATCTGGCCGGGTTCGATGCGCTGGGATATCGCCACGATCCGGCCCGCAGCACGCCCGATGCGCCGGTCTTCCTGCGGCAGGAACAGGGGCAGGCGGCCGCCTGATCCCATGGGCGCGCGGGGATCGGCGGCGGTCGCGTCACGCCGACGGCGCGGCGGCCTTGGGTGCGTCCGCAAGGATGGACAGGCGCGCACCGGGCGGCAGGTGGCGTGCGATCATGTCGCAGATGGCGGTCTTGCGCAGGGGCTTGGTCAGGTAGTGATCCATGCCGGACGCGAGGATTTCGGTGTCGTCGCCCGCCATGGCATGGGCGGTCAGCGCACAGATCGGCACAGGCGCTGCGCCGGTTTCGGCCTCGATGGCGCGGATTTCACGGGTGGCCTGCTTGCCGTCCATTTCGGGCATCGACACGTCCATGAAGATCATGTCGGGCCGGGCCGCCCGGAACGCGGCGACGGCTTCCCGCCCGTTGTTCGCGAAGGTCAGGTCGATGTCGAGATGGTCGACCATCTTGCGGAAGACCAGCTGGTTGGTGCGGTTGTCCTCGGCCGCAAGAATGCGCATGCGCCGCGCCTGCCCATCCGGCCGGGGCTTGCCGGCACCGGGATCGCCATCCGCAACCGGCCGCGGCCCGGCATCCGGCCCCGTCATGCCGGGCATGACCATGCCCAGATCGGCCACGCGCGCAAAGAGATCCCGCCGCAGGAGCGGCTTTTGCAGCACGGCGTTGACCCCGGCCTCGCGCGCCGCCCCGCCGAAATCGCCCGGTGCGGAACTGAGCAGCAGGATCGGCGCCGCCGTGCCCCGCGCCCGGAACCGGCGCGACAGTTCCAACCCGTCCATGTCGGGCATCTGCATGTCCGTGATGATCAGATCGAACGGTGGCCCGGCAAAGTCCAGCGCCTCCGCTCCCGATCGGCAGGCGGTGACCTGGAACCCCATCACCGACAGTTGCCGTTCGAGGATCATGCGGTTGATCTGCTGGTCGTCCACCACCAGCGCCGACCGGCGATCCCCGAGGTTGACCGGAACCTGCGTCAGCGTGTCCTCGTCCGTGGGCAGGCACAGGCTGAACCCGAAGCTCGACCCTTCGCCAACGGTCGATTCCACCCAGATTTCCCCCCCCATCAGCGCGATCAGCTGCCGCGTGATGGCAAGGCCAAGCCCGGTGCCTTCGAACTTGCGGTTGCGGTCGTCGTCCACCTGGTTGAACTCGCCGAAGATGTGATCGACCATGTCGGCGGGGATGCCGATGCCCGTGTCTTCGACGGTGACGCGCAGGTCGTGGCGGCCCGGTTCGGTCTCGAACCCGGTGACACGGATCACCACATGGCCTTCGAGCGTGAATTTCACCGCGTTGCCCATGAGGTTGGTCAGGATCTGCCGGATGCGCCCCGGATCGCCCACGAACCGCGT
>DAIPIS010000341.1:0-1954 GCA_036770665.1 Meridianimarinicoccus sp.
CACGTCGAAATCGGCGACCAGCGTGGCAAGGGTCGGGTAGCGGGCGAAGTCCACGTGGCCGGGGCGCGCGGCCAGAAGACCGGCGGCCAGCGACCCGATGCCGGGATTGTGGCCGACCATCGCAACCACGTCGCCGGTCGCATCCTGCAGCGCGGCCAGCATGCCCCCTGGTTCGGCGAGATAGAGATCGGGCCGCAGGGTCGGCGTGGCGGCCCCCGGAAGATGGGGCGCAATCCGGGCCCAGGTTTCCCGTGTGCGGGCGGCGTCGGAACACAGCACCTCGTCCGGGACATGGCCGCGCGCCGCGAGCCACGGGCCGATCGTGTCGCAGGCCGCGCGCCCGCGCGCATTCAGCACCCGCGCGTGGTCGGTCGCATCCTCGTCGGTCCAGTCCGATTTCGCGTGGCGCAGCAGGATCAGGCGGCGGGGCATCCCGGGTTCCTTCAGGCGGACCGGATCAGCGATCCGGCCCCGTGATCGGTGAACAGTTCGAGCAGGCAAGCATTCGGGGCGCGCCCGTCGAGAATCACCGCTGCCCGGACCCCGGCGCGCAGCGCGGCGAGTGCTGTTTCCGTCTTGGGGATCATGCCGCCCGCGATGACGCCGCTGGTGGTCAGGTCCCGGATCTGTTTCGCGGTCAGTTCGGTCAGCACGTTGCCGTCCGCGTCCTTGACGCCCGCGACGTCGGTGAGCAGCAACAGCCGCCGGGCCTTGAGCGCGCCCGCGATGGCCCCGGCGGCCGTGTCGCCGTTGACGTTGTAGCTCTGGCCGTTCTCATCCACCCCAAGGGGGGCGATCACCGGGATCATCCGCGCGCCGAAGAGTGCGCGCAGCACCGAGGTGTCCATCCGGTCGGGCGTGCCCACGAAGCCGAGCGCTGGATCGGTCTGGCGGCAGAGCATCAGGTTGCCGTCCTTGCCCGACAGGCCCACAGCGCGCCCGCCTTCGGCGTTGATGGCGGCGACGATGCGCTTGTTGATGAGGCCAGCCAGAACCATTTCGACCACGTCCATGGTCGCGGCGTCCGTGACGCGCTTGCCGCCGACGAATTCGGACGTGATATCAAGGCGGGCGAGCATCTCGTTGATGGCCGGGCCGCCGCCGTGCACGACCACCGGGTTGACCCCCACCTGGCTCATCAGGGCGATGTCGCGGGCGAAACTGCGCATTGCGGCGTCACTGCCCATGGCGTGGCCGCCGAGCTTGATGACGATGGTCGCGCCGTTGAAACGTTGGAGATACGGCAACGCTTCGGACAGGGTCCGGGCGGTGGCGATCCAGTCGAGGGCTTCGGCATTCTGGCGTTTCATGGGCGGTTCCCCGGAGATGTCAGCGGGTGTTAGCGCCAAGGCGCGTCGGTGCCAAGGGCGCAACCGGGGGCCGGATGCCTGTCGGAATTGCATATGAATTGCATATGAATCGCATATGAGTCCCGTTTGACTCCGGCATGACCCTGGCGGTGCGCCCGCGCCGGGTCAGTGCGCCTTGGGCGCGGCGTCGAACGCGGCCTTCTGGTCATCGCTGGCGTCGGTCTGATACCGCGCCTTCCACTCGGCATAGGGCATCCCGTAGATGGCTTCGCGGGCGGTGTCCCTGTCCATCGGCACGCCGAGATCGTCGGCGGCTTCCTCGTACCAGCGGCTGAGACAGTTGCGGCAGAACCCTGTCAGGGTCATCATGTCGATGTTCTGCACGTCGGTCCGCGCGGCGAGATGGTCGCGCAGGCGGCGAAAGGCGGCGGCTTCGAGTGCGATGCGTGTCTGTTCGTCCATGTGGAGGCTCCCCTGTCTGTTCCACAGGGTATAGGAAGCGTGCGCCATGCGCTGCAACCCCGCGCATTCGCCCATGCCTGCGGCAGGAATTGTCGGGTGGATGTCACAGGCGCATGCCATAGCGGAGACGGGCGGTGTCGCCGCTTGCCCGAAAGGACAAAATGCGCCAAGAGCGGGGCAGT
>DAIPIS010000088.1:0-8764 GCA_036770665.1 Meridianimarinicoccus sp.
GGGATGGGGCGGATCGGGCAGGCGGTGGCGCGGCGCGCGACGGCCTTCGGGATGCAGATCCACTACCACAACCGGCGCCGCGTGTCGGCGGAGATCGAGACGCAGTTGGGGGCGACGTACTGGGAGGATCTGGACGAGATGGTGAAGCGCATCGACATCCTGTCGGTGAACTGTCCGTCCACGCCGGAGACCTTTCACCTGATGAACGCGCGGCGGTTGCAGTTGATGAAGCAGACAGCGGTGATCGTGAACACGGCGCGGGGCGACGTGATCGACGAGGGCGCGCTGGTGCGTATGCTGCGGGCGGGCGAGTTGGCGGGCGCGGGGCTTGATGTGTACGAGCACGGGGTCGCGGTGAACCCGGCGCTGCGGGAGTTGCCGAACGTGGTGCTGTTGCCGCACATGTCGTCGGCCACGGAGGAGGGCCGGATCGAGATGGGCGAGAAGGTGATCATCAACATCAAGACCTTCGCGGATGGGCACCGTCCGCCGGACCAGGTGATCCCGGGGGCGTTGTGACGCCGGGCGCGGTCGGGGCGGTCGTGGCGCGGATCAGGGCGCATTGGCTGGCGCTGGCGGCGCTGGCGATGCTGGCGATTGCTGTCTGGCAGCCGCCCGCGCTGGGTGCGGCGGAGCGGCAGAACGATGCCGTTCTGGCGAGCGCCGTGGCGGCCTATGCCGTGCTGCGCACGATCAACGCGGCCGTGTCCACCGCGAAGGAGACGACGGTGGGGGTCGGGTTGGTCGGCAGTCTGCAGGTCAAGCCCGCCATGGTGCTGGACCCGATCGACGACACGGTCCGGCGGGTCGCGGATGTGACCTTTGCGGTGGCGGCGGTATCGGTGTTGCTGGCCGTGGGGATGGCGCCGCTGTGCAAGGCGGGGGCGTGGCTGGCGGTGGCGGGGCTTGGCGGGCTGTACGTCGCGGGGCTTTGGCCGGGTGCGGGGCGCGCGTGGCAGGCGGCGAGCCGGTCGCTGGCGGTGCTGGGGCTTGCGTTCGGGCTGCTGCTGCCGGTGGGGTATGGTTTTGGCGGCTGGCTTGGTGACACGCTGACGGCGGATCGGCTGGCGGCGGCGATGGCGCGGCTGGAGGCGTCCGAGGAGGCGCTGAGCGCCCAGACCGACGGGCTGACGGGCCAGAAGGCGCGCGTGCTGCCCGCGCCGTCCGACGACGGCAGTGACGGGGTGATCGACGGGACGTTGCGATGGCTGGGGTCCGGGGTGAGTGCGGCGCAGGACAGTGTCGGCGGGCTGGTGGACCGGGCCTGGGCCGTGGTCCCTGCGCGCGACGCCATCGCGGCGCGGGGCGATGCGATCCTGACGGCGTCGCTCGACATCATGGCGGTCTATGCGTTGCGGTTGCTGGTGTTTCCGATCCTGACGATCGTCGTGCTCTTCGTGGTCGTGCGGGCGCTGCTGTCCGGCGGGGCTGTGCGGGAGGGGGTGCGATGACACGCGGTCGGGCGGCGCGACCGTGGCGCTGCGGCACGCGGGCGGCGATCCGCGCCGCGGGGGTCCTCGTGTTACTGGCGGGCTGTGCCCCGCAGCCCGTGCCGGAAACACCGGCACCCGAAGGCACGGCACTGGCCAATTGCACACGCGAGATCGCGCGGCGGGGGGGCGGGTCGGCGCGGATCACGGATGTCCGGCTGTTCGAGGAGCAGCGCGGCATCATCACGGCGCGCGGGGCCTTCCGGGAAGATTACACCTGCTTCACCGATCCGCAGGGGCGCGCGGTGAACGTGATCGTGGACCGGCCGCCGTCGCCGTTCGCCCGGGGATGACCGCGTCGGGCGCGGACCTGCGCATCCTTGTCACCGGCGGGACGCTGGACAAGGTGCACGACTGGGCGGCGGAGGCGCTGGTGCTGGACGCGAAGGCGGGCAGCGCCGTGCCGGGGCTGCTGGAGGCCGGGCGGTGCTGGCATCCGGCGGTGCAGGTGGTGCTGTTCAAGGACAGTCTGGACTTCGACGATGCCGATCGCGCGGCCATCGGCGATGCGGTGCGGGACGCGCCCGAGGCGCGGCTGGTGGTGACCCACGGCACCGGCACCATGGGCCTGACGGCGCGGTATCTGGACGGGCTGCGGCTGGGCAAGACGGTGGTGCTGACCGGGGCGATGCGGCCTGCGGCGGTGGTGGGATCGGACGCGGCGTTCAACCTTGGCGGGGCGGTGGCCGCGGCGCAGGTTCTGGACGCGGGCGTCTGGGGTGTGATGAACGGACGGGTCTTCCCGGCGGTGGCGCTGGAGAAGAACACGGACACGGGGCGGTTCGACGGCTGAGAAGGTCGGCGCCACGGGGCCGGGGACCGGCGCGGCGATGGTGCACGCGGGCAGGGCGCAGGCCGGGGCGAGGCAGTATCGCGGCGGCGGGATGCCCACGGGCCGGGGCGCGCGGTGCGACCCGGCGGGCGGTGGCGCAACGGTCAGGGTGCCCCTGCGCCCGGCGGTCAGGTCAGCGCGTCGCGGGGGCGGTCGCCGCGGAAGAACGCATCAAGGTTGTCGAGCGCGCGAAAGCCCATGGCGTCGCGGGTGCGGCGGGTGGCGCTGCCCGCGTGGGGCATCATGAACACCTGATCGAAGCGGGCGAAGGCCGGGTTGCCGCCCGGTTCGGTCACGAAGCAATCGAGCCCCGCCGCGCCCACATGGCCGCTGTCGAGTGCGGCGATGAGTGCCGCTTCGTCCACCAGCGCGCCGCGCGCGGTGTTCACGACGATGGCCCCGCGCGGCAGGCGCGCGATGCGGTCGGCGTTGAGCAACCCCGTGGTGTCGGGCGTCGCCGGGCAGTGCAGCGACAGGAAATCGGCCTTGGGGAGCAGCGTGTCGAGCTCCGGGTGGAAGGTGGCCCCCTGTTCGTCGTCTGGCGCAAGGGGACGTCGGTTGTGGTAATGGATCTCCATCCCCAGACCGCGCGCCATGCGGGCGAAGGCGCGGCCCACGCGGCCCATGCCGACGATGCCGACCCGCGCGCCCGACACCTGCGTGCCGACCATGAAGGCAGGAGACCAGTCGCGCCACGCGCCGGTGCGCACCAGCCGGTCGCCTTCGACGGCGCGGCGCGCGGCCCCGAGCATCAGCATCAGCGCCAGTTCGGCGGTGGCGTCGGACAGCACGTCGGGCGTGTTCGTGACCATGATGCCGCGTGCGGCGAGTGCGGTGAGGTCGCAATGGTCCACGCCGACCGAGTGGTTCGCCACGATCTTCAGGCGCGGGTCGAGCCGGGCCGCCACATCGGCGGAGAAGTGTTCGGAGTGGCAGGGGATCATGCCGTCCGCCGCGGCGCTCATGGCGATGATTTCGTCGGCGGTGCCGGGGCGGTCTTTGGCTGCGAGGATCACGTCATAGTCGCGGCGCGCACGGTCCATCGTCGCCGCCGACAGGTGCCGGGGGATCCACAGGGTCGGTCGGGCGGCCATGGTCAGTCCTTCTTGTCGCGCGCCGAGGTGGCGAAGTCATAGACCACGAGCCCGAAGGTCAGCGCGGCCACGGCCATGAGGTCGGGGCTGGGCACGTTGAAGACCAGAATGCCGATAAAGATGCCGATGACGACGAGGGCGATCAGGGCGAGAAGCTTGTTCATGGGTGTCTCCGGTTCGGGTGATCGGGTCGGTCGGGTGCGGTGGCGGGCGGTATCGGTCCGTGCGGGGCGGGGGGCCGGGATCAGTCCCGGTCCGCCCAGGTTTCGAGCCATCGGGCGGTGCGCAGCAGGCGTGCGTCGTTGCCGCGCGCGCCGACCACCTGCACGCCCATCGGCAGGCCGTTCGGCGCGGTCATGAGCGGAAGCGTGATCGCAGGCGTGCCCGCGAAGGTCCACAGCCCGTTGAACACCGGGTTGCCGGTGCTGCCCAGTCCTTCGGGGGCGGGGCCGGTGGCAGCGGGGCAGAGGATCGCATCGCAGCGGTCGAAGATTTCGGACAGGGCGGCGTCAATCACCGATGGCAGGTCGCGCGCGGCGAGGTAGTCGCGGGCGAGGATGCCGTTGCCGGTGTCGATCGCCGCGCGCAGCTGCGCGCCGAGCCGGTCGCCGCCATCGCGGGCGTAGGTGTAGTAACAGCGCGCCAGTTCGGCCATGTGGACGCGGCGGTGCGTGTCGCGGATGGTGTCGAACATGGGTGGCAGGGGAAGCGGGAACGCCTGTTCCCCCAGTGCGTCGGCCAGTTCGGCGAGCCCCGCCTGCATGTCGGGGCTGGCTTCGTCCCAGCCGGGCGGCTGGAGGATCGCGAAGACCGGTGGCACGGGCGGATCCTGCATCGCGGTGGCGTGGAGTTGGGGATGGGGGATCAGCGCGGTGGCCGGGTCGGCGGCGTCGTAGCCGTAAAGCGTTTCGGCCAGCAGGGCGGCATCGGCGGTGGTGCGTGCGAAGACGCCCACGGTGTCGAGGCTGGGGGACTGGGCGAGGATGCCTCGGCGCGGGATCGCGCCGAAGCTGGGTTTGAAGCCGACAACACCGCAGAAGGACGCGGGCCGGATCACCGAGCCGCCGGTCTGGGTGCCGATGGCGAGCGGGGCCATGGCCGCCGCGACCGCCGCCGCCGACCCCGACGACGATCCGCCCGGCGTGTGGGCGGTGTTGTGGGGGTTGCGGGTGGCGGCGGGGTCCATGAAGGCAAGCTCCGTGGTCACCGTCTTGCCGATGATCACGGCCCCCGCCGCGCGCAGCCGTTCGGTGACGAAGGCGTCGCGCATGGGTTTGCGGCCCGCATCGAGCGGGCTGCCGTTCTCGGTCGGGATGCCCGCGGTGTCGATGATGTCCTTCACCGCGACGGGCAGGCCGTGCAGCGCGCCGGTCGCGAGCCCGCGCTGCCGGTGGGCATCGCGGGCACGGGCCTGGGCGCGGGCGTGGTCCGGGTCGTGCCACGCGAAGGCGTGGATGTCCGGCTCCCGGTCGGCGATCTGGGCCAGATAGGCTTCGGTCACGTCGATCGCGCGCAGCGCCCCGCCCGCCAGCCGGTCGCGCAGGATGACCGCGTCGAGCGCGAGGATGCCGTCGCGCTTAGCGTGGGCCATAGAACGCCTCGGGCAGGTAGAACACGATCTGCGGGAAGACGTACATCAGCACCATGGCGACCAGCACGAAGAACAGGAACGGCATGCAGCCTGCGAAGATCTGGGTCAGCTTCACCTCGGGGGGGGCAATGCCCTTGAGGTAGTAGGCCGACATGGCCATGGGTGGCGTCAGGAAGCTGGTTTGCAGGTTCAGCGCCACCAGCACGCCGAAGAACAGCGGGTCGATTTCGAAGAACGCCAGCAGCGGCAGGAAGATCGGCACGAAGATGATGATGATTTCCGACCATTCCAGCGGCCAGCCCAGCAGGAAGATGATGAGCTGCGCAAGGATGAGGAACTGCACCGGCGTCAGATCGAGGCTCTGGACGAATTCCGAGATCAGGTGTTCGCCGCCGAGGTAGGAGAACACCGCCGAGAACGTGTAGGACCCGACGAACAGCCAGCAGACCATCGCGGTGGTGCGCAGGGTCAGGTAGACGCTTTCGCGCAGCCGCTGCCATGTCATCGCGCGGTAGAGGAACGCGAGCAGGATGCCGCCGAGCGCGCCGATGGAGGCGGCTTCGGTGGGGGTTGCGAGGCCGAACAGGATCGAGCCGAGCACCGCGAAGATCAGGAAGGCGAGCGGCACGAAGGACGTGACGACCATCACGATCAGCTGGCGCCACGGCACGTCGGGGACTTCTTCGTCGGTGGGGCGCGGGGCGACGGAGGGCTGGATGATCGACCGGCCGATGACGTAGAGCAGGTAGAGCCCGACAAGGGTCAGGCCGGGCAGCAGCGCGCCCGCGTAAAGCTGCACGATCGACACGCCGGAGGCGGCTGCATAGACGATCAGCATGATCGACGGCGGGATCAGGATGCCGAGCGTGCCGCCCGCGCAGATGATGCCCGACGCGAAGGCGCGGTCGTAGCGGGCGTTCAGCATCGCGGGCAGGGCAAGCAGCCCCATCAGTGTCACGACCGCGCCGACGATGCCGGTGGCAGTGGCGAAGAGCGCGCAGGTCACGAGGGCGGCCACGCCCATCGACCCGGGGATGTTCTTGGACGCGATGTTGAGCGTGGTGAACAGCCGGTCGACGATGTTCGCCCGTTCGACGATGTAGCCCATGAACAGGAACAGCGGCACCGCCGTCAGCACCTCGTTCGACATGACGGTGTAGGTCTGATTGACGAACAGGTCGAAGATCCTGTTGTTGAAGAACCCCCCGACATAGGTCGAAACTCCGTCCCACCATGTCGCGGTTTCATCGAGCCGGAAGTAATCGCGCCACATGCGGCGTTCTTCGAAATAGGCGTAGTAGCCAAAGCCGATGCCCATGGCCATCAGCGTGAAGGCGATCGGAAAGCCGAGGAACACGAACACGATGAACAGGCCCAGCATCATCAGGGCAATCTGGGGGTCGGTCATCATGGGTGAGCGTCCTTCTCGGCCTTCGCGGCCTCTCGCATCAGGAGGTCTTCGGTTTCGAACACGTCTTCTTCGGCGTTGATCCACTCATTCGTGCGGATCGCGATGATGCAGCGGAAGACCTGCGCGATGCCCTGGATGAACAGCAGGATGCCGGCGGCGACGATCACGGTCTTGAACTGGTAGATCGGGATTCCCGCGGGGCTGTTCACCGACACTTCGGTGAAGCGCCAGGAGCGTTCGGCGTATTTCCACCCGGCGAGGATCAGCGCGATGACACCGGGAAAGAAGAAGATGATGTAGAGCGTGAGGTCCACCCGCGCCTGCGTGCGGGGTTGCCACATGCGATACAGGAAATCGCCCCGGACATGGCCGCCGCGCGACAGGGTATAGGCCCCGCCCATCATGAACAGCGAGCCATACATGATGAAGGACACGTCGAGCGCCCAGGCCGTGGGGTTGTTCATGACGTAGCGCACGAAGACCTCGTACCCCGTGCCGGCCGCCATGAAGATGATGAGCCAAGCGAACGCCTTTCCGAACCACGCGGACAGGGCGTCGGCAAACTGGATGTAGCCGCGCAAATCAAGCACTCCCGATATGGAAAATGGCCCCGGAGCAGATGCGCCGGGGCCGGATGGGCGTCAGCCTGTGCGATCAGAGCGCGAGGCGACCCGGGAAGTAATGGTCGAACGCGAGCGCAAGATCGGGCGCGTTCATCAGTTCGTAGTAGGTGACCTGCTCGACCCAGGCGCGCTGGCTGTCGAGGCATTTTTTCATGAACGGGTCTTCTTCGAGCTGCGGGATCAGCTTGTCCCAGGCTTCGAGCTGTGCCGCGAGGATGTCGGTCGACGTGCGGTGGATCGTGACGCCGCCTTCTTCCGCCAGCCACTTCAGGTCGGCGGAGTAACGGCGCATCGCCTTGGCGGTGTTCGCCGTCGACGCCGCTTCGACCGCGTGGATCATGATCGCGCGCAGATCGGGGTCCAGTTCTTCGAGGAAGAACTTGGAGAAAAGGAATTCGAAGCTTTCGGATGCCTGGTGATAGGACGACAGGTAGTAGTTCTTGGCCACGTCATGCGAGCCGAAGGCGCGGTCAGAGGACGGGTTGTTGAATTCGAACGCGTCGATCACGCCGCGTTCCATCGCGGGGACGATTTCGCCGCCCGGAAGCTGGGCCACCGACATGCCCATGGACTGCAGCAGATCCGCCGCAAGACCCACGGTGCGATACTTGAAGCCTTGCAGTTCAGCGGCGGTGTTCACTTCCTGCTTGAACCAGCCAAAGGGCTGCGCGAACATCGGGAAACCCATGTAGCCGTCGACGTCGAGGCCCATGATATCCTGTGTCAGTTCGTCATAGAGTTCCTTGCCGCCGCCTTCGTAGAACCAGCTGAGCATGGTGGTGGCCGAGCCGCCGAACACCGGCCCGGTGCCGAACAGCGATGCCGCCTTGTTCTTGCCATACCAGTAGACCGGCACCGAATGCGCCACATCGAGCACGCCGTCATTGACCGCGTCGAGCACCTGGAAGGCACCCACAACCGCGCCCGCAGGCAGCAGGTCGACGGTCAGGCGACCGCCGGACATGGCTTCGACCCGGTCGGCGTAATCCCGCGCGAATTCCTGCCAGACGTCCGACGACGGCCACGAGGTCTGCATCTTCACAACCTTCGGTGCCTGTGCGAGCACCGCCGGTGCGGCCAGCACGCCCGCTGCGGACACGCCGCCTGCAAGCGCGGATTTGCGCAGGAAATTGCGCCGGTTGAGTGTTGAGTTAGTCATAGGTTTCCCTCCCCTGAAACGTGCGATCAGATTGTCGTTCACCGACCGGGTTGGCCCGTATCATATTGCGGCGAAACAGCGCGATCACATAACAGTCTGGTAACAGGATTTGCCCAGAACGCAAGCGGCTGGGAAGTATTGTATACAAGAAATCTCACTCAGCATGAATGCGCGCGTGGATTGTTTAGCCTTGCGGATGGTGACCCCGACAGGACTCGAACCTGTAACCTGCCCCTTAGGAGGGGGCTGCTCTATCCAGTTGAGCCACGGGGCCGCACGCATGTTCTGGCCAAAACCGACGCTCTGCGCAAGCGTTTCGGTTCTGTGGGTGTATGCGTCGCATTGCGGCGCTCTGCTGGCGGGTCTGTATCCGGATGCGACACCGCAACCACGCTTGCCGATTGCGGGCGCGTCCGCTTTTCTCTTATGATCCTGAGATGTAAGCGAGGATCTCCCATGCCCATTCCGCCGCGCCGTCCGTTGACCTTGCGTGATGTATCGGAGGCATCCGGTGTCAGTGAAATGACCGTGAGCCGGGTGCTGCGCAACCGGGGCGACGTGTCG
>DAIPIS010000089.1:0-8759 GCA_036770665.1 Meridianimarinicoccus sp.
ACGCCGATGGTGGCGGTGATGGCGGCGCGGGTGACCTCGAGCCAGCCGCCGTCCATCAGGAGCGCGCCGTTGTAGAAGAACATGAACGGCACGATGAAGGCGGCGATGCCGAGGCGGAAGCTGTCCACCGATGTCTCCATCGGGTTGGCGCCCGAGATGCCCGCGGCGGCGTAGGAGGCGAGCGCCACGGGGGGCGTGATGGCCGACAGGACCGCGTAGTAGAACACGAAGAAATGCGCGGTGAGCGGCGGGATGCCGAGGTTCACGAGCCCCGGTGCCACCACGGAGGCCGCGACGGCGTAGGCGGCGGTGGTGGGCATGCCCATGCCCAGCAGGATCGCGATGCACATGGCGAAGAAGAGCGCCGCGAGCTGGCTGACACCGGCGAGATCCAGCAGCACGTTGGAGAAGCGCGCGCCGACCCCGGTGAGGGAGATCACGCCGACGATGATCCCCGCGCAGGCGCAGACCGCGATGATCTGGATCGACATGATGCCGGCCATCTCGAACGCCTTGAGGATGGCGCGTGGCCCCATGCGGTAGGGGGTGAGCCAGGACACCACGGCGGCGGCGGCGGTGGCGTAGGTGCCCGCGCGGATGACCGAGTAGCCGAGGAAGAGCGCCACGATCAGGATGATGATGGGCAGGAACAGGTAGACCTGGCGGACGAGTTTGGAGAACTGGGGGATCTCGTCGGCGCGCATGCCCTTCATGCCGAGTTTGGCGGCTTCGAAGTCGACCATGAAGAAGACGGAGACGAAGTAGAGGACGGCCGGGATGATCGCGGCGATGGCGATGTCGGTGTAGGGGATGCCGGTGATTTCCGCCATGATGAAGGCGCCGGCACCCATGATGGGCGGCATGATCTGGCCCCCGGTGGAGGCGGCGGCTTCGACCGCGCCGGCGGTCTTCTTGTGGTAGCCGACCTTTTTCATCAGGGGGATGGTGAGCGAGCCGGTGGCGACGACGTTGCCCGCGGAGGTGCCGTTGATCATGCCCATGAGGCCGGAGGCGAAGATCGCCACCTTGGCGGGGCCGCCGCGGGTGCGCCCTGCGGCGGCGAAGGCGAAGTTGACGAAGTAGTCGCCGACCTTGGACGCCTGCAGGAAGGCCGCGAAGATGATGAAGAGGATGATGTAGGTGGAGGAGACGGCGGTGGTCGCGCCGAGGATGCCGACGTCGGTGTAGACCTGGCTGAAGAAGCGCTGCCAGGTGACGGCGGGGGCGTTCAGGAAGCCGGGCAGGAACTGACCCGCGAAGACGTAGGCGAGGAAGACGGCGGCGATGATGACGAGGGCGAGGCCCGCGACCCGGCGCGTCATTTCCATGATCAGGGCGGTGCCCGCGACGGCGGCGATGGAGATGCCGATGGGCGCGAAGGGCGTGCCGGTGGAGTTGCGCATGAGCGTGCCGTAGATGGTGATGAGGTAGGCCGCCACGGCGATGCCGCAGACCGACAGGACCATGTCGGGGACCGACAGCCGCCCGCGCGCGCGCCGGTCGAACCACGACAGCACGATGCCGCCCGTGGTGGCTATGAGGAGCGGCGCGCCGAACAGCCACGTTTCGCGGAACTTGATGCCCGCGTCCAGCCCGTTCCACATGGTGCCGCCCGCGATCTGGATCGCGAAGACAATGGCCATGACCAGCGCGAAGGCCGCGGGGGCCATGAGCACGAGGGCGGCGCGGGACAGGTGCGGGGTTTCGGCGGCGGGCTTGTCGTCCGAGAAGCCGTGCGCGGCATACATCAGGAAGCCGAGCACGAGCGCGCCCGCGACGTGCACGATGCGGAAGTTCCACGTTTCCATCGGGAATTGCGGCAGGAACGGGATGGAGATGCCGGTGAGGCTGGCGATCGACACGCCGTTGAGGGCCGCCATGTGGAACATGGCATAGAGCATCGCCAGCGCGCTCATGCCCAGGAGGAGCGGTCCGTCGAACAGCCGACGGTTGGATTCGATGGGTTCTTCGTCGACACCTTCGGCGACGACGGGGCCGTCGCGGAGGAGGTCGGGGTCTTCGGACGTCTGTGCCATGGGGAATGCTCCGGGGGATGCGGCGCGCGCGCCGACGCGCGGGCGGTGTGGTGCCCGGTGCGCAAGGCCGCGCGCGATGGGCGGCTGCACGGCTGCACGGCGGGCAAGGTCACGGGATCGGGCCGGGCCATCCCGTGGGGAGGCCCGGCCCGCGACGGTCCGGTCCGGCTCAGTTGCCGTAGATCATGTCGGCCGGGATGTCGGCGCCCGCGTTCTCGATGAACCATTCGGCGGCACCGGGATGCCATTTCATGACCGTGTTCTTGTCCCAGTTTTCCGGCAGCGTTTCCTCGGCCGCGCTGTGGATGCCCACCATGCGCGCGTTGTCCGACATCACGACAGCGGTCGCCGCCTTGACGAAGCTGGCGGGCAGATCGCAGTTGGCGATGGCGAAGTTCCACATGGCCACCGAGCGCGCGTCGGCGTCGAGCGAGCTGTAGGTGCTGGCCGGGATCGAGAACGCCGACACCGGGAAGGCGTCGATGATCTTGGCCTGCTCTTCTTCGGTGAATTCGATGATGTTCACGTCTGTCTGCACTTCGAGCTGGCTGACCGCGGGCACCGGCACACCGGCGGCAAAGGCGATCAGGTCGAGAAGGCCGTCCTGCAACTGGCCGCCGAGATCGTCCCAGCCGCCGTTGCGCCGTTCGAAGTTGACGCCGAGCGTTTCCATCATCGCCGGGAAATAGGTGTCAGAGGACGACCCGGCGGGGCCGAAGCCGATCCGCGCGCCATCAGGGATTTCCGCGATGGTGGTGATGCCGGAGCTGGTCAGCGCGGTGACGCTGAACGGGGTCTGGTACATCGGGAACATGGCGCAGGCCTTGTCCATGGCGAGGCCGGGCGCGATCGGGTTGGTGCCCGAGAGGCTTTCGGCGGCGGGGCCCATGGTGGTCATGCCGAAGGCCGCGTCGCCGGTGTGCACGAGCGCCATGTTCTGCATCGGCCCGCCGGTCACTTCGGCACCGCCGGACAGGCCCAGTTCATCGGCCACGAGGCTTGCCCAGCCGGAACCGTAGGAGTAGAACGTGCCGCCCTGGCTTGCGGTGCCCACGGTGAAGCTGGTGGGCCAGCCGGTGCGGTCGTCCTGTGCGTGGCCTGCAGTCAGGCCGAGACCGGCACAGATCGCCAGCGTGGATGTAAGGTAACGCATTGTTTTTCCTCCCCTGCGCACCGGGCTCTCCGGCGCGGTTGAACGTGGTCGTCAAGTCGTGCCCGTCGCTTCCCGGCGTCAGGCATGCGTAGTTGTGTCGTCGGGTTTGCGTGGATTGCAAGGCTCTTGTGCGCGGCCTGCCCGGTTTGCGTGCAGCGCGCGGGCGGCGATGGGTCGGATCGGGGACAGGTGCGCCGCGCGATGCGCGCTATCCGACCCATCGCCGACCGCGCGCAGACCAGGCACTGCCCGCGCGCCGCCCGAAGGCGGGATCAGACGTCGTCGTCGGTGAAATCGTGGCGCGTCAGCCCGTGCTTCAGCATCTTTTCGTACAAGTTCTTGCGCGAGATCCCGAGCGATTCGTAGCTGTCCTTGAGCCGTCCGCCATGGGCGGCGATGGTGCCTGCGATCAGCGATTTCTCGAACGCGGCGACCTGTGCGGCGAGCGTGCTGTCCGGGTCCCGGTCAGTCCGGGTGCCGATGTCGAGATCGAGATCCAGCGTGAACCTTTCGGCGGCGTTGCGCAGTTCGCGCACGTTGCCGGGCCAGCGCCGGGCCGCGAGCGCGCGCAGGATCGAACCCGGCACATCCGGGGCCGGGCGGCGATAGCGCGCGGCGGCCTCATTCACGAGATGGACGAACAGCTTCGGCACGTCTTCGGGGCGCGCATCGAGATCCGGCATCCGCAGGGTCACGACATTGAGCCGGTAGAGCAGGTCCGGGCGGAACGTGCCGTCGGTGGCGGCCTGTTCGAGGTCGCGCTTGCTGGCGGCGACGAAGCGCGCATCGAGCGGCACCGGATCGTTCGAACCCAGCCGCGTCACCGTGCGCCCTTCGATCACCAGCAGGAGCTTGCCCTGCAGGTCGCGCGGCAGGCTGTCGATTTCATCGAGGAACACGGTGCCGCCGCGGGCATGTTCGAATTTCCCGTACCGCGCGCGGGTGGCACCGGGGAAGGCCCCGGCCTCGTGCCCGAAGAGTTCGCTTTCGATCAGGGCGGCGGGCAGGGCGGCGCAGTTGATGTGCACGAAGGGCCCGTTTGCGCGCGGACTGGCGCGGTGCAGGGCGCGGGCCGCGACCTCCTTGCCGGTGCCGGTGGCACCCACGATCAGAACGTCGGCTTCGGTCTGGGCGACGGCGCGCAGTTGCTGGCGCAGCGCGATCATGACGGGGCTGCGCCCGGTCAGGCGGGATTCGATCACGTCCCGCCCGCCCATCTGCCGCCGCAGCGCGCGGTTTTCCAGCGTCAGCCGCCGCTTGTCCCGCGCCCGGCGCACGGCGTCCACCATGCGGGCGGGGTCATAGGGTTTTTCGAGGAAATCATAGGCCCCGTCGCGGATGGCGCGCACCGCCATCTCCACGTCGCCGTGCCCGGTGACGAGGATCACGGGGAATTCCGGGTCGATTTCAAGGCAGCGCTGCATCAGGGTCAGCCCGTCCATGCCTGCCATGCGGATGTCGGTCACAAGGACGCCGGGGAAATTGCGGCTGACTTCGGCCAGCGCGGTTTCGGCATCGGCCAGCGGGATCACGTCGAGATCGGCAAGGCTGAGGGTCTGGGCGGCGGCGATGCGCAGGTCTTCTTCGTCGTCCACGAACAGAACCGGGCCACCGGTCAGGTCATCCGCGGCATCGGGATCGCGGTGCGGGCGGCGGATCATGGCGGGGTGCCAGCCGCTGCCGCCTGCGCGGCGCGCAGGTCCACGCGGAATTCCGCGCCGCCGTCGTCGCGGTTGTGGGCGCGCATCTGGCCGCCGAAATCCGCCACGATGTTGTAGGAGATCGACAGGCCAAGGCCGAGCCCCTTGCCCGGCGGCTTGGTGGTGAAGAACGGGTCGAACACCTGCGCCAGTTCCGCGTCGGTCAGCCCCGGCCCGCGGTCGCGCACCGCGATGCGGATGGTATCGGGGTCGGGGCGGGTGATGGACAGGGCGATCCTTGGGGCCGGATCGGTTTCCATGGCGTCGAGCGCGTTGTTCAGGAGGTTCACGATCACCTGTTGCAGGCGCACGGCCCCGCCCGTGGCGATGACCGGACCGTCCGGCCGGTCAAGGGTCAGCGCCGCGTTGCAGGCCCGCAGCCGAACCGCCATCAGGTCCAGCGCGTCGTCGGCCACGGCGCAGACATCGACCGGCCCCGTGCCTTCGAGCGGGCGGCGGGCGAAGTTGCGCAGGTGACCCGCGATGGCGGCGATCCGGTCGGCCATCTTCGAGATGCGCTGCATGTTGTCGCGCGCCTCCCTCGTGCGGTCGCGGTCGATGAGCTGCACGGCGTTTTCGGCGTAGGTCTTCACCGCCGCGAGCGGCTGGTTGATCTCGTGGGAGATGGCGGCGGACATCTGTCCGAGGGCGGCGAGCTTGCCCGCCTGCACCAGTTCCTTTTGCGTCTTGCGCAGGCGGGTTTCGGCATTGCGGCGTTCCTCGACCTCGCGCAGGAGGCTGGCGTTGGCGGCGTCGAGATCGGCGGTGCGGGCGCGCACGCGGGCTTCGAGCAGCCCCTGGGTTTCGCGCTGCGCCGCGAGCCGGTCGAGGATGCGGGCGCGGTGCGACAGGGCGAGGGCGGCGGCGAGCCCCGCGAGCAGCAGGCCCATGCCGCCGATCCCCAGCGCGCCCGCCGCCTGTGCGCGGGCGGGGCCCGCGGGGGTCAGGATGTGCACGCGCCAGCCCGCATCGGCCATCAGGCTGTCGCTTTCGACGAAATCCTGCGCGCCGGGTCCGGTGCCGATCCGGGTCAGCCGCAGCCCGTCGCGCAGCGGGCTGGTCGTGACCGCGAGCGGCGACAGGCGGTCGGTCGGGTACTGGCGGGTCGCGCGGATGTTCTCCAGTGCTGCGGGCGTCAGCGGCGCGCGGGTGCGGAAGTGCCAGTCCGGGCGGGAGGCCATGAACACGACGCCGTTGCCATCGGTGACCATGAGTTCGGAGGGGCCGCTGCGCCACGCCTCCTCGAACGCGTCGATGGTGAATTTCAGCGCGACGACGCCGATCACGTCGGCCCCGCGCCGGACCGGGGCGGCGAAGAAATAGCCCCGCTCGCCCGATGTGGTGCCAAGCGCGAAATAGCGCGCCGGGTGGCCGGCGGCGGCATCGGTGAAATAGGGGCGGTAATCGAAGGTCTGGCCCACGAAGGACAGCGGTTTGAGAAAGGAGCTTGCGGCCAGCGTCAGTCCGGTCCTGTCGATCAGGTACACGTCCGACGCACGCAGGTCGTCCGCGGTTTCAAGCAGGAGCGCGTTGACCTGCGCCAGCAACGCGGGATTGTCGGGGTCCGCCAGCAGCCGTGCGAGGATGGGGCGCTCCGCGATCAGCGCGGGCAGAGGCTCGAACCGGTCGAGCGCGCCGCGCAGGCCCGCGACCGAGAGTTGCAGCGCGTCGGCAGCGGCATCGCCCGCGCGCAGCAGGTAGTGGCGTTCCACCCGTGGCCAGGCCAGAAGCGCCACCAGCCCGACAAGTCCGAGCAGCAGCAGCGCCGCGCGCCACGGGTCGCGGCGTGCGCTGTCGGCAAGGCGCGGCAACGGCGGCGTCGCCGTATGGGTCGCGCCATCCGTCATGGGTGGCGCGCCACGGTCGGGGGGGCGCGCCGCGCAGCGCCCATCGCATCAGGCCGCGTCGAGGGCTGCAATGATCGCCCCGAAATCGGCGGCCTTCAACGACGCGCCGCCGACCAGCGCGCCATCGACGTTGGAGACCGCGAAAATCTCGGCCGCGTTGGCGGGCTTGACCGATCCGCCGTAGAGCAGGCGCACCGCGTCGCCCGCGTCGCCGAAGCGGGCCACCAGTTCGGCGCGCAGGAAATCATGCACCTCGGCGATCTGGTCCAGCGTTGGGGTCAGGCCCGTGCCGATGGCCCACACGGGTTCATAGGCGACGACCGTGTTTGCGGCGGTCACACCGTCCGGCAAGGACCCGGACAGTTGCGACCCGGTCACGGCCAGCGTGTCGCCCGCGTCGCGCTGCGAGAGCGTTTCGCCGATGCACACGACGGCCACCAGCCCCGCGCCCCATGCGGCGGTCGTCTTGGTGCGGACGGTGGCGTCGGTTTCATGGTGGTCCTGCCGCCGTTCGGAATGGCCGAGGATGACATGGGTCGCCCCGGCATCCGCGAGCATGCCTGCCGAAATGTCGCCGGTATGCGCGCCGGACGCGGCGGCGTGGCAATCCTGTCCGCCGACAGCGATCGGGGCGGTGCCCACCAGCGCGCGCATCCGGTCGATCAGCGTCGCGGGTGGGCAGATCAGGATGTCGGTGTGATCCGGGGCGGGGTGCCCGATCAGGTCGCGGATTTCACCCAGTTCGGCGGACCCGCCGTTCATCTTCCAGTTGCCAGCGGCCAGCTTGCGGCGCATCACGTCACCCTCCTGTTGGTCGGGTGCACTAAACCGTGCGGCGCGGGGCTGTGCAAGGTCGCCGCGCGCCGCGTGCGCGCCCGGCGACGTGTCGGATCAGCCCTGTGCGGCGATGCGGTCGTCGAACTTGATGGATTCGCCGCAGCCGCAGGATTCGGTGACGTTCGGGTTGCGGAACTTGAACCCGGCTTCGATCAACGAGGTCTCGTAGTCGATTTCCGTGCCGAACAGGAACATCTGCGCCATGGGTGCGATCATCACGCGCGCGCCGTCCTGTTCCACCACCTCGTCGTGGGGGGTGATTTCCGAGACGTAGTCGAGCGTGTATTCCATCCCGGCGCAGCCGCCCTTGCGCACGCCCAGCCGCAAGCCCTTGGATCCGTCGCGCGCCATCAGTCGCGTGATCTGCTTCACGGCGGCCGGTGTCAGCGTCACGGCCTGTTTTCCCGGTAGTCCGAACATGGCAGCACTCCTTTACCGGTCAATGTAAACCTGCGGCTGCGATGCATCAAGACCGACGAGCGCGCCAAGGACAAGATGCGTGCCGAATCCGGCGCAGATGGCCCAACCGAGCGCCGCCGCGTGGCAGGTGAGCCTGACGTGGGGGGCGGGGTGGGTGCGCGTCCACCACGCCAGCGCACCGAGACGCACCAGACCCGCCACGGCCACCACGAGCGGCAGGGCCAGCATCCCGGCGAAGATCACGCCGTTTTCGATCAGGGTCCGGCGTGGGACGCCAGGTGCCTGCGCGGCGGCAGGGCCGGTGCGGTCGCCTGCGGCGACATGGTCGGCGAAGTAGAAGCCGCCGCGCAGGGCCATGACCGCCCCCATCGCCACGACGCCCAAGGTCAGGATCGTATCGCCCGGCGGACCGAGCGCCGACCACAGGCCCGCGTGCCACAGGTCGGGCAGGGCGCTGGCCACGGCGATCACGGTCAGCAGGTGCACCCCCTGGTCCAGCCCGTAGGCGAGCGCGGTGCGTCCCAGCACCCGCGCCTTGGCGAGATCCATGGCCAGGTGTACCAGGGCAAGGACCGTGACCGGCGCCAGTGCCTGCGCCGAGGCACCAAGGCAGGTCCAGCTTGCCAGCCATACCACGCCGACATGGGCGGCAAGCGGCCGGGCGCTGCCCTTGTTGAGCGCCATCCACCGGGTCTGGAAGACGAAATCGGCGGCCACATGGGCGATCAGCAAGGCTGCGAGAGTTTCGATCACGCGCGTCATCCTG
>DAIPIS010000090.1:0-8755 GCA_036770665.1 Meridianimarinicoccus sp.
CGCTTGTCGAGGAATGCCACCACGCCTTCGGTGAAATCGCGGGTGCGCCCGCAGTCCCCCTGCAACTGCGCTTCCAGAGCAAGCTGGGCTTCCAGATCGTTGGCGGCACTGGCGCGCAGGGCTTGCTTGAGCGCGCCGTAGGCCACCGTCGGGCCCTGCGCCAGTTGCGCCGCGCGGCGCGCGACATGGGCGGCGAACAGATCGTCCTCCACCGCTTCCCAGATCATGCCCCAGGCTTCGGCTTGCCGGGCGGTGACCGGTTCGGCGAACAGGGCGGCCCCCATCGCGCGGGCGAAGCCGACCTGCCGCGGCAGCCAATAGGTGCCCCCCGCATCGGGCATCAAGCCGATCCGGGTGAAGGCCTGCAGGAAGACCGCGCGCTCGGACGCGATCACCACATCGGCTGCCAGAGCAAGATTGGCTCCGGCCCCTGCCGCGGCACCGTTGACCGCCGCGATGGTCGGGATCGGGCAATCGAAGACCGCGCGCAACATCGGGGTGTATTCGTCACGCAGGACCCGTTCGATATCCAGCGCGGCGGCACCATCGCCCAGATCCTGCCCGGAACAGAAGCTGTCGCCTGCCCCGGTCAGCACCAGAACGCGCGCCCGTTCCTGTGCTACGCGGATCGCGGCGGGAATTTCCGCGCGCATCCGGGTGTTCAGGGCGTTGCGCCGGTCCGGTCGGATCAGCGTCAGCGTCGCCACGCCGTCCGCGACATCAAGGGCAATTGTCTGGAAATCCATGTCTGTCTCCCGGGAGTGTTGCGCGCAGCCTAGTGAGGAACGTGCGCCGGACCAGCGAAACGCTGGGTCACTCGCCGAGGATTTTCTTCAGATGGGCCGCCTCGTCCGCGCTGAGATCGGGAGTGGCATCCGCGTCCGAAGGCCTGCGCCCGCGCAGATACCCCCACCCGATCCCGACCGCGACAAGGAACATCGCCGGGCCTGCCAGCCACAGGATCAGGTTCGACCCTCTCGTCGTCGGGTTCAGCAGCACGTATTCGCCGTACCGATCCACGATGAAATCCACCACTTCGCCATTGCTGTCGCCTGCGACCACGCGTTCGCGGACCAGAAGCCGCATGTCGCGCGCAAGGCCCGCATTGGATTCGTCGATGTTCTCGTTGCGGCAGACAAGGCAACGCAGCCCTTCGGAGATCTCCCGCGCCCGGCTTTCCAGCGCCGGGTCGGACAGGATTTCATCCGGCTGCACGGCCGCGCCCAGACAGGGCGTCAACGCGAGCGCCGACGCCAGTGCCAGCCGCCGCAGCACGCCCGTCATTCCGCCGCCACCGGCGTTTCGGCGCGGTCGCGCGCGGCACCCGGGGCCACGCGAAAGCGCCGGTCGGACAGGCTGATGAACCCGCCCAGCGACATGATGATCGCCCCGGCCCAGATCCAGTTCGCGAAGGGCTTGATGTAAGTGCGCACGGCCCAGCCGCCGCCGGCCTGCGGATCGCCGATCACGAGGTAGAGGTCGCGGAACACGCCATTGTCGATCGCGGCTTCCGTGGTCGGCATCTGGGCGACAGGGTAGTTGCGCTTTTCCGGGTTCAGCACGGCGACCGGGCGTCCGTTCCGTTCGATGACCATGTCGGCCATGATGCTGGAATAGTTCGGACCGGGCACGCGCCGCACGTCCGCGAGCGTGATGTCATAACCAGCGACCTGGAATGTTTCGCCCACCTGTGCGACGCGGATGTCCTCCTGTTCCCACGCGGTCAGCGCGGCGATCCCGATGAAGGTCACGCCCAGCCCCATATGGGCGACGGCCTTGCCCCAGTCCGCCCGCGGCAGGTTCCACAGGCGGCGCAGGCGCGACCGCAGGTCGCCGCGCCCGGTGCGGGTCCAGAGGTCCACCTTGGACCCGGCGACCAGCCAGACGCCAAGCGCGATCCCGATGGGCGCAAGGATGCTGCGCTCGGTCTGCACGGTCCAGACCAGCGCCGCCACGAGGAACGCCGCGATGGCGGGCAGGATCATCTGACGCCCCACACGGCCCAGCTTGCCGCGCTTCCACGGCACCATGGCGCCCAGCGGCAGGATGATCGCCAGCACCACCATGAACGGCGTGAAGGCGGCATCGAAGAACGGCGGGCCGACCGACAGTTTCCGGTCGAACAGCATTTCCGCGATCAGCGGCCAGATGGTGCCCACGAAGACCACGAAGCACGACACCGCGAGCAGGATGTTGTTGGCCACAAGCGCACTTTCACGGCTGACCACGCCGAAGACGCCGCGCGCCTGCATGGCCCCGGCCCGCGCCGTGAACAGCGTCAGCGCGCCGCCCATGAAGATCGCGGTGATCGCGAGGATATAGACCCCGCGCTCGGGATCGTTGGCGAAGGCATGCACCGATGTCAGCACGCCAGACCGGACGATGAACGCCCCGATGAGCGAGAAGCCGAAGGCGAGGATCGCCAGCAGGATCGTCCACGCCTTCAGGCTTTCGCGCTTTTCCACGACGATGGCGGAATGCAGAAGGGCTGCGGCCAGCAACCATGGCATGAAGGACGCGTTTTCGACCGGGTCCCAGAACCAGTAGCCGCCCCAGCCAAGCTCGTAATACGCCCACCACGACCCCAGCGCGATGCCGATGGTCAGGAACACCCACGCCGCCAGCGTCCAGGGCCGGACCCAGCCGCCCCACGCGGCATCGACGCGGCCTTCGATCAGGGCGGCGACGGCGAAGCTGAAGGTCAGCGACAGCCCGACGTATCCCAGATACAGGAATGGCGGGTGGAAGGCGAGACCGGGGTCCTGCAGCAGCGGGTTCAGGTCCATTCCATCGAGCGGCGGGACCGCAAGCCGCAGGAACGGGTTCGACGTGAAGATGATGAACGCCATGAACGCGAGCGTCACCGCGGCCTGCACCCCCAGCACCCGCGCTTGCAGGCTCGGCGGCAGATTGCCCCCGAACCACGCCGCAAGCGCCCCGTAGAGCGACAGGATCAGCACCCAAAGCAGCATCGAGCCTTCGTGGTTCCCCCACACGCCCGTGACCTTGTAGAGCATCGGCTTGAGGCTGTGGGAATTGTTCACCACCAGCGCGACCGAGAAGTCCGACACCACGAAGGCATAGGTCAGTGCCGAGAAGCTGAAGGCCATGAGCATAAGTTGCGCCGTCGCCGCCGGGGCGGCAAAGGCCATCCAGCTTGACCAGCCCCTGTGTGCGCCCACCAGCGGCACGACTGTCTGGACAAGCGCGACGCAGGCGGCAAGCAGCAAGGCGAAATGGCCCAGTTCGACGATCATGTGGTGCCCTCCTGGATTAGGTTCAGCTTCCGGTGTCGTTGGGGTCCTGATAGACACCCTGTTCCTTGAGCGCGTCGACGACTTCCTTGGGCATGTAGGTCTCGTCATGCTTGGCAAGGATTTCCGACGCCACGAACACGCCGTCTGCGTAGCGCCCGGTGCCGACCATTCCCTGCCCTTCGCCGAAGAGGTCCGGCAGGACGCCGGTGAATTCCACGGGCACGGACGCGCCGCCGTCCGTCACGATGAATCGGATCGTCTCACCCTGCCCCCGTTGCAGGCTGCCGTCCTCCACCAGACCGCCGATGCGGAAGGTCTCTGTCGGCAAGGGCGGTTCGGCGATCACCTCGGACGGACTGCGAAAGAAGTTGATCCCGTCGCGCATGGCGTAGCCGATCAGCGCGGTCGATAGGACCAGTGCCACGGCGGCCAGCGCGATGACCTGAATCCGGCGTTGTTTCTTGAGGCTCTTCATCGTCGTTACGGAAACACCGGGGCCAGCATCAGCCCCGCGGTTTCCTGTTCCCCCAGCATCAGGTTTGCGTTCTGGATCGCCTGCCCGGACGACCCCTTGGTCAGGTTGTCGAGCGCTGCGATGACGATAGCACGCCCCGGCCGCCTGTCACCTGCGACACCCAGATGCACGAAGTTGCCGCCGCGCACATGGCGGGTCGATGGCGTCTCACCCATGGGCAGCACCACGAGAAACGGCTCGTGCGCATAGACGCGCGCCAGTTCGGCGTGGATCGCTGCCGGATCGCCCTTGACGTAGACGGTCGCAAGAATGCCCCGGTTGGCGGGCAGCAGATGCGGCGTGAACTGCACCTCCACGGGCCGCCCGGCGATGGCACTGAATTCCTGGTCGAATTCGCCCAGATGCCGGTGCACGCCGCCGACGCCATACGCATGCGTGCCTTCGGACAGTTCGGCATGCAGCAGGTTTTCCTTGGGCGACCGGCCCGCGCCGGACACGCCGGTTTTCAGATCGATGATGATGTCGTCAAGATCGACCAGCCCCGCCGCGATCAGCGGGCGCAGCGCGAACTGCCCCGTAGCGGCATTGCACCCGGTGCAGGCCACGAGCCGCGCCCGGCGGATGTCGTCGCGGTAGAATTCGGTCAGGCCGTAAACAGCCTCGGCCTGCAGGTCCATTGCCACATGCGGCTGGCCGTACCACTTTTCATAAGCTGCGGCGTCGCGCAGGCGGAAATCGGCGGACAGGTCCACCACCTTCAGATCGCGCGGCAAAGACGCGATCACGCCCTGCGTCGTGGCGTGTGGCAGGGCGCAGAACACCAGATCGACGCCGGCGAAATCCACATCCTCGATCCGCTGCAGCACCGGCAGGTCCAGATGGCGCAGATGCGGAAACACCTGCCCCATGGTCTGCCCTGCCTTGCGATCGGCCGTCAGAGCGACGATCTCCATCGCCGGATGGGTCGCGATCAGCCGCACCAGTTCCGCGCCGGTGTAGCCGCTGGCCCCGAGGATGGCGATGCGATGTGCCATGGCGTCCTTTTTCCAGTTCGTGAATGTGTAGAAGCCGTGCGCGCTCGGCGCAATTCACGCAGCGGTGAACGTGATCTTGCGCCGCAGGAACTGCGTGGCCTTGGAGGACACGCGCAACGGGTCGCCCGTGGTCAGGAAGGCGGTGTCGCGGCCCGGTCCGATCATGTCCGGGCGGCGGCCAAGGTAGTCGGCAAGGCTTTCGGCCACGATGTTCGCCTGGCTGTAGACCTTTACATCCGGCCCCAGCGCCTGCTGGAACGCGGTTTCCATGAGCGGGTAATGGGTGCAGCCCAGGATCGCGGCCTCCGGTTTCGGCATGCGGCGCTGGAGTGCCTCGACGTGGGAACGCACCAGCGCTTCGGCGAGGATCTCGTCACCGTCCTCGATCGCATCCACCAGACCGCCGCAGGGTTGCGCCTCCACGTCCACGCCGATGGCGCGGAACGCGAGTTCCCGCTGGAACGCGCGGGACGACACCGTGGCCGGCGTGGCGAACAGCGCGACATGCTTGACCGCGACTTCGCGCGGCGGGGAATTGTCGCCCCAATGCCGTTCGGTGAGGGCTTCGATCAGCGGCACGAACACGCCCAGAACCCGCTTTTCCGGCGGCACCCAGCATTCCTGCATCCGGCGCAAGGCCGCCGCAGATGCGGTGTTGCAGGCAAGGATCACCAGATCGCAGCCCGCCGCCCATAACCGCTCGACCCCGCGCGTGGTCAGGTCATAGATGTCGTCCGCGTTGCGCACACCGTATGGCGTGTGGGCGTTGTCGCCGTAGTAGACGAACGGAACATTGGGCAAGCGGCGGACCACCGCATCCAGCACCGTCAGACCGCCCAGCCCGCTGTCGAATACGCCCACGGCCATCTATTGCCTGTGCCTTTCCTCGAACTCGAATCCATAGCCCGGATCTCGCACGGGCACTGGGGACAGGGCATAGGTTTCCCGGCGCAGGAAGTCCATCATCGCCCGCGCGTCGCCGATATAGGGTTCAAGGGACGTCTGCGGGATCGGCTTGCCGATCACGACCTCCACCGGCTTGTCGGTGCGCGACCCGAATTCCTTGATCAGCAGCCCCATGCGCAGGGTGTAGTGCAGGTGGCTCGCGACCTGGAAGAACCGCGAATTGTGCCCGCAGTAGAACATGGGCACGATCTGCGCATCCGACCGCGCCACCATGCGCGCCGTGAACGACCGCCAGCCGGGATCCATAGGTTGCGAGAACGGGCGCGCCGCGGTGGATACGGTGCCCCCCGGAAAGATGCCGATCGCCCCGCCCTGCGACAGGTATTCGAGCGCGGTCTTGCGGGTGCGCAGGTTCAGCGCGACCGCCTCCCGCGTGTCGTCGAAGGAAATGGGCAGGATGACGTTTTCCAGATCGCCCGCCTTGCGGAACACCTGATGCGCCAGGATGCGGAAATCACCCCGCACCGCGCTGAGAATGCGACCCATCATCAATCCGTCTAGGATCCCGAACGGATGGTTCGCGATCAGCACAAGCGGCCCGTGGCGCGGAATGTCGTCGAGCGACCCGCCGATCACCCGCAGCGACAGGCCATAGCGTTCGGCCATCACCTCCCAGAAATCGCGACCCTGCGCCACCTCCTGCTCGTAGCCGCGCGCACGCCGGATCAGGCCGATCCGTCCGGTGACGTTTTCCATCACACGGATCATCGCCCGTCCCCCGCGCGTCGCGGCGGAATGGGCATAACTGATGTCGCGCGCCGTCCCGTGGCGGCCCTGCAACCGTGTCTGTGGCTCCTGCACCTGTTGACCCTATCCAAGCGTGACCGGCCAAGCGTGACCGGTGCGCCGGAATATCACCCGCACCGCCCACCCGGCAAGAGCCTGTCGCGAAACCGTCATGTGCTCCCGACTGCCCTGGTTGAACCGGCATGGCAGGGCATGCGGCCGGGTGTCATCGGGGATCGACGCGACCACTTGGCCACAGGCCCGCCAAAAGCCTGCCGTGGCGGCGGCGGTGCGTGAAGTCATGTCGACAACCGGCTATACGTGTCTGGCAACAGGGCGCGCACGACATGATGCACGCAACCAGCCAGCATCGTCCTGTGACGGGATGGCGCGCAGGGGAATCGACATGGACTGGGACAAGCTGAGGATCTTTCACGCCGTCGCCGATGCGGGCAGCCTGACCCACGCGGGTGATGCGCTGCACCTGTCGCAATCGGCGGTCAGCCGGCAGATCCGCGCACTGGAGGAAAGCCTGAACACCACGCTGTTTCACCGCCACGCGCGCGGGCTGATCCTGACCGAACAGGGCGAGTTGCTGTTCGACGCCACGTCGGCCATGGCCAAGCGTCTGGATGCCGCCGCCGCCCGCATCCGCGACAGCGAGGAAGAGGTGTTCGGCGAGCTCCGTGTCACGACGACGACGGGGTTCGGTTCGATCTGGCTGGCGCCGCGCCTGAGTCGGCTTTACGAACAGTATCCCGAACTGAAGATCGACCTCATGCTGGAAGAGCGGGTGCTCGACCTGCCCATGCGCGAGGCGGACGTGGCGATCCGCATGAAGGAACCGTCACAGGCCGACCTGATCCGCAAGCGGCTGATGAATGTCCACATGCGGCTTTACGCGACGCCGGAGTACATCGCGCGCTACGGCGTCCCCCCAACTGTTGCAGATATGCGACACCATCGTCTGATCTGCCAGAACCCCAACAGCGTGCAGGTCAGCGCGGCAGCGCGGATGGTCCAGGAACTCATGACCCACGAAATCCGGTCGCTGCTGACGGTGAACAACTATTTCGGCGTGCTGCAGGCGGTCATCAACCATCTGGGCATCGGTATCCTGCCGAACTATGTCACGCAGGATTTCCCAAGCCTTGTCAGTGTTTTGCCAGAGATGATCGGCGGGTCTGTGCCGGTGTTCCTCGCCTATCCCGAAGAATTGCGCCAATCGAAGCGGATCGCGGCCTTTCGGGATTTCGTCATGGCGGAACTTGCGGAAACACGACGGCACACGGACATCTGACACACCGTGCATGACAGCCATGTCATCGCCGCATGACAGGCATGCGCACCTGCGGCATTATTCGCCTTGATGCGCAATAATCCAGCGACTAGGTGGGTCGAAGAAGCAGATTTCATCTGTTTCTACCTCCCTGTTGGACTAGGCCGAGCATTGTCTCGGCCTTTTTTTTGGCCTGCGATCCGGCAGTCCGCATGTCGCGCGCCACCTGCGACACAGGCATGTGCCAAAGGCCGCCCGCGCGCTGCGCCCTTCCGTTTCGGGCGCGTGTCGGTTAGTCAGCCTCCCGAAGAGAGGTAGCCATGACCGAGCCTGACATCACGCCCGACCTGATCGCCGCCCACGGGCTGAAGCCCGATGAATACCAGCGGATCCTCGATCTGCTGGGGCGCGACCCGACCTTCACCGAACTCGGCATCTTCTCGGCCATGTGGAACGAGCACTGTTCCTACAAGTCGTCCAAGAAATGGCTGCGCACCCTGCCCACGACCGGACCGCAGGTGATCTGTGGTCCCGGCGAAAACGCGGGTGTCGTCGATATCGGCGACGGACAGGCGGTCGTGTTCAAGATGGAAAGCCACAACCACCCCAGCTACATCGAACCCTACCAGGGGGCCGCGACCGGCGTGGGCGGCATCCTGCGCGACGTGTTCACCATGGGTGCACGCCCCATCGCCGCGATGAACGCGCTCAGCTTCGGGCGGCCCGATCATCCCCGGACCCGGCAGCTTGTGCACGGTGTCGTGGCGGGGATCGGCGGCTACGGCAACTGCTTCGGCGTGCCCACCGTGGGCGGCGAGGTGCGGTTTCATACGGCCTATGACGGCAACTGTCTGGTCAACGCCTTCGCGGCGGGTCTCGCCGATGCGGATGCGATCTTCTATTCGGCCGCCTCGGGCGTGGGCCGCCCGGTCGTGTACCTTGGCGCCAAGACCGGGCGCGACGGCGTCGGCGGGGCCACCATGGCCAGCGCCGAATTCGACGACACGATCGAGGAAAA
>DAIPIS010000342.1:0-1923 GCA_036770665.1 Meridianimarinicoccus sp.
CGGACGGCGCGCCGCGCGGGGTGCGGATCGTCTTCGCAAGCCAAGGCGCGCCGGTGCAACTGCACGCGTTGACCCGGGACCACCGGTCCGATCCGGGTATCCAGGTCGACATCCGCGAAGTCACCTCGGACGCATACCGGGCGTCGGCCAACAGCAACGCGGTGGATGTGTTCATCTGGAAGAACGACGGCATTTCCGGCCCGGTCATCAGCCGGGACGCGACGATGCTGGTGCCGCCCTTCGCCGACGTCTTCACCCCCGGCAGCGGGTTCGACCGGGCAGCGTGCAAGGCGAGCGACGGCGCGCAGGGCAGCGAACCGCCCGCCGACACCACGGCGCTGTGGGATCCGTCGGCGCAGGTCCTGACCCGGCCGCTGGGCAGTGCGGACAGCGACCGGATCGGGGCCGAGATCGTGGACATCCACGTGGACAGCCTGCTCAAGGTCGGCGTGATCGCGGACATCCCGCCGCCGTATGTCCATCGCAACGACCTGCGGAACCTGCAGCCGCCGACGGCCAGGACCCATGACTTCTCCTGGGCCTACCCCTGCCGTCCGCAGCCGTGGTTCCTGTCGGACAACTGATCGCGTCTGACGCCGGGCTGCCCCTGACCCATGGGGGCAGCCCAACACACCGGAGCGACCGATGATCCGTTTCCCGGCCGAACACAGTTTCGGGATGATCGTGACGCTGTTTCTCGTGTCGGCGATGGTGTTCTTCATCATGGAACTGCCGCCGGGCGACCATGCAGAGCGGTATGCCTTTCGCAAGTATCCCGGCGCCCGGGTGACGGTCACACCCGCCGACAACGCGGCGATCCGGTCTGATCTCGGGCTCGACCGGCCCGCGGTCGTGCGGCATGTCCACTGGCTATCGGGCATCGTGCTGCCGAATTTCCTGCTGGCGCTGGTGCCCTTGTCTTTCGCGAAGACGTGGTTCGGGGCGTCGTCGGGGGGCTTTTCAACCCGGCCTGTGCCGAGGCCCCGTGGTCCGCCGCCAAGCTGTGGGACCTGGTCAAGAACATGTGGCTGCCGGCACTGGTGCCGGGCTTGTCGGCCATGCCTGTCAGGTGCAGACCGTGCGCGCGACCATGTCCGACGGGACCGGCAAGCTGAACGTGACTGCCGCCCGCGCATGCGGCGTGCCGGAAACCCGGTTGTTGCTGAAATATCCCGCGCGGCTGGCGATCAACCCGGTGGTCTGCGCCATCGGTATCGAGGTGAACCGGATCTTTTCGGAGCTGCCCATCGTCGCGGTGGTGCTGGGCCTGACCGAACCGGGCGACCTGCTGCCGAAAAGCTTTTCGGACCTCGACATGCATGTCGCGGGCGCGATCCTGTTGCTGCTCACGGTGGTGATCGTGGTCATGAACTCTGTGTCCGACCTGCTCTTGGCGTGGCTCGATCCGCGCATCCGGCCGGAAGGCCGAGCCATGGGCTTTCCGGGCCAGCGCGAAACCCCGGCCGAATGGCGGGATCGCGAACGGCGCGAACGGAATTGCGCCGCGTCGCAAGGGACGCTGATCCGGTGGCGGTTCCGGCGGCATCGCGCCGCGATGATCGGCGCGGCTGTGCTGCTGACCATGGCGTTCCCGGGACTGTTCGCCGACTCATCGCGCCCTGTGGGCCCACGGAACGCAATCGCGACGACAACAACGGCTGCGCGCTGCGGCCCTTCGCGCATGGCACGCGGACCGAACGTGACCCGGTCACCCTGCGGGCCGTGGCGGTTCCCGATCCCGACACCCGACGCCGTGTGGCGGTCATTATGTCCGGCGAACCGGCGCGGGTCTTGGGCGTGACCCTGATGTCGGTGCGGCTGTTCGGGCTGGAGGACGGTGCGCGGCTGCACCTTGGGGGCACCGAAACGCTGGAGCGCGACGTGTTCTCCCGCCTGCTGCATGCGACGCGCACGTCGCTGTCG
>DAIPIS010000343.1:0-1920 GCA_036770665.1 Meridianimarinicoccus sp.
ATGGTGTTCCAGAAATTCGCGCTGCTGCCCCATCGCACGGTGCTGCAGAACGCGGGCCTGTCGCGGCGGGTGCGCGGCGAAAGCCAGGCGGTGGCGGACCGGGAGGGCGGCAAGTGGCTGGACCGGGTGGGTCTGGGCGGCAACCACGGGCAGTATCCGCACCAGTTGTCCGGGGGGATGCAGCAGCGGGTGGGGATCGCGCGGGCGCTCGCGTCGGACAGTCCGATCATGCTGATGGACGAGGCGTTCAGCGCGCTCGACCCGCTGATCCGGACCGACATGCAGGGGTTGCTGCTGGACCTGCAGGCGGAGTTGCACAAGACCATCGTGTTCATCACCCATGATCTGGACGAAGCGTTGCGGCTCGCCGATCATCTCGTGATCCTCAAGGACGGGGCGATCGTGCAGCAGGGCGAACCGCAGCACATCCTGCTGGCCCCGAACGATCCCTACATCGAGGATTTCGTGCGCGACATCAATCGCGCGCGGGTGCTGCGGGTGCGGTCGGTGATGCGGCCCTGGCGCGCCGGGGTGGATGTGGTCGGTACCGTCAGCCCCGAGACCACGCTGGAAGACCTGATCGCCCGGTCCGGTGGCGATGCGGCGGCGGTGTACCGGGTGGCGGACGACGGCGGCCCGGTCGGCGTGATCGACATGAAGGACCTGCTGCGCGCGCTGGTCCCGGCGCGGCCCGGCGACGGGGGCCGGCCCGGCGGGGCCGCCTGACGCCGCCCACGCGGGCGGTGCGGCGCGGGCGGCCTGCCCTGCCCCGCTCCGTGCGCCGCTCAGCGCAGGCCGGTTTCTTCGAGCAGCCCCTTGCGTTTGGCTTCGTAGTAATAGCCGCGCGAATACCACTCCACTGCGCGGTCGTGGTCGCCGTCGGCGACAAGATACGCCCCGCGCAGGTATCGCACCCCGTATTCGAGGTTCGTTTCGGCGTTGAGCAACCCTTCAGCCGGGCCGCGATAGCCCATGGTGCGCGCGGTCTGGGGCAGGATCTGCATCAGCCCCATGTAGGGCCCGTTACGGGCCGTCGGGCGGTGGCCGCTTTCGCGGATCACCACCGTCTGCACCAGCGACACCGGGACGTCATGGCGCGCGGCCGTCGCTTCGATCTTGGACCGCAGCTCGGGCGTTTCGTTGGGGTATAACGCGGCGTGGTTGCGGGATACGTCGGATGATGATCCGCACCCCGCCAGTGCCGCCACAAGCGCCAGAACGGCCCAGCGGTGCCAATTGGCCTGCATCGTGTCGTGTCTCCGTGTTTCGCACGTGTCCCGATAGCACCGCATCGGCGGCGCGTCACCCGAAAGTCTCGGGGCGCGTCATCGGATCCGCCTCCCCCCCCCTGCCCGGGCAGAAAATCCTTGCCCGGACGCGGCCTGCGCGGCACATATTACGGAAGAAGGCGACAGGCGCGGAAAATTCCGTAACTACCGCCCGGCAGGAACAGCCAGCCCACGTGCGGCGCAGAGAAGAAGCAGAGGCAGAGCATGCAGGAAGTCCCCATCATCCCGCCACCCGGCCGGATCGACCGGCTGGTGGGCGAACACGCCGCCCGACTGTCGGAACGGTTGCAGGCGCATCGGGCCCAGTTGTTTCCGCCCGACGCGCGCAAGGCGCTGCGGACCTTCACCTCCGGCGAAGCGGCGGAGCTGCTGGGGGTCAAGGACGCCTATCTGCGCAAGCTGCATCTGGACGGGCGCGGCCCCTCGCCCGAGGTGCGCAGCGGGGGGCGGCGGATCTACACGCCGCAGGACATCCAGGCGCTGCGCGTGCTGCTGGAAACCGGGGCCAAGACACCGGGCACCTATCTGCCGGGGCGGCGCGCAGGCGATCATCTGCAGGTCATCAGCGTCATCAACTTCAAGGGCGGGTCGGGCAAGACCACCACCTCGGCCCATCTGGCACAGAAATGCG
>DAIPIS010000344.1:0-1917 GCA_036770665.1 Meridianimarinicoccus sp.
ACCTCGATGAAGTAGAACTGGTCGGTGTCCATATCCATCAGGAACTCGACCGTGCCCGCGCACTGGTAATCCACATGGGCGCAGATGCGGCGGCCCAGATCGCAGATCTCGGCCCGCTGTTCGGGGGTGAGATACGGCGCGGGGGCGCGTTCCACCACCTTCTGGTTGCGGCGCTGGACGGAGCAATCCCGTTCGTAGAGGTGGTAGATCGACCCGTGCCGGTCGCCGAGGATCTGGACCTCCACGTGCCGGGCGCGCAGGATCATCTTTTCCAGATAGCCTTCGCCGTTGCCGAAGGCCGCTTCGGCCTCCCGCCGGCCGGCCTTGACCTTTTCTTCGAGCTCGTCGGGATTTTCCACGGGCCGCATGCCACGCCCGCCGCCGCCCCAACTGGCCTTGAGCATCAGGGGATAGCCGATCGTCGCCGCCTCGGCGCGGATGGCGTCCCAGTCGTCGCCCAGCACCTCGGTCGCGGGGATGACGGGGACGCCCGCCGCGATGGCCACGCGCCGGGCCGACGCCTTGTCGCCGAGCGCGCGCATGGTGTCGGCGCGCGGGCCGATGAAGGCGATGCCGTTCGCGTCGCAGGCATCCACGAAATCGGGGTTTTCGGACAGAAGCCCATAGCCGGGGTGGATCGCGTCGGCGCCGGAGGCCTTGGCCACGCGGATGATCTCGTCGATGGAGAGATACGCGGCCACCGGCCCCAGCCCCTCGCCGATCTTGTAGGCCTCGTCGGCCTTGAACCGGTGCAGGCAGAGCTTGTCTTCTTCGGCATAGACGGCGACCGTGCGCTTGCCCAGTTCGTTCGCGGCCCGCATGACCCGGATGGCGATTTCCCCCCGGTTGGCGATCAGCAACTTCTTGAATTCGGGCATCGGCAGGTTCTCCGCTCTGGCGTGTGTGCGCAGGATTAGACAGATCGCCCTGTCGGCACAACATGGCACGGTCCCCGGTGCCGTCCTGCGCGGGCGCGCCGCATGCTGTGCCCGATTTGCGGTCAAATGGACGGAACATCTGGGGAACAAGGCTTTGCAAGCGGCGCGCCTTGGCCTATGGTCAGGCCCATGACCATGCAGCCCGACGATCCCGGTTTTTCCGAAGCCCCGATGCCGCCCTTGTCGCTGTCGCGCCGCGCCATGGCGGTGCGGCCCGCGCCCTATCTGGACGGGTTGAACCCGGAACAGCGCCGCGCGGTGGAAACGCTGGACGGCCCCGTGCTGATGCTGGCCGGGGCGGGGACCGGCAAGACCCGCGCGCTGACGGCGCGGATCGCACATCTGCTGACCACCGGCACCGCCCGGTCGCACGAGGTGCTGGCCGTGACCTTCACCAACAAGGCCGCGCGCGAGATGAAGGACCGGGTGGCGGGGCTGCTGGGGCTGGGCGCGGACGGGTTGCCGTGGCTGGGCACGTTCCACGCCATCAACGCGAAGCTCTTGCGGCGGCACGCGGAACTGGCGGGGCTGCAATCGAACTTCACCATCCTTGATACCGACGATGGGGTGCGGCTGCTGAAACAGGTGATCGCGGCGCGCAACATCGACGAGAAGCGCTGGCCCGCGCGGCAGTTGGCGTCGATCCTTGACGGTTGGAAGAACCGGGCGTGGACGCCGGACAGGGTGCCGGTGGCCGAGGCGTCGGCCTTCGACGGGCGCGCGGTGCAGCTTTATGCCGATTACCAGGAGCGGTTGCGGGTTCTGAACGCCGTGGATTTCGGTGACCTGCTGTTGCACATGGTGACGGTGTTCCGCGCCCATCCGGACCTGCTGGAACGTTACCAGCGGTCGTTCCGCTACATCCTCGTGGACGAATACCAGGACACCAACGTCGCACAATACATGTGGTTGCGGCTTCTGGCCGGCGGGCATCGCAACATCTGCTGCGTGGGCGACGACGACCAGTCGATCTATGGCT
>DAIPIS010000345.1:0-1915 GCA_036770665.1 Meridianimarinicoccus sp.
TCCGCGATGCGCCCGCGTGGTTCCATCCGGGCCGGTCGGCGCGGCTGGGGCTGGGCCCGAAGACGACCATCGCGGTCGTCGGCGAACTGCACCCGCGCGTGCTGGCGCAGTTCGACGTGAAGGGCCCCGCGATGGCCTTCGTGATCTTCCCCGAGGCGCTGCCGCTGCCGCGCAAGACGGGTGCCGCGCGGCCCGCGCTGGTGCTGTCGGACCTGCAGGCGGTGGAACGGGACTTCGCCTTCGTGCTGGATGACGCGGTCGCGGCGCAGGACGTGGTGAACGCGGCGGCGGGCGCGGACAAGGCGCTGATCGCGGGCGTGTCGGTGTTCGACGCCTTCACCGGGGACCGGGCGGCGGCGCAGATGGGCGCGGGCAAGAAATCGCTCGCGATCACCGTGCGGCTGCAACCCACGGACCGGACGCTGACCGACAAGGACATCGACGCGGTCGCGGCCAAGATCGTGGACAAGGTCGGGCGCGCCACCGGCGGCGTGCTGCGGCGCTGATGGCGGCCGATCCCGCCCGGTTCTGGAACCGCGTGGCGGCGCGCTATGCCAAGGCACCCATGCGCGCGCCCGACGCCTATGCGGCGACGCTGGACCGGGTGCGCGCCCATCTGGACCCCGGGGCCCGCGTGCTGGAACTGGGGTGCGGCACCGGCACCACGGCGATCCGGCTGGCCGATGCCGTGGCCGCGATCACCGCGACGGATATCGCGGCGGCGATGCTGGACATCGCGCGGGGCCGCGCCGCGGAGGCGGGGGTGACCAACGTCACCTTCACGCAGGCGGATGCGGCGGAGGTCGTGGCGGGTGCGCCCTATGACGCCGTGATGGCGTTCAACCTTTTGCACCTGCTGCCCGACCGCGCGGCCACGCTGGCGGCGATCCGGCGCGACCTGCGCCCCGGCGGGCTTTTGATCTGCAAGACCATCTGCCTTGCCGAACCGGGGCAGTCGTGGAAATTGCGGCTCGCGCTGGCCGTGGCGCTGCCGGTGCTGCAGGCGCTGGGACGCGCGCCGCGCTTCGCCATGCTGACCGTGGCGGGGCTGGAGGCCGAGATCGCGGCGGCGGGGTTCGAGATCGTCGAGACGGGCAACTACCCCGAACGCCCGCCCAACCGCCTGGTCATCGCGCGGCGGCCCGGCTGACCCGGGGGGTTGGACCGGCGCGCGGGGCGGGTTAGGCTTGGCGCGCAGGCGAAGGGAGCACGACATGACATTGAAAGTTTACCTGTCCGGCGAGATCCACACCGACTGGCGCGCGCGGATCATCGACGGGACGGCGGGGCTGGACGTGGCCTTCGACGGCCCCGTCACCGACCACGCGGCGAGCGACGATTGCGGTGTCGCGATCCTCGGGGCGGAGCCGGACAAGGTCTGGCACGACCACAAGGGTGCCAAGCTGAACGCGATCCGCACCCGGCGCGGGTTAGAGGCCGCGGACGTGGTCGTCGTGCGGTTCGGCGCGCAATACAAGCAGTGGAACGCGGCCTTCGATGCGGGCTATGCGGCGGCGCTGGGCAAGTCGCTGATCGTGCTGCACGGGGCGGAACACCAGCACGCCCTGAAAGAGGTCGACGCGGCGGCACTGGCCGTGGCGGAGGAGCCGGAGCAGGTGGTGGAGATTTTGCGCTATGTGCTGACAGGGGTGTTGCCGGACCGGGCCAAAGCCGCCGCCGAGTGAACCCAGGCTCTGTGACGCCCCGGGCTTGACCCGGGGCCGCATCGAACGGTAGGCGGCCCCGGGTCAAGCCCGCGGCGTCGGCAGTCGAGAGGGCCACGGCCCGTCACAAACACAAGACCCCGCCGAAGCGGGGTCAAGGGACGGTGACAGCTATTTAGGCTGCTCTGGTCTTGTCATCGACCGGTGAGCAACCTGCCTAGTACTCTAGGTCTTAAGCCCGACGAGCGGGA
>DAIPIS010000007.1:0-6121 GCA_036770665.1 Meridianimarinicoccus sp.
CCTTCGCCCACGGCGTAACGGATTTCCTCCAGCCGCAGGGGCAGCGGGGTCAGGCCCGCCGGAAAGCCCGTCGCCACCGACGCCACGGGGATGCCCGACCCGGCCAGCGCGCGCACCGCGTGGGGCACCATGGTGGGATAGACGCACACGGCACCCACGGCGATCGGGCCGACCCCCATGGCCGCCAAGAGATCGGGGTGCACCGGATTGCGCGCCTTGGCACACAGCCGCGCCACGCGCCCTGCCGTGTCGTCGCCCGCCAGCGTGGTGAGGTCGATGCAGGTGACCGCGCGCAAGAGCCACGCCGCCTGCCACGCCTTCTTGACGCTGCGCCGCCCGGTCAGGGATGCCGCCCGTCGTTCGGTCGCGCTGCGGTTGACGCGCGCGCCCTCGACCCACGCGGGGGTGAAGGGCGTGCCGGTCACGCGCGGCAGGGCGTCGGACATGTCGTGATCCATGGCGATGCGGCCTCCCCTGCCGTTCTGCGGCGACCATAGCCAGCCATTGCAGCGGGCGGAAGTCCCGTCAGGGGATCGCCTTGTGCAGGTGCGGATGGGCGTGGGTGTGCGGATGATGATGGATCGCCGCCGGCACCAACCGCCCCTCCTCCAGCAGCGCCGCCCGCGTGGCGAGCCCCGCCACGAACGCAGCATCATGTGACACGAGGATCAGCGCGCCTTGAAACCCTGCCAAGGCCGCGTGCAGCCGCGCGCCATTGGCCGCGTCCACGCCGTTGGTGGGTTCGTCGAGCAGCAGCACGGCAGGCTCCATCGCCAGAAGCCCTGCAAGGCAAACGAGCCGCTTTTCCCCGCCCGACAGCCGGTGCGCGACCCGGTCGGCCAGATGGGCGATGCCCAGCCCCGTCAGCGCGGCCAACGCCGCCGCGTCGGCCTGCGGTGTGGTCAGCCCCATGTTGCGGGGGCCGAAGGCCACGTCCTCCAGCACCGTGGGGCAGAACAACTGGTCGTCGCTGTCCTGGAACAGGAACCCGATGCGCGGGCGGGCAGCGGCGAAATCGACCTCCGCCATGCGGGTGTGCCCGAACAGCCGGATCGTTCCCGATGCAGCCGCTTGCAGGCCCACGATGGCGCGCAGCAGCGTGGTCTTGCCCGCGCCGTTCGGTCCGACGATGGCGAGCCGCTCGGTCGGACCCAGCGACAGCGACAGGCCCCGCAGCACGGGCGTGCCGTCGCGGGTGACGTGCAGGTCGTCTAGCTGAACAGGATCGGCCATGCCCGGTCCCCCAGCAGCAGCAGCACGGCCCCACCAGCGATGCCCGCTGCGCGGGCGACATCGGCCAAAGCCAGCGGCGGGGCATCGCGCAGGGGCAGGTGCCCAGCGAAGCCACGCGCACGCATGGCGTCGTCGATTCGGTCGGCCCGGTCCAGCGCGCGCACCAGCAGCATGCCCACGAGGTTGCCATAGCTGCGCAGGGTGTGCCGGTCGGTGCGGGGCCGGAAGCCGCGCGCGCGCATGGCATCGCGCAGGCGCGCGGCTTCCTGCCCGATCAGGTCCACGTAACGCGCGGTCGCCACGAACAGTGCCACCAGCCGCGCGGGCACCCGCAAGGCGGCCAGCGCGCCACCCAGCCGCACCGGATCGAGCCCCGCCAGCAGCAGCGAGATCGCCAGCACGGCCGCGGTGATCTTGCAGCCCAGAAGGGCCGCCCGCGCCAGACCTTCGGCGCTGGCGGTCAAAGGACCGACCTGCGCCAGCGGCGTCCCCGGCACCGTCAGTGGCAGCGCGACCAGAAGCATAAGAACAAAGCCTTCCACATGCAGGAGCCTGCGCCACGGCAACCCGCCGGACGACCGCGCCACAAGCATCATCGCAAGCGCGCAGGCCAGTGCCGCCAGCGGCAGGACGGTCAGTTGCGACAGGGCAATCACCACGGCCAGCGCGGCGACGATCCGCGGACGCGGATCGCGTGGGGCGAACGTCATCGCCCGCGCCCGCGCAACCAGAGTGCGATGCCCGCGAGACCGAAGATGGCCATGCCCCCGGACACCAGATCGGTCAGGCGCATCCGCGCGTCCATCGCCTCCAGCCGGATCAGCAGCGGTTCGACCTGCCGCGCGACGGCGCGATCCACGGCGGCTTCGACCTGCGCGGGGTCCGGCATCGGCACGGTGACGCGGTCGGCCACATCCTTCGCTTGCGTCGGGTCCGACGCGGGGTCCCCGTGCGTCGGGTCCGACGCGGTGTTCCCTTCCGTCGGGTCCGACGCGGGGCCGGGGGACGCAAGCGGAGGCGATGACGGGAACGGCACCGGCGCAGGCGCGGCGACGCGCTCTCGTGGCAGCGTCGCACGGGCCGCATGTCCGTCACCCGGATCGATCGTGACGACGATATCGTCCGCCACCGGACCAAGCAGCACGAAGGCGAAGGCGCCGTCATCGTCGGTCATGCCGGTCGCCAGCGTCCGATCCCCGGCCGCGGCCTGCCAGTCCGCACCGCGCGGACGCCCGCCGCCCACGAAGAAGCCGTAGCCGCGCACCGTCTGCCCTTCGGCGGTCACGAACACCCGCAGGCTGTGCGCCGCCGCCGGTGTCGCCAGCAGCAGCACGAACGCCAGCGCCGCAAGACTGCGCCAGATCATGCCTGTGCCCCTCCGATCCGCAAGGCATCGGGTTGCACCCGTGCGAGGAACCCGACCGCGAAGGCGGTCACGGCCGCCTCGACCCCCGCGAGCGGCACATAGACAATCGCCATGACCCGTGCCACCGGCGCGAAATCCCCCGCCGACAGCAAGAGCGCGACCGCCACCAGCGCCGCACTTCCCAGGGACGCCAGCGCCGCGGCCAGTCCGGCACGCCACGCCGCCCGGGCCGGGTCCGGCGCGCGCCGGATGCCGGGACCGAACAGCAGCCCCACCAGCGCACCCGGCACCGCGATCACCACGGTCGTCACCCCCAACGTGGTCAACCCGCCGAAACCGAACAGCACCGCCTGCAAGACCAGCGCGACCAGGACGGCGGGAAAGATCGCCCAGCCGAGCATGATCCCCATCAGCCCCGCGAACACCAGATGCACGCTCGTCGGCCCCAAGGGCACGGCGATCAGCGACCCCGCGAAGAACACCGCCGACAGGATCGCGGTGCGCGGGATTGCCCGGTCGTCGAGCAGCCGCAGGCCCATGGCGACGCCCCCCGCCGCCAGCGCCGCCCCACCCACCAGAACCGGTGCCGACAGAACCCCGTCCGGGATATGCACTGCGCCGGACCTCAGCGCGCGGCGTCGGGCGCGGTCGCATGCACCCAGATCAGCGCGCCTTCTTCCACCGGGGCCTGCGACCCGTCTGGCGCGGTCATGGGTGCCTCGGCTTCCAGCAGGGCAGCGAACCCCCACCAGCCCGCAAAGGGCATGGTGTAGCTGAACGCCCCCGTCGCGTCGGCCTTGATCACCTGGGTGACAAAGGCGTCGTTGGGCGGCGTGATGGTGCCGTCATTGACGAATTCGACCTCGATCTCGGCGAAGGGCACGGGCGCATCCCCCCGCATGACCACGCCGCGAAACGCGTTGCCCGCCCACAGCCCCGTGGGCCGGGTCAGCGGCGCGATCTCCACCGGCAGCCCGACCATCGCATCCCAACCGTCGCCGCTGGCGTAGCTGTCCACGATCACCTTCGCGTGGTGCACGATGAACTTGCCTTCGGACGGCTCCCAATAGGGCTGTGGCGTCACGAAGAACACCGCCGCGCCCGGTTCCGGCAGATCATGCTGCACCTGCCAGCCCATCATGCCGTCGCGGGGTGCTTCGGTGAGGGCAGGGTCAAGATCGGTCACGGTGCCATCCGCCAGAACACCCACCGCGGCGGGCCGGTCCATGGCCATGACCGGCCCCATGTCGACGGGGTGGGTGAACACCATGTCGAGCGTCACCGTGCCCCCATCCGGCAGCACGTCCGCCTGTGGCAGGATCTGCTGGAAATGGGCCTGCGCGGGCGCGCCGGCACCCAGAACGAACAGACAGGTCGCAAGCAGTCGGAGCGGGGAAAGCGGCATCATGTACCTTGGTGGCCGTATGAATTTCGGATATGGTTATCATACGATTTGATGCGTGCAAGCGGGTTTGCGCGCGCACGGCGCGGCCAGTTGTTCCATGGGCCGATCGGTCCGGGGTCGGAATTCCGCCGATCCGCCTGCCCGGCGGTGGCATCCGGCAGATAGGCCCTGACACCCCGCGGCGCAGCGGATAGACAGGCGGGGTTCCGAAAGGCCGGTGAACCCGATGAAGTCCCTGACGCTCAAGCAGTTGCGATACTTCGAAGCGCTGGCCCGCCACCGGCACTTCGGCCGCGCCGCCGAAGCCTGCGCCATCAGCCAGCCAGCCCTGTCCATGCAGATCAAGGAACTGGAAGAAGCGCTCGGCACGGGGCTGTTCGACCGCAGCAGCCGAAGCCTGCGCCTGACCGGTCTTGGTGCGGAGTTCGCCGACCGGGTCCGCGACATCCTGCGCGCGGTGGACGAACTGGGCGATCTGGCGCGTGCCGCGCAATCGGGCCTGTCGGGGCCGCTGCGCATCGGGGTGATCCCGACCGTCGCCCCCTATCTGCTGCCCGCCTTCATTTCCGGTCTGACCGAACGGTATCCCGGTCTTGACCTGCAACTGCACGAAACCGTCACACCGAAACTGCTGGTCGAGCTGGCCGACGGGCGGCTCGATACCGCGATCGTGGCGCTGCCGGTATCGGAACCAAGCCTTGCCGAAATCGCGCTGTTTTCCGAGGATTTCGTGCTGGTGCGCCCGGTTGCCGACGCGAACAAACCGGTGCCCGAACCGGAAACCCTGCGCGAGATGCGTCTGTTGCTGCTGGAGGAAGGGCATTGCTTCCGCGACCAGGCGCTGTCGTTCTGCAGCACGTCGCCATCGCGCCCGCGCGAGTTGCTGGAAGGCAGTTCGCTGTCCACGCTGGTGCAGATGGTGGGCGCAGGCATCGGCGTGACGCTGATCCCCGACATGGCCGTGCCGATCGAAACCCTGTCGGCACCCGTGTCGATCGCGCGGTTTCCCGCCCCTGCGCCGCAGCGCACCATCGGCATGGTCTGGCGGCGCACCAACCCGCTGGCAGGCCAGTTGCGCCTGCTCGCCGATATCGTGCGCGGCTGCGCGCCGCCCGGACGGGTCATTTCGTGACGCAGGCTGGCGCGCGGCGGCCTACCCCGCCTGTCGCAGCGCCGCCAGCCAGCGCAGATCCGGGTCCGTCGCCGCATCGGGGCGGTATTCCGCGCCGATGGCCCCGCGATACCCGCGCGCGGCCAGATGGCGCGCAACCATGGCAACGGGCACCGGCCCACGGTCGGGTGCGTCGCGCCGGGGCAGGCCCGCCACCTGCACATGGCCGATCACCGGGAGACAGGCATCGAGCGTGGCCAGCACATCCAGCCCCATCCGCCCGACATGATAGCAATCCGCCAGCATCCGCAGGTTCGGCGCACCGACAGCCGCGATGATGTCGGCAGCCTGATCGGGATGGTGCAGGGCATAGCCCGGCACGTCATGCCGGTTGATCGGCTCGATCAGCAACGTGATCCCGGCCGCCGCGGCACGCGGGGCGCAGTCGACCAGGGTGCGGCGCAGGGTGGACAGCGCCGCGGCCCCCGCCGCGATCCCCGCCATCATGTGGATCATCGGAACCCGCGCCGCGACAGCATAGGCAAGCGCTGCGTCGAACGCCGCCTGCGCGGCCCGTTCGGCCCCCGGTACCGCCATCAGCCCGAAACTGCCCGCAGGCCCCGGCGCGCTGTTGAGCGACAGCATCGCAAGCCCCGCCGCATCCAGTGCCGCGCGCAGATCGGCGGCGGGCGTCGCATAGGGCCAGTGGCATTCCACGGCATCGAAGCCCGCGCGGGCGGCCGCAGCCACGGCATCGGTCATGGCAAGATGCGCCCACAGAAAGCCAAGATTGGCCGAGATCGGGGGGATCGACGCCCCGGAGCCTGCACTGGCGCGCGTCAGGTCGGTGTTCATGGCCGCGCCCGGTGCCTCCCGCTGTCCGCTGTCGCCGTGCTGCGGGTCGGGTCCCATACCGCGCGGGGCGGGTCAATGGCAGAGAGGCCACGTGGCCGACGAGGGCGACGAGGGCGACGAGGGCGACGAGGGCGACGAGGGCGACGAGGGC
>DAIPIS010000007.1:6221-35833 GCA_036770665.1 Meridianimarinicoccus sp.
CGACGAGGGCGACGAGGGCGACGAGGGCGACGAGGGCGACGAGGGCGACGAGGGCCGTCCGCCATCGACCAGCCCCGCGCAAGGGGCCGGGGTCAGTGCGTTCCGACCCCGCGCCGCGATCGCACCGTCCGACCCCGCGCGGGGGGCGGGTGGGGGGTGGCGGTTGCGCGTGACAGACATTCCGGGAACGCCCCGCCTGCCCCCCGCGCGCGGGGGGCACGACGGCGTGGCGTCAGTCGCGTGGGCGGCGCGGTGTGGCGTCCCCACCACGCGGCCCGGGCTTGCCGCCACCGGGCTTGCCGGAGCCCTGCTTTCCGAACGCGGGCTTGCCGGCCCCCGGCTTGCCCGGACGCGACTTGCCACCGGGCGGCACGAACCGCTGCGAGGTATCGGTGGGATTGGCCACCGGCTTGGCCGGACGCGCGGCGAACCCGGCTTTCGGCGGACCCTTGGGGCCGTCCGCTGCGCGCTGGGGTCGGGCATCGCCGGTCTTGCGATAGGGCAGCTTCGGACCCCGCTCCCCGTCCCCCGCGCCGCCGTCGCTGCCGTGGCGGGGCTTGCCCGCGGGCTTGGCGAAGCGACCGGCGGGACGGTCGTCGCCGCGCGGCGCGCGCGGCCGGTCGCCGAAATCCCCACGCGGCGCGGGCTTGTCCCCGGCGGCATGGCGCGGCTTGCGCGGGCGATCTTCGGTGCCGCCGTCTGCCATCACCGGGGCCGGTCGCGGCGCATCGCTGCGCGCAGGCCGGGGCTTGTCATAGGCTGGCTTGTCGTAGCGGGGCTTGTCCGGCCGGGGGCGGTCGGGGCGGTCAGGCCGATCGGCGGTCACGGGACGCGGGGCGCGCGCAGGCCGCTCCGTCGGCTCGTCGTTGTCCACGCGCGGAGCCCATGCCGTCTTGGCAGGCCTGTCGGGCCGATCCACGCGTGCCGGTCGGGGCGCACGGTCTGCGCGGTCGGGCTTGCCCGGCCGGGGCGGGCGCGTGTCGCGCGCCGGGGGCGGCGGCATGTCGGGCTTGCCGTCCAGCACCTTGAAGGTGATCCCGCCTTCAAGCTGCCGGTCCGGTCCCACCGTCGCAAGAAAACCGTCCAGCGCGGCACCATCCAGTTCGACAAAGCTCTCGCTGTCGCCCACGCGGATCGCACCGATCGCATCCTTTTCGATCCCGCCCGCGCGGCACAAGAGCGGCAGCAGCCAGCGCGCCTCTGCCCGCTCGGCCTGCCCGACGGACAGCGCGATCCAGCGGCTACCCTCGAACGACGGGCGCGGGGCGCGCGGGGCTGCGGCTTGCGCCGGATCGCCCAGCTCTTCGGGTGCGGACACGCCCTTGCGGTAGAGCCGCAGATACCCCGCGGCCACCTGTTCGGGGCTGGCCTGCGCCAGAAGACGCGCGGCGAAAGCCGCTTCGGTGTCGGTCGGGGTGTCACGCCAGACGGGATCGTTCAGCAGCTTGGCCTCGTCCAGCGCAAGAATTTCCTCGGCGGTGGGCGGGGCCACCCACTCCGCCGTGACGCGCGCGAATTGCAGCAGGCGCTCGGCCTTCTTGCGCACTTTCGGCGTCACGATCAGCGCGCTGATACCCTTGCGCCCGGCGCGGCCCGTCCGGCCCGACCGGTGCAGCAGCGTTTCGGAATTCGACGGCAGTTCCGCATGGATCACCAGTTCCAGCCCCGGGAGGTCGATCCCGCGCGCCGCCACATCGGTGGCCACACAGACCCGCGCGCGCCCGTCGCGCATGGCCTGCAGCGCGTGGGACCGTTCTTCCTGGCTCAGCTCGCCCGACAGGGCCACCACGGCAAATCCCCGGTTGCCCAGTCGCGCGGCAAGCCGCGCCACCATCGCCCGCGTGTTGGCAAACACCAGAGCGTTGTCCGCGTCGTGGAAGCGCAAGAGGTTGATGACCGCGTTCTCGGCGTCCCGGTCGGACACGGCGATGCCCTGATAGGCGATGTCGGCATGCCCGCCCGCCCCGCCCTTGACCTGCACGCGCACCGCGTCGCGCTGGAAGGTCCGGGCCAGCTTTTCGATCCCCGCCGGGACGGTGGCGGAAAACATCAGCGTGCGGCGCGTGTCGGGGGCGGCGGCGAGGATGAATTCCAGGTCCTCCGAGAACCCGAGATCGAGCATCTCGTCGGCTTCGTCCAGAACCACGGCGCGGATGTCCGACAGGTCCACGGCGCCGCGTTCGATATGGTCCCGCAACCGGCCCGGCGTCGCCACCACGATATGCGCGCCGCGCGCCAATGCCCGGCGTTCGTCGCGGCTGTCCATGCCGCCCACGGCGGTGGCGACGACGGCACCGGCCCCGGCATAGAGCCACGCCAGTTCGCGCATCACCTGCATCGCCAGTTCGCGCGTCGGCGCGATGACAAGGCCAAGCGGAGCCGCGGCGCGGTCGAACGTTTCGGCCTCGCCCAGCAGGGTCGGGGCGAGTGCCAGACCGAAACCCACGGTCTTGCCGGACCCGGTCTGCGCGGACACGAGCAGATCGGCAGTGGCAAGGGCGGGGTTGGTGACGGCGGTCTGCACCTCGGTCAGGGTGTCATAGCCGCGCTCGGCCAGCGCGGCGGCAAGGGTCTGGATCATGGATGCGGTCTTTCACGGCAGGCGGGGCCGGTCGCCCCATGCGCCGCACCCCTTCGCAGGTCCCACCCGATCCCAAATCCGGACAGACCCGAAGCGACGCTCTTACGCGTCTTGCCAGCCCCTGTATAGCCCCGGCGCATCAATGGCCGCGCCACTTGGGCGGCTGCGGCGTTGCGGGCACAGTCGGGGCAATCGGTCAGGGCAATCGGTCAGGGCGGTCAGTCGGGGCGGCTTGCATCCGGCGATCCGGCAAGATCGGCAAGGATGGGGCAGCCGGGGCGACCGTCGCCCGCGCAGGCCTGCACCAGATCGGCGAGCGTATCACGCATGGCGGCCAATTCCGCGAGCTTGCGGTCGATCCGGTCCAGATGACCCTCGGCCAGCCGTTTCACATCGGCGCTGGCGCGGCCCCGATCCTCGTAGAGCGCAAGAAGCGTGCGGCAGTCCTCGATGCTGAAGCCAAGCGACCGGGCGCGCCCGAGAAACGCCAGCTTGTGCAGGTCTGCCCCCGAAAAGGACCGGTAGCCGTTCCCGGCCCGCGCCGGGTGGATCAGGCCGATGTCCTCGTAATAACGGATGGTCTTCGATGGCAGGCCGGAGCGTTCGGCGGCATCCTTGATGTTCATGGCGACAGAGCCTTCACGGGGGTTGCGGGCGCGACGGCCCGGTTCCCTTGCACGACCCCCGCCCCTTGCACGACCCCCGCCGCCGCGTGGCGCAGGCGCAGCGCGTTGGTCAGAACGAAGACGCTGGACAGGGCCATCGCCCCCGCCGCCAGCATGGGCGACAGCATCAGCCCGAACGAAGGGTAAAGCACGCCGGCGGCCACCGGCACCAGTGCCACATTGTAGCCGAACGCCCAGAACAGGTTCTGCCGGATGTTGCGCAGGGTCCGTGCCGACAGGTCCAGCGCAGTGGCCACCCCACGCGGATCGCCGCCCATGAGCACCACGTCGCCCGCTTCGATCGCGACATCGGTCCCGGTGCCGATGGCGATGCCCACATCCGCCGCCGCCAACGCGGGCGCATCGTTGATCCCGTCCCCCACGAAGGCCACCCGCGACCCGTCCGCCTTCAGCGCCGCAATGGCGGTCTGCTTGTCGGCGGGGCGCAGGTCGGCCTGCACGGCATCAAGGCCAAGGCGGGCTGCCACGGCCTCGGCCGTGGCGCGCGTGTCGCCGGTGAGCATCACGCAGCGCAGGCCGCGCGCCCGCAGCGCGGCGATGGCTTCCGCCGCGCCGTCGCGGACCGGGTCCGCCACGCCCAGCACCGCCACGGCGCGCCCGCCCATGCTCACCAGAACCGGCGTCTTGCCCTGCGTCGCGAGTGCTGCGGCACGATCGGCCATGTCACCGAGGGCGACACCCTCGCCGGTCAGGAAACGCGCGTTGCCCGCCAGAACCGCTTGCCCGTCCACCCTGCCCGACACGCCCGCGCCGGTGTGCGCGGCGAAGTCCTCGACCGTGGCCGGCGCCACGCCCTCGGCCCCCGCGCCCGTCAGGATCGCATGGGCGACCGGATGCTCCGAGCGGGTTTCCAGCCCTGCGACGGCGGCCAGCACCGCCGCGCGATCCGACCCTTCGGCCAGCACCACATCGGTCAGCGCGGGGCGTCCTTCGGTCAGGGTGCCGGTCTTGTCGAAGGCCACGACCTGCACCCCCGCCAGCGCCTGCAGCGCGTCACCCTTGCGGAAAAGCACCCCCAGATCCGCCGCGCGTCCGGTGCCCACCATGATCGATGTGGGCGTCGCCAGCCCCATGGCGCAGGGGCACGCGATGATCAGCACCGACACCCCGGCCACCAGCGCGTGCGACAGGTCTGGCCCGAAGGCGAGCCACGCCGCAACCGTGAGGGTGGCGATGCCAAGGATCGCCGGCACGAACCACAGCGTGATCCGGTCCACCAGCGCCTGGATCGGCAGGCGGGTCGCCTGCGCGTCCTCCACCATGCGGATGATCTGCGCGAGAACGGTGTCGCCGCCCACCGCGTCGGCCCGCATGGTCAGCGCACCAACCGTCAGGACGGTGCCGCCGGTGATCCGGTCGCCCGCTGCCTTGGCGACGGGCATCGGTTCACCCGTCAGCATGGCTTCGTCCACCTGCGCGCGGCCTTCGGTGACGGTGCCGTCCACCGCAACCCGTTCGCCGGGGCGCAGCAGGATCAGGTCGCCCGGAGAGAGGCTGTCCACCGGCACATCGGCATGACCAGCGTCGCGCTGCACCCGTGCCGTGGCGGGGCGCAGGCCGACCAGCCGGGCGATCGCGGCCCCGGTGCGCCCGCGCGCACGCGCCTCCAGCCAGCGGCCCAGCAGGATCAGCACGACGATGACCACGGCCGCCTCGAAATACACCGCGCGGGCGGTTTCGGGCACAAGGCCGGGTGCCAGCAACACGACCGTCGAATAGGCGAACGCCGCCCCGGTCCCGAGCGCCACGAGACTGTTCATGTCGGGCGCGCCGCGTGCCAGTGCAGGCAGCCCGCGGGCAAAGAACATGCGCCCCGGCCCGGCCAGCACGAGGGCCGCAAGAATGCCCTGCACCCACCATGACGCCGCCGTGCCGATGGTGGCGGCGACCCAGTGGTGGAACGCCGGCACAAGATGGCCGCCCATTTCCAGCACCACCACCGGCAGCGCCAGCAGTGCCGCCAGCCCGGCGCGGTTGCGCAGCGCGTCCCCCTCGCGCGCCTGCACCACCGCCGGGTCTTCGCGGCGGTCGGTGTCGTGCGGCCGCGCCGGATAGCCAGCCGCCGTCGCCGCCGCCACCAGCGCGCGGGCATCGGTCACGCCGTCAAGAACCGTCACTTGTGCGGCGCCCGTGGTCAGGTTGACCGCGACATCGCGCACGCCGGGCACCCCGCGCAAGGCTCGGTCCACGCGCGCCGCACAGGCCGCACAGGTCAGATCGTCCACCTGCAACGTGACCCGCGCCACCCGTGCGGGATACCCCGCCGCTTCCAGCGCTGCCGCAGCGTCCGGAAGCACATGCGCGGGGGCCGTCACGCGGCCCGTATGGGTGGCAAGATTGACCTCGGCGGCGCGCACGCCGGGAACCGCGGCCAATGCGCGCTGCGCGCGGCCCGCACAGCCTGCGCAGGACATCCGGTCGATGTGCAGGGTATGGGTGGTCTCCGGCCCGGCAGGGGCATCGGGTCGTATTTCGGGGGCACGCGCGGCTTCGGCCATGGACAGTCCTTTTGCTATGGTCTGCAGATAGCGCTTCCAGTTACAGGAAGGTCAAGACCCGCACTGGCGCCTGTCGCCGCCGGGGCACCGCTGTCCCGGCAGGTGGAGTCCGGTCCCAGGCGCGGCTCTGGATTTGGCACCGGCCCGCCCGCCTGCGGCATCCGCGGGGATCGGGCACCGCGGCGCCAGGTCCCATGCCCACGGGCGATCCTTGGGCGCGAAGGGGCTTGCCGTCGCTGGGCGAACGGCACAGGCTGCATACCACCGGGAGCCAGACGAGATGCCGACACCTACGACCACGCACGCCGCGGAACGGACCCTTGCCGACTTCGACGCGCGGCAATCGCCGCGTGGCAAGCTGCGCCGCTATGCCGAAGGGCGCATCCGCAACTTCGGCCTCCGCCAGGTGCTCGCGGCGATCGGGTCGGTATCGCTCACGCTGATGGCTGGGCCGGAAATCGGGCTTCTGGTGCTGGCCTTCGTGCTGGGTGGCGAAGGGATCGACTGCGGCTATCTGCAACGCGTCATCCGCAGATTGGACGAAGGGGCGGACGATGGCCCGCTGCGCATCGGCAGCACGATCACCGCTGCGGTGCAGGCCATGCTCGTCGCGGTCTGCATCGTGCTGGCGCTGGTGTCGACGCCAGGTGATACGGCGGTGTTCTTCGTCATGGCCTACCTGACCGGGGCCGCGATGAATGCCGGGGTCGTCATCGGGTTCCACCGGGATGCGACCCTTGTGCGGCTGGCCATATACGCGCTGACACCCGCGGTCATGTTCGGGGCCGATTGGGTTCAGGGCGGATCGGCGTCGCTGGGCTTCGACGTGATGGGCACCTTGATCATCGGCTACATCGTCTACGTTTTCACGGTCTATGTGACCGAAGGCTATTCCCGCGCCGCCGCCTTCAGTCGCGATCTGCTGGAACAGCAGCTTGCCCTTGCCCGGTCGTCCGAGGCGCTGGCCGAACAGCAGGCCGAAGCGCGAAGGCTGGCGCTGGTGGCACAACACGCCAATGACAGCATCGTCATCACGCAGCCGGACCGGCGGATCACATGGGTCAATGCGGCCTTCGAACGCCAGACCGGATACCGGCTGGCCGATGCCCGCGGTCGCCGCCCGGATGACTTGCTGTTCGGCCCGCGCACGGAACGGGACGCCGGGACAAGAATCGCCGCGACCATCGCGCGCGGCGAAAACCACCGCGAGGAAATGATCATCTATACCGCCACCGGCCGCCCCCTGTGGGTGGAGGTCACTTACGCCCCGATCCTGAATGACGCGGGCGACGTCGAGATGGTCATATCGGTCGAACGGGACATCAGCGCCGCCAAGCGCCACGAACAGGAACTGGCACGGGCACGGGACGCCGCCGAAGCCGCCGCACGGGCCAAGGCGGATTTCCTGGCGACCATGAGCCACGAAATCCGCACCCCCATGAACGGCATCATCGGGATGGCGGAACTGCTGTGCGACGCCCCCCTTCCCCCGCAGGAAGCCATGTACGCAGGCACGATCCGCGGGTCGGCCGAGGCGCTTCTGGCGATCCTCAACGACATTCTGGACCTGTCGAAGCTGGAGGCGGGAAGGCTCGACATCACGCCAGCCCCGTTCGATCCCGCAGCCAGCGTGGCCGAAGCCGTGGCGCTTCTGCACGCGGAGGCGGCGCAGAAGGGGCTCGTGCTGGATTTCGACACCGACGGGCCGGTACCGGCGCGGGTCGACAGCGATGCGGGACGGCTGCGCCAGATCGTGCTGAACCTTGTGGGCAACGCCGTGAAGTTCACGGCGAAGGGCCATGTGAAGGTGCGGTTGTCCTGCGACACGGCGGGCAACCAGCACCTGCTGCGGCTGCGCGTCGCGGATACCGGGATCGGGATCGACCCGGACATGCAGGATCACGTGTTCGACCGCTTCACCCAGGCCGAAAGCGACACGACCCGGCGGTTCGGCGGCACCGGTCTGGGGCTGACGATCTCGCGGATGCTGGCGCGGCGCATGGGTGGCGACATCACCGTGGACTCGATGCCCGGCGTGGGGTCGGTCTTTACCGCGACGCTGCGGGCCGGGGTGGTGCATCGGACAGAGGCGGCGACGCCTGCGGATGGCCGCGACGCAGCCCCCGCGGATCTTGCAGGACTGCGGGTTCTCGTGGCGGAAGACAATGCGATCAACCGCCTTCTGATGCAGAAGGTGCTGGACTCCGTCGGTATCGACAGCCTGTTCGCCGAGAACGGGGTAGATGCGGTGGACATCGCGGCGCGCGCGGCACCCCACCTGATCTTCATGGACATGTCCATGCCGCAGATGAACGGGCTGGATGCGACACGGGCGATCCGGGCCGCGGGCGGACCGCAACCGATGATCGTGGCGCTGACCGCGAACGCCTTCGCGTCGGACCGGGATATCTGCCTTGCGGCGGGGATGGACGATTTCCTGTCGAAACCCGTACGCCGCGCGCAACTTCTCGAAAAGCTGGACGCAGCGGCGCAGGCGCGGGATCGGGCGCACGATGCCATCGCACCGGTGGGGACAGACGCCTGACGGGCACCGCCTGCGGCGCCGGCCGGTCCAGAGCACCGGCGCACTCACGCATGGGGCGGCGCACCGCCGCGCGCCGCCCTGCCGTGGTGTCATACCGTGTCCGCGCTGCGCGGCAAGGTCGGGCTGGGCCCGCCCCGATCAGGCCTTCTTCTTCTTCGGCGGCATCAGGTCGGTGATCGTGCCCTCGAACATCTCGGCGGCGAAATTCACCGTTTCCGACAGGGTCGGGTGCGGGTGGATCGTGTGGCCCAGATCCACCGCGTCCGCCCCCATCTCGATCGCCAGCGCGACCTCGGAGATCAGGTCGCCCGCGTTCGTGCCGACGATCCCGCCACCGATCACGCGCTGGTCCTCGGGATCGAAGAGCAGCTTGGTGATCCCTTCCGAGCGCGCGTTCGACAGCGCCCGGCCCGATGCCGCCCAAGGGAACACGCCCTTTTCGTACTTGATGCCCTTGGCCTTCGCTTCGGTCTCGGTCACGCCGACCCACGCGACTTCGGGGTCGGTATAGGCCACGGACGGGATCAACGCGCCATCGAAATGGCGCTTGTGCCCCGCGATCACCTCGGCCGCGACCTTGCCTTCGTGCACGGACTTGTGCGCCAGCATCGGCTGGCCCACGATATCCCCGATGGCGAAGATATGCGGAACGTTGGTGCGTTGCTGGCTGTCCACGGCGATGAAGCCGCGGTCATCCACCGCCACGCCTGCCTTTTCCGCCGCGATCGTCTTGCCGTTGGGTTTGCGCCCCACGGCCACGAGGATCTTGTCGAAGGTATCGGTCGTCGTCGCGCCCTTGTCGTCCTCGAACGTGACCTTCAGCCCGTTCGCCAACGCTTCGACCGCCGTGACCTTGGTCTTCAGCTTGATGGACTCGTAGCGACCCTCGACACGCTTCTGATACGGCTTGACGAGGTCCTTGTCGGCACCCGGCATGAGCTGATCCATCAGTTCCACGACCGTGATCCGCGCTCCGAGCGCGTCATAGACGCAGGCCATTTCCAGACCGATGATCCCGCCGCCCAGCACCAGCATCCGGTCGGGGATGTCGGCCAGTTCCAGCGCCCCGGTGCTGTCGATCACGCGCGGGTCGTCATGGGGAATGAAGGGCAGCTTCACCACCTCGGACCCGGCACCGATGATGCACTGCTCGAAGCTGACGGTGGTCGTGCCGCCATCTTCGGACGTGACTTCGATCATGTTCGGGCCGGTGAACGTGCCGACGCCACGAACGGTGGTGACCTTGCGCGCCTTGGCCAGCCCGTCGAGCCCGCCGGTCAGTTGCCCGATCACGCCGTCCTTGAACGCGCGCAATGCGTCGAGGTCGATCTTCGGCTTGCCGAAGCTGACGCCGTGGTGGCTCATCTCCTCGGCCTCGGTGATGACCTTGGCGACGTGCAGCAACGCCTTCGACGGGATGCAGCCCACGTTCAGGCACACGCCGCCCAGCGTGGGATAGCGTTCGATCAGGATCACCGACTTGCCAAGGTCGGCGGCGCGGAACGCCGCCGTGTAGCCGCCGGGGCCGGAGCCCAGCACGACCACTTCGGCGTGCTGGTCGCCGCGACCCTTGGCGGTGCCGACGCTGGGTGCGGCGGCGGCCTTGGACGGCGCAGGAGCGGCCGGCGCCGGGCTGGCCGCGGTCGCGGCGGCACCGACCGCTTCCATCACCATGATGACCGTGCCTTCGGACACCTTGTCGCCCTCGGCCACCTTGATCTCGGTGATCTTGCCCGCGGCGGGGCTCGGGACCTCCATCGTGGCCTTGTCGCTTTCCAGTTCGATCAGCGGGTCTTCGGCGGCGACCGTGTCGCCCACCGCGACGAGGATCGACACCACCGGCACATCCTTGAAATCGCCGATATCGGGGACTTTCACATCCATGGTCTCATCCTCACCACATCAGCCGGCGCATGTCGCCGAGCAGGGTTTTCAGGGTCACGCAGAACCGGGCCGCAAGCGCCCCATCCACCGCGCGGTGATCATAGCTCAGCGACATCGGCTGCATCAGGCGCGGCACGAATTCGCTGCCGTTCCAGACCGGCGCCATCTTGGACCGCGTGAGGCCAAGGATCGCCACCTCGGGCGCATTCACGATGGGCGTGAAGCTGGTGCCGCCGATCCCGCCAAGGCTGGAGATGGTGAAGGTGGCACCCTGCATGTCGGGGCCTTTCAGCTCGCCCTTGCGGGCCTTCGCGGACAGGGTCATCAGGTCCTTCGAGATCTCCACCAGCCCCTTGCGGTCGGCATCCTTGATCACCGGCACCATCAGCCCGTTCGGCGTGTCCGCCGCGAAGCCGATGTTGTAGTAATGCTTGCGGATCAGCTTGTCGCCGTCGGGATGGATCGAGCTGTTGAACTCCCAGTGTTCCTTGAGCGCGGATACCGACGCCTTGACCACGAAGGACAACAGCGTCACCCGGTAGCCGTCTTCCTTGGCCAGCGTGTCCATTTCCTTGCGGTACTGGTCGAGGTCGGTGATGTCGGCTTCTTCGTTGTGCGTGACATGCGGGATGTTCAGCCACGACCGGTGCAGCGCGGGGCCCGAGATCTTCTTGATCCGGGACATTTCCACGTCTTCGATCTTGCCGAACTTGGAGAAATCCACCGCCGGGATCGGCGGAATGCCCATGCCGCCCTGCACGGCACCGCCACCGCTGGCCGCGACCGGGGCCGCCGCCTGCTTGTAGAACTTCGCCACGTCCTCGCGCAGGATGCGGCCCTTGCGGCCCGTGCCGTTGACCTTGGTCAGGTCGATGTCCAGCGATCGGGCGAAGGCCCGCACGGACGGCGAGGCATGCGCCTTGCCGAACCCGCTGTCGGTCACCGATGCCGGGGCGGCCGGTGCCGCTGCCGGTGCCGCCTTCGGCGCTTCGGCCGTGGGGGCTTCAGCCTTGGGGGCGGAGGCCGGGGCGTCGGCTGCGCCTTCGCTTTCCAGCACGATGATCAGCGTGCCTTCGGACACCCGGTCGCCTTCGGCCACCTTGATCTCCTTGACCTTCCCCGCTGCAGGGCTGGGCACCTCCATCGTGGCCTTGTCGCTTTCCAGTTCGATCAGCGGGTCTTCGGCGGCGACCATGTCGCCCACCGAAACCAGAACGCTCACCACCGGAACGTCGGTGAAATCCCCGATATCGGGCACATGCACGTCAGTTGTCATAATCGTATTCTCCCTCGTCCCTGCGCGCTCAGACCAGCCGCGGGTTCGGCTTGTTGCCGTCGATGTCGTAGAGTTTCAGCGCCTTCGTCAGGTCGTCCTTCGTGACGGCACCCTGCTTGAACAGGTCCACCATGGCGGCGGCGGCGATATGGGCCGCATCCACCTCGAAGAACCGCCGCAGGTTCACGCGACTGTCCGACCGGCCATAGCCGTCGGTGCCAAGGACGGTGAAGGACCGCCCTTCGGGCACGAAGGCGCGCACCTGTTCGGCGTAGTTCTTCATGTAGTCGGTCGCGACCACGATCGGCCCCGACGACCGGGCAAGCTGTTCGGTGATGAACGCAACCTGCGGTTCGGCCAGCGGGTTCAGGCGGTTGTGGCGGGCGGCGTCCTGCCCGTCGCGGGCCAGTTCGTTGAACGACGTGGCCGACCAGATTTCCGCCGTGACGCCGAAGTCTTCCTTCAGCATCTCCGCGGCCTTCATCGCCTGCACGAGGATCGTGCCCGACCCCATCAGGGTGACGTGCTTCGCACCGGGTTTCTTCACCTCTTCCAGACGATACAGACCCCGGATGATGTCCTGTTCCACGCCCATGGGCATGTCGGGGTGCGCATAGTTCTCGTTCATCAGCGTGATGTAGAAATAGACATCCTCCTGATCGACGAACATCCGCTGCAACCCGTGCTGCACGATCACCGCCACCTCGTGCTGGAAGGTCGGGTCGTAGGTGATGCAGTTCGGAATGGTGCTGGCAAGGATGTGGCTGTGCCCGTCCTCGTGCTGGAGCCCTTCGCCGTTGAGCGTTGTGCGCCCCGCCGTGCCGCCCAGCATGAAGCCGCGCGCCCGGCTGTCGCCCGCCGCCCATGCCAGATCGCCGATCCGCTGGAAGCCGAACATCGAGTAGTAGATGAAGAACGGGATCATCGGTTCGCCGTGCACCGAATAGCTGGTCGCCGCCGCGATCCAGTCGGCCATGGCCCCGGCTTCGTTGATGCCTTCCTGCAGCACCTGGCCGTCGACGCTTTCCTTGTAATAGGACATCTGGTCCCGGTCCTGCGGGGTATAGGTCTGCCCCAGCGGGTTGTAGATGCCCACGGACCGGAAGAGCCCTTCCATCCCGAAGGTGCGGCTTTCGTCCGGCACGATGGGCACCACGCGACGACCGATGTTCTTGTCGCGCAGGAGCGTCGTGAGAATCCGCACAAAGGCCATGGTGGTGGAGATCTCGCGGTCGCCCGAGGATTTCAGTTCCTTGTCGAAGGTCGCGAGCGGCGGGATCTCGAGCTTGGGCGCATCGCGCCAGTGCCGCACGGGGAACGACCCGCCAAGCGCCTTGCGGCGGTCGTTCAGATACGCCTTCTGGGCGTTGTTGAGCTGCACGAAAGGCGCTTTCGGCAGGTCCTCGTCGCTGACGGGGATCTTGAAGCGGTCGCGCATCGCGCGCAGCTGATCCTCGGCCAGCTTCTTCTGCTGATGGGTGGTGTTCTGGCCTTCGCCAGCGGTGCCCATCCCGTAACCCTTGACCGTCTTGACCAGAAGACAGGTCGGCTGGCCCTGCACCTCGGTCGCGCGCTTGAACGCGGTATAGACCTTCTGGGCGTCGTGGCCGCCCCGGCGCAGGTCCCAGATCTGGTCGTCGGACCAGTCTTCGACCATCGCGGCGGTTTCGGGATACTTGCCGAAGAAATGTTCGCGAATATAGGCCCCATCCTTCGACTTGAAGGTCTGGTAGTCGCCGTCCACGGTTTCGTCCATCAACTGGCGCAACCGGCCTGTCGCGTCACGCTCCAGCAGGTCGTCCCAGCCCCGCCCCCAGAGCAGCTTGATGACTTCCCAGCCCGCGCCACGGAACGCACCTTCGAGTTCCTGCACGATCTTGCCATTACCGCGTACCGGACCGTCGAGCCGCTGCAGGTTGCAGTTCACCACGAAGATGAGGTTGTCGAGCTTTTCGCGCGCCGCAAGGCTGATGGCGCCCAGGCTTTCGGGTTCGTCCATTTCCCCGTCGCCGAGGAAGCACCACACCTTGCGGTCGGCCATGTCGATGAAGCCACGCGAGTGCATGTATTTCATGAACCGCGCCTGGTAGATCGCCATGAGCGGGCCAAGACCCATGCTCACCGTCGGGAACTGCCAGTAGTCCGGCATCAGCCACGGGTGCGGATAGGACGACAGGCCCCCGCCATTCACCTCGGAGCGGAAATTCTCAAGTTGCTCGGCACTGATGCGCCCTTCCATGAAGGACCGCGCATAGATGCCCGGCACCACATGGCCCTGGAAGAACACGAGATCGCCACCGTGGGTCGCGGACCGGGCGCGCCAGAAATGGTTCAGCCCCACATCGTAAAACGCGGCCGAGGACGCGAAGGACGCGATATGTCCGCCGTATTCGCTGCTGACCTTGTTGCGCCGCACCACCGTCGCCATGGCGTTCCAGCGGTTGATCGACCGGATGCGGCCTTCCATTTCCAGGTCGCCCGGGAAGTCTGGTTGGTCATCGGTCGGGATCGTGTTCTGATACGGCGTTGTCGCTGAAAAGGGGAGCATCGCCCCCGAGGCCCGCGCCTGTTGCACGGCGCGATCCAGCAGGAAATGCGCCCGATCCGGCCCATCCCGTTCGATCACATCCTGTATTGCGTCTTGCCATTCCTGGCTTTCGACCGGGTCGAAATCGTCAGATCTGCCCATGTGAGACCTCCCTCAGACAAATTCGGAACAAAACTTTTGCTCGGGTTCGCCCCTGAAAACGAAAGATAGTTGCGGCACGGATGCCGTTTTATCCTTGGTAATCAAGTGCCTAGAACCCTGTGAGTCGTCGTTTACCTTAATGCGCCGCATGTGGGACCCCGTCTGCGCGCATAGCCGATCCCTGTTTCGCGCATGGCAGCAGGTGCCGCCTGCATCGCGTTGCGTCATCCCGGACGATCACAGCCGGCAGCCACCCGTGCGCATGCGGCGTAATATGCTGAGGCATGGACCGTCGAACGGCCATTCCGTGATACGCGTTCATGTCGCTGTCCTCCCAAAGTCTACCTTGCAACGGGGTCGATCACCGCGCAATCCCACCGGGACCTGCGTTCTCGTCGCACCCTGCCGTTGCGCAAGGACCAGCACGCACAGGCCCGCCGCGCGCCGCAACACCCGTGCCTGCGCAGCAACCCGGGCGCGGCGGTGCGACAATGGTGCGCCACGCCGCTTGACCATGGCGGCGTGACATGGGCACCTGCCCGCATCGCCCGGCGCGGAAAGGACATCGACGATGATCGCCCGCCAGATTTGGCTGCTGCGCCGGATGCTGCGCAAGATATGGGTGCGGGTCAGCGCGTTTGCGCTGCTTGCGGTGGTCGCGGTTGTGGCGGCGCGGCTGGTAGGTCCGCTGGTGCCGGATACGGCGCTGACCCGGACGGGCGATGCGGCCGTTGGCGACATCCTCGATGTACTGGCGACGTCGATGCTGGCGGTCACGACCTTTTCCCTGTCGGTGGCCGTGTCCGCCTTCACCGCCGCCTCCAGCCATGCCACGCCCCGATCCATCGCGCTTCTCCAGCAAGACAACACGACGCAGAACGTACTGGCGACCTTTCTGGGCGCATTCCTGTTCAGCCTGCTCGGCCTGATCGCGGTCAGCGCGGAGGCCTTCGAAGCCGAAGGGCGCGTGGTGCTGTTTCTGGCCACGCTTCTGGTGACCTTGCTCGTGGTGATCGCGTTGATCCGCTGGATTTCCCACCTGATGAGCTTCGGGCGCTTGGACAACACGCTGGACCGGGTGGAAGCCGCGACCGACCTGGCCCTGTGCAACTGGCGCGCGGAACCGCGCATGGGCGGGTGCATCGTGCAGACCGGTGCCATGCCAGGGGCAGAGATCGCCGCGCCGGAAACCGGCTATGTCCAGCACGTGGACATGGCGGCCCTTCAGGAGCAGGCAGAGACCGCCGGAGGCAGGGTTCACATGCTGGTCAGGCCCGGCGCCTTCGTCGTGCGCGGATCGCCGCTCATGGCCGTCACGGACTGCGTGCCGGATCGCCAGACGCGCACGACCCTCGCCATCGCGGTCACGCTCGACCGGGCGCGCAGCTTCGACGCGGATCCCCGCTTCGGATTGATCGTGCTGTCGGAGATCGCATCGCGGGCGCTGTCGCCGGGCGTCAACGACCCGGGAACCGCGATCGACGTGATCGGCCGCGTGGTCCGGCTTCTGGCGACGCCGCCGCCCGCATCATCCGCGCGCGACACGCCGTCCGCCCCGCGATTTGCCCGCGTGCATCTTCCGGCAATCGACCCCGGCGAGATGCTGACAGACGCGCTGCGGCCCATCGCCCGCGACGGCGCGGGGCTGGTGGAGGTGCAGGTCAGGCTGGTCAAGGCGTTGCGCGCGCTCGCGGTGGCCCAGCCCGCCACCTTGGGCGCAGCGGCGACCGACCTTGCGCGGGACACGGTCGCACGGGCTGCGGCATCGGGCATGGCCCCGACGGACATGTCGGCGTTGCGATCGGCGGCGTCATGGGCCGGGCCGGAAACCCCTGCCGCATGATCCCGGTCGCGCGCCGGGCGTCGCGCCGCACCCGGCCACCAAGCGGCCGTGGTCAGGTCCCCGGTTCGGGCGTCGCGATCACGCCGAAGGCGGCACCCACCGCCGCACCGGCAAGCGCACCGCTGACACCGCCGACCCAGGCCCCGCTGAGTACCCCAAGCCCCGCGCCCTGTGCCGCGTTGGTGCGCAGGTCGCTGGTGCATCCGACAAGGGCGATCAGGGCAACGAGGCCGATCAGCGTCATGGGTCCGGGGCGCATGGGTGCAATCCCTCCGTTGGCGTCGAGTGCGTGCATTGGCGTCGAGCGCGTGATAGCGCACTTGTGCGCGAATGACCACAGCAACGATCCCACGCCCACCATCGTCGGCACGGACTTGCGCACCGCCGCGCTTCGCGCCACTGATAGCGCCACCACACGCAGCGCGCGTCCGCGGGGGTTGACCTCTGCCGGACATGATCGACCTGATGGGACGACGATACACCTATTGGAAAGACAGCGGGGGTATGCCTCCGCCCGGGCCAGATAACGAAGGAACCGATTGCATGACACCGGCCGACCTGCGCGACAGCGTTCTGCACCACCTGAAATATTCGCTGGGAAAGGATGCCGACCACGCGGTGGTCCACGACTGGCGGATGGCCCTGTCGCTGGCGGTGCGCGACCGCATCACCGATCCGTGGTTCGCCGCGACGCGCGAAACCTATGCCGGGCAGCACAAGCGCGTCTATTACCTGTCGATGGAATTCCTGATCGGGCGGCTCTTGCAGGATGCCATCGTCAACCTGGGCCTGCTGGACACGGCGCAGGCGGCGTTCGCCGAGCTTGGCCTGCCGCTGGCCGACGTGGTCGCGGACGAACCCGACGCGGCGCTTGGCAATGGCGGGCTTGGGCGGCTTGCCGCCTGTTTCATCGAATCCCTGTCCAGCCTCGCGGTGCCGGCAATGGGCTATGGCATCCGGTATGAACACGGGCTTTTCAAGCAAAGCTTCCGGGACGGCCGCCAGTGCGAGGCCCCCGAGGACTGGCTGCAGCAGCGCCACGCCTGGGAATTCGAACGCCCCGAGGCGCGATTCACCATCGGCTTCGGCGGCACGGTGCGCGGCGGCAAGGCCGGTGCGGCAGCGGTCTGGGACCCGGCCGAAGGACTGATAGCACAGGCCTATGACACGCCGATCGTCGGCTGGAAGGGTCGCTGGGCCAATACGCTGCGGCTTTGGTCGGCGAAACCGGTGCAGATCTTCGATCTGGGCAGCTTCAACAACGGCGATTATCTTGGCGCATCGGCGCAGGAGACCGGCGCGCGGACGATTTCCCGCGTGCTCTATCCGGACGACACCACCCCGCAGGGCAAGGAGCTTCGGCTGAAGCAGGAATATTTCTTCACCGCCGCGTCCCTGCGCGACGTGTTGCGCCGGTTCGACACGGAATACAACGATCTGGCGCTGCTGCCCGACAAGGTGGCGATCCAGCTCAACGACACCCACCCGGCGATCGCGGGACCGGAACTGGTGCGCCTGCTGCACGACGAACGGGGCGTGCCGCTGGACGCCGCGATCGCGCTGGCGCGGCGCTGTCTTGCCTATACCAACCACACGCTCCTGCCCGAGGCGCTGGAACGCTGGCCGGTGGACCTCATGGCGCGGCTGCTGCCCCGGCACATGCAGATCATCGAAGCCATCGACGCCGCGCACGCGACCGAGAAACCGGATCGCAAGGCCAATGCGCTCGCGCATGGGGAGGTCAAGATGGGCGAGTTGGCCTTCATCATGGGCCACAAGGTCAACGGCGTCTCCGCGCTGCATACCGGGTTGATGAAGGAAACGGTGTTCGCCGAACTGCACCGGCTGCACCCCGACCGGATCGTGAACCAGACCAACGGCGTGACCCCGCGCCGCTGGGTCCTGGGCGCGAATCCCCGGCTGGCGTCGCTGATCACCGACACCATCGGCGACGGCTGGGTGGGCGATCTCGAACAACTCGCCGGACTGGAGCCGCACATCGACGACGCGGGCTTCATGGACCGCTACCTCGCGGCCAAGCGCGCCAACAAGGCCGACCTCGTGGACTGGGTGCAACGGACCCACGACGTAGCGCTCGACCCCGACGCGATGTTCGACGTGCAGATCAAACGCATTCACGAATACAAGCGGCAGCACCTGAACATCGTGGAGGCCATCGCGCTCTGGCACGAGATCCGGGACAATCCGGACGCCGACTGGACCCCGCGGGTCAAGATCTTCGGTGGCAAGGCAGCACCCGGATATGTCTTCGCCAAGGAGATCATCCACCTGATCAACGACGTGGCCGCGGTGCTGAACGCCGATCCGGTCACGTCGAAATTCCTCAAGGTCGTGTTCCTGCCCAACTACAACGTCACGCTGGCGGAACGGCTGATCCCGGCGTCGGATCTCTCGGAACAGATTTCCACGGCGGGCAAGGAAGCGTCGGGCACCGGCAACATGAAGTTCGCGCTGAACGGCGCGCCGACCGTCGGCACGCTCGATGGGGCGAACGTGGAAATCCGCGACCATGTGGGGGCGGAGAACTTCTTTCTCTTCGGCATGACCGCACCCGAGGTGATCGCATGCCGCAAGATCGCCGACCACGCGGCGCGGGCGATTGCGGCGGATCCGCGGTTGGCACGCGCGCTCGATGCCGTGCGCGGCGACGTGTTCGCACCCGGCGACCCGGGGCGGCACGCGGGTGTGGCCGCCAATCTGGCCGGGCACGACTATTTCTGCGTCTGTGCGGACTTCACGGACTACTGGCGCGCGCAGCGGGCGGTCGATGCGGCTTATGCCGATCCGGCGGCATGGGGGCGCATGGCCGCGCTGAACACCGCCCGGTCGGGCTGGTTTTCATCGGACCGGTCCATGCGCGGGTACATGGCCGATATCTGGGGGACGAAACCGGCGCTGGCCCAGTGAACAGGATCGCGGTTTGCGATCTGGCGCACAATCGTTAGCATGGGGGCATGAGCATCACCGCAGTACCCGCCTTTCCACCGCGCGACGACCTTCGGCGTCTGGTCGAGGGTCGCCACCATGACCCGTTCGCCGTTCTCGGGCCCCATGACCATGCAGGCGTGCCGCACGTGACCGTCCTGCATCCCGGGGCCGCTGGGATGGTGGCGCTGGTCGGCGACGCGGCCGTAACCCTGCCCCCCCATCCGGAGGTGCCAGGGGTGTTCACGGGGACGGTGCCACCGGGCCCGTACCGGCTGCGCGGCACGGCGCCGGACGGCACCACCTGGGACTTCGACGATCCCTATCGCTTCGGCCCCGTGCTGGGCGAGATGGACGAATATCTTCTGGGCGAAGGCACGCACCGCCGCATCTGGAAGGTCCTGGGTGCCCATGTCTGCACCCATGACGGCGCACGCGGGGTGCATTTCGCGGTCTGGGCACCCAACGCCCTGCGCGTGTCCGTGGTGGGGGACTTCAACCAGTGGGACGGGCGGCGCCACCCGATGCGGCTGCGCGGCGCCACGGGTGTCTGGGAGATCTTCCTGCCCGACCTTGGCGACGGCGCGCGCTACAAGTATGAAGTCGTCGGTCCCGATGGCGTGGCCCTGCCGCTGCGTGCAGACCCGGTGGGGTTCGGGTCGGAACACCCGCCCGAAACGTCGTCGGTCGTGCGCGACATCGCCGGTTACGGCTGGGATGACGGTGACTGGATGGCCACCCGCGCCGGGCGCAATGCCCGGACCGCGCCGATTTCCATCTACGAGGTGCATCTCGGATCGTGGCGGCGCATTGCGCCGGAAGGCAATCGCCCGCTGTCCTACAAGGAAGCCGCCGAGCAGCTTGTCGCCTATGCGGCCGACATGGGCTTCACCCATCTGGAACTGATGCCGGTCAGCGAACATCCGTTCGACGGATCGTGGGGATACCAGCCCGTGGGCCTGTTCGCGCCGACCGTGCGCCACGGCCCGCCCCATGAATTCCGCGACCTGATCGACGCCGCCCACCAGGCGGGGCTCGGCGTGCTGATCGACTGGGTGCCGGGGCATTTCCCGTCCGACGCGCACGGGCTGGGCCGCTTCGACGGCACGGCGCTTTACGAACACGCCGACCCGCGCGAAGGCTTCCATCAGGACTGGAACACGCTGATCTACAATTTCGGGCGCACCGAGGTCGCGAATTTCCTGATCTCCAACGCCCTCTACTGGCTGGAGGAATACCACGTGGACGGGCTGCGCGTGGATGCGGTGGCGTCCATGCTCTACCGCGACTATTCCCGCAAGGACGGCGAATGGGTGCCCAACATCCACGGCGGGCGCGAGAATCTCGAAGCGATTTCCATGCTGCGCGCGGTGAACACCGTGACCTACGGCGAATGCACGGGCATCATGACCGTGGCCGAGGAAAGCACCAGCTTTCCGGCGGTGTCGCGCCCGGTGGACACCGGCGGGCTCGGGTTCGGGTACAAGTGGAACATGGGCTGGATGAACGACACGCTCAGCTACATCAAGACCGACCCGGTCTACCGCAAGTTCGACCACCACAAGATGACGTTCGGCCTGCACTACGCGTTCTCGGAAAACTTCGTCCTGCCGATCAGCCATGACGAGGTCGTGCACGGCAAGGGGTCCATGCTCCAGCGGATGCCGGGCAACCCATGGGAACGTTTCGCCAATCTGCGGGCCTATTACGGGTTCATGTGGGGCCATCCGGGAAAGAAGCTTCTGTTCATGGGCTGCGAATTCGCCCAGCCGGCCGAATGGAACCACGCCGCGCAACTGGACTGGGTGGCTGCCGCGCGCCCGGAACATGCGGGCGTCGCGCGGCTGGTGCGGGATCTCAACACGCTCTACCGCGCGGAACCCGCGCTGCACGTCGCCGATTGCGACCCGGACGGGTTCCGCTGGATCGAAGCGAACGACAGCGACGCGTCGGTCTATGCCTGGCTGCGGCATGGGCCGGGTGCGCCGGACGTGGCGGTCCTGTGCAACTTCACGCCGGTGGAACGCCGCGCCTATACCGTGGGCCTGTCGGCGCCGGGCCGCTGGCGCGAGGCGTTGAACACCGATGCCGCCATCTATGGCGGCGGCGGGCGCGGCAACATGGGGGCCGTCATGGCCACGGCCACGCCCAGCCATGGCCTGCCTGCATCTGCGCAGGTGGTGCTGCCACCGCTATCGGCGGTTTTTCTGGTCCGGGAGGACTGATCAGACCGGATTTCGCACACGAGGACATAACAAGGCCGCATCAACTGGGTTCGCGCCCGATCATCGGCAATCAGGCTCGGCAATTCAGGGAGACCAAGACCATGGAAAAACGACCCACACGCCTGTCGAGCCGCACGGTTGCGTTCGTGCTGGCGGGAGGACGCGGTTCGCGCCTGCGCGAACTGACCGACCGGCGGGTGAAGCCGGCGGTCTATTTCGGCGGCAAGGTGCGGATCATCGATTTCGCCCTGTCCAACGCGCTGAATTCGGGCATCCGCAAGATGGCCGTGGCGACGCAATACAAGGCCCACAGCCTGATCCGGCATTGCCAGCGGGGGTGGAACTTCTTTCGCGCCGAACGCAACGAATTCCTCGATATCCTGCCCGCGAGCCAAAGGGTCGACGAATCCATGTGGTATCGCGGCACCGCCGATGCCGTGGCCCAGAACATCGACATCATCGACAGCTACGACGTGGATTATGTCCTGATCCTTGCGGGCGACCACGTCTACAAGATGGATTACGAACCGATGATCCGCCAGCACGTGGACGCGGGTGCCGATGTCACCGTGGGCTGCCTGACCGTGCCGCGCATGGAGGCCGTGGCCTTTGGCGTGATGGCGGTGGACGCGACGGGCCGGATCACCGAATTCCTCGAGAAACCCGCCGACCCGCCCGGCACGCCGGACGACCCGTCCGTCGCGCTGGCCTCCATGGGGATTTACGTGTTCTCGTGGACATTCCTGCGCGACCTGTTGCGCCGCGATGCGGGCGACGGCAATTCCAGCCATGATTTCGGCAACGACCTGATCCCGGACATCGTCAGGAACGGCAAGGCGATCGCGCACCGGTTCACCGAAAGCTGCGTGCGCGCGCCCGGCGGCCCCGCCTACTGGCGCGATGCGGGCACCATCGACGCCTATTGGAAGGCCAATATCGACCTGACCGATTTCACGCCGGAGCTGGACCTGTGGGACCGCACCTGGCCGATCTGGACCTATTCCGAAAGCGTCCCCCCCGCCAAGTTCATCCATGACGAGGAAAACCGCCGCGGGTCGGCGGTGTCGTCCATGGTGTCGGGCGGCTGCATCGTGTCGGGCACCGAGATCCGCAATTCGGTCCTGTTCACCATGGTGCGGACGAATTCCTATGCCGCGCTCGATCACGTGGTTGCCCTGCCTTATGTCGACGTGGGCCGCCATGCGCGGCTGCGCAACGTGGTGATCGACCGGGGCGTCATCATCCCCAAGGGACTTGTCGTGGGCGAGGACCCGGAGGAGGACGCCAAGTGGTTCCGCGTGTCCGAAGGCGGCGTGACGCTGATCACGCAGACCATGCTCGACCGGCGCGAGGCGGCGCTGTGACGGGTGTCGGTGCCGCGCCGCGCAGGGATCGCCTGCGATGAGGGTCCTGTCCGTCACCTCGGAATGCGCGCCACTGGTCAAGACCGGGGGCCTCGCCGATGTGGCGGGCGCGCTGCCCGGCGCGCTCGTCGCCCATGGCGTCGGGGTCCGGACGCTGCTGCCCGGCTATCCGGGCGTGCTGGCTGCCCTTGGCGATGGCGTGCCGCTCTTGGACCTGCCCGATCACTTCGGCGGCGCGGCGCGGATCCTTGGCGCGCGCGCCGCGGGGCTGGACCTGCTGGTGCTGGACGCGCCGCACCTGTTCGCGCGACCGGGCAACCCGTATCTCGGCCCCGACGGGCGCGACTGGCCCGACAACCCCGAACGCTTCGCGGCGTTGTCCTGGGCCGCGATGGTGGTGGCGCGCGACGGGCTGACCGACGGCTGGCGGCCCGCGGTGGTGCATGGCCACGACTGGCAGGCGGCATTGGCCCCCTATTATCTGCGCCGGCACACGGGCGGCGTGCCCTCGGTCCTGAGCATCCACAACATCGCGTTCCAGGGGCTTGCGGCACCCTGGCGGCTGACGTCCATGCGCATCGCGGCGGAGGATTTTCATCCCGGCCTTGCCGAGTACTGGGGGCAGGTCAGCGCGCTCAAGACCGGGCTGATGATGGCGGACCGTCTGACCACCGTCAGCCCGACCTATGCACGCGAAATCCTGACCCCTGAATTCGGCATGGGCCTGCAGGGCGTGCTGCGGGAACGGCGACCCGATCTGACAGGCATTCTCAACGGGATCGACACGACCGCGTGGAACCCGGAAACCGATCCCGCCATCACGCCCTATAATCAGGGGCGCGGCAAGGCCCCGAACCGTGCGGCCCTGCAGGCCGAATTCGGGCTGCCCGACGGCGACGGACCGCTGTGCATCGTGGTGTCGCGGCTGACCGAACAGAAGGGGCTGGACCTGCTGCGCGATGCCCTGCCCAGCCTGACGGATCAGGGCGGGCGGCTGGCGCTTCTGGGCAGCGGCGATCCGGCGCTGGAACAGGCCTGGCGCGATGCGGCGGCGCATCCCAACGTGTCCGTGAAGATCGGCTATGACGAGGCGCTGTCGCACCGCATGATGGCCGGGGCCGATGCGATCCTGATCCCGTCCCGTTTCGAGCCATGCGGGCTGACCCAACTTTACGGGCTGCGCTACGGCACGATCCCGGTGGTGGCGCTGACCGGCGGGCTCGCCGACACGGTGATCGACGCGTCCGACGCCGGTCTTGCGGCGGGTGCCGCGACGGGCATCACCGTGCATCCGCTGACCGTGTCGTCGTTGCGCGACGCGATCGACCGGCTGTGCGCGCTTTTTTCCGACCCGAAGGTCTGGACCCGGATGGTCCGCAATGCCATGCGTCATCCGGTTGGATGGGACCGTTCCGGCGCGGCCTATGCGGCGCTGTACCGGGACCTTGTGGACGGGATGTGAATGAAGGCTCAGACAGGGATCCGGATGGGGCGGTCACACCCGCTCGGCGCACAGCATGACGGGCACGGGGTCAATTTCGCGATCTTCTCGGAACATGCCACGCGGATGGAGCTGTGCCTGTTCAGCCCGGACGGCACGCAGGAAACCGCGCGGCACACCCTGCCGGAACGCAATGGCGATGTCTGGCACGGCTATCTGCCCGGGCTGCAGCCGGGGCAGCTTTACGGCTATCGCGCCCACGGCCCCTACGCGCCCGAGGACGGGCACAGGTTCAACCCGGCCAAGCTGCTGCTCGATCCCTATGCCCGGCGCATCACCGGGCACCCCGTGCAGAACCCGGCGCTTCTGGGATATGACCCGGCCAAGGGCGATCTTGTGGCCGACCCGCGCGACAGCGCGCCCTACATGCCCAAGGCGGTGGTCACCGATCCCACGTTCGACTGGCGCGGCGACCGTCCGCCCCGCATCCGCACCCGCGACAGCGTGATCTACGAAGCCCATGTGAAGGGCCTGACCGCCCGCTTTCCCGGCGTCGACCACCCCGGCACCTTCCGCGCACTGGGATCGCCCCGGGTCATCGACCACCTCGTCGATCTGGGCATCACGGCGATCGAACTGCTGCCGGTGCATGCGTTCCTGGACGACAGTTTTCTCGTGGAAAAGGGGCTGACGAATTACTGGGGTTACCAGACGCTCGGTTTTTTCGCGCCCGAACCCCGCTACATGATGAACGGCGAGATCGCCGAATTCCAGCAGACCGTCGCTGCCCTGCACCGGGCGGGGATCGAGGTGATCCTCGATGTGGTGTACAACCACACCTGCGAAGGGTCCGAACTGGGACCGACCCTGTCGTTCCGGGGGCTCGACAACGCCAGCTACTACCGGCTGGCAGCCGACCGCCGCCATTACATCAACGACACCGGCACCGGGAACACGGTGAACATGGATCATCCCATGGTGCTGCGCATGGTGATGGATTCCTTGCGCTACTGGGTGGAGGTCATGCATGTGGACGGCTTCCGCTTCGACCTGTGCGCCACACTGGGGCGCACGGGTGACGGTGGCTTCGACCGGGGGTCCGCGTTCTTCGACACGGTCCGGCAGGATCCCGTGCTGGCGGACGTCAAGCTGATCGCAGAGCCGTGGGATATCGGCCCCGGCGGCTACCAGCTTGGGGCCTTTCCGCCGCCGTTTCTCGAATGGAACGACAAGTTCCGCGACGGTGTGCGCCGGTTCTGGCGCGGCGACCGGGGCTTGGCCGCCGATCTCGCCGACCGGCTGACCGGATCGGCGCTGCAGTTCGACCATTCCGGGCGGCCTGCGACGGTGTCGGTCAATCTTGTCACCGCCCATGACGGCTTCACGCTGGCGGATGTGACGAGCTACGCGCAGAAACACAACCACGCCAACGGCGAGGACAACCGCGACGGGCATGGCGAGAACTTCTCGGACAACATGGGGGTCGAGGGCCCCACCAAGGATCGCAAGATCCTGTCGGCCCGCGCCCGGCGACGGCGTAACATGATGGCGACGCTGCTGTTGTCACAGGGTACGCCGATGATCCTTGCGGGCGACGAGATCGCCAACAGCCAGCAGGGCAACAACAACGCCTATTGCCAGGACAACGACATCGGCTGGGTGGACTGGACGCGGGCCGACTGGACCATGCGCGATTTCACCAAGGCGATGATCGCGTTCCGCAAGGCCCACCCGATCCTGCGCCAGAAACTGTTCCTGCATTCCGACGAACGCGCCATCGACGGTCTGCCGGACCTCTTCTGGTGGCGTGCGGACGGCACGCCCATGACGCCCGCCGACTGGGAAAACCCGAAGCTTGATCACGTCATCGTGGAAATGCGCACCGCCAGCGGCACGCCCGCCTATGACGTGCAGGAAGAGGCGCTGTTTCTGGTGTTCAACCGGGGCGGGCCATTGCAGGTCCGCCTGCCCGCCACAGGCCCCGGGCAACGCTGGCTGCGCTGCATCGACACCCTGCGCAGCCCGCCCGTGACCGACACGCCCGCCCGCGTCAGCGCCCGTGTCGCCGCCGATACCGTGGTCGTCTTCCGTCTGGACACGGCGTCGTGACCGGCGGTGACGACACGCTGTGGCGGCTGGCGACGGCGGCGGGTGTGCTGCCGCGGTTCACCGATGTGACCGGCACCGAACGGCCGACGTCGCCCGACACGGCGCGCGCGCTGCTGGCGGCGATGGGCCTGCCCGCCGGGTCCGAGGCGGCGGCCGCCACGTCGCTGGCCGCGCTGGAAGAACCCCGCGCGGGCTTCCGCGGCTGGCGGGTGATCCCCTGCGATACTCCGGGTACAGATGCGGTGCCGGGCGACTGGCATCTGACACAGGAGAACGGCGATACCTGCATGGGACCGGGGGCCTTGCCGCCGCTGCCAGCGGGCTATCACCGGCTCGACCATGGTGGCGGGCCGGATTTCGTGATCGCCGTGCCACCGCGCCCCTCGGACCCCGCTCCCGGCTGGGGCGTGACCTTGCCGCTCTATGGCCTGCGCACGGCGGATGCGGGCGGCTACGGCGATTATGCCGATCTTGCCGACGCCGTCGCGGGGCTGGGGCGCGCAGGCGCGGACTTCGTGGGCATCAACCCGGTACACGCGGGCTTTCCCGATGACCCCGCTGCGTTCAGCCCCTATTCGCCCTCCAGCCGCCAGCGGCTGAACACCGCCCATGTGGCCGTGCCGGGCTGGCAGGGCACGCCGGGAGACCTCATCGATTACATCACCGACCGGCCCGCGCAGCGTTCCGCCCTGCGTCTTGCGTTCGCTGCCCTGCCCGATGCCGATCGGGTCACCGCGCGGACAGCGGCGCTGGCAGATCCGGATCTGTGGCGCTTTGCGACGCACCAGGCGCTCGCCGACCGGCACGGGCCGCTCTGGCCCGACTGGCCCGCCGATCTGCGCGATCCGGGCAGTGCCGCCGTCGCTGCCTTTGCCGCGGCCCACCCGGAGGCCGTGACCTTTCACGCCTGGGCGCAAGGACAGGCCGATGCGCAGCTCGGCACCGTGCGGCAGGCCGCCCGCGATGCAGGCATGCGGTTCGGCCTCTATCTGGATCTTGCGGTCGGCACCCATCCGGGCGGGGCCGAAACCTGGGCCGACCCTGCCAGTTTCGCGCGCGGCGTGTCGCTGGGGGCCCCGCCCGACGCGTTCTCGCCCGGCGGGCAAAGCTGGGGGATCGCCCCCTTCAACCCCCGCGCGCTGGTGGCGTCCGGCTTCCGGGCCTTCATCGATACGCTGCGCGCCCAGTTCCGCCATGCACGGCTGTTGCGGATCGACCATGTGCTGGGCTTCGATCGGGCGTTCTGGGTGCCCGACTGTGGCGCGCCGGGCGGCTATGTCGCCATGCCCCGCGCCGCCCTGCTGGCCATCACGCGGGTTGAGGCGGCACGCGCCGGGGCCACCGTCGTGGGCGAGGATCTGGGCAACGTGCCCGATGGCCTGCGCGACGCCATGGCCGAAGCGGGCGTGCTGGGCTGCCGGGTGGCGATGTTCGAACGCGACGGCACGCCACCGCGCTATCGCGCGGCCTGCGACTGGGACGCGCTGACGCTCGCGGCCTTTTCCAGCCACGACCTGCCCACCTGGGCGGGCTGGCGCTTGGGCCGGGATCTGGACTGGTGGGCACGGATCGGGCAACTGCCCGACGCCGACCTGCCCGACGCCCGCGCCGCCCGCGCGGCCGAGGTCGCGGCCTTCGACGCGGTCCACGGCACCGACGACGGCAACCCCGACAGCCTGCATGCGGCGCTGGCCGCGAGCCCTGCCGCCCTTGTGGCCCTGCAGGCAGAGGATATGCTGGGCCTGACCGAGCAGCCGAACCTGCCCGGCACCATCTGTGCCCATCCCAACTGGTGCCGCCGCCTGCCGGTGGCCGCACGGGACTTGGGCGCGCATCCCGCGATCCGGCGCGCCACCAACATCGTGGCACGCCTGCGCGACTGAAACGGGCCCCAAAGCCCGCCGAAGGGAGCCGTCATGACCGATCTCGCCGCAACACTCACCCCCGATACCGCCGCCGCCCAGGCGCTTGCCGACGGGTGCGCCCGCACGCTCCATTCCGCCGAAACCCGTTTCGACGCGGAACGCACCATCGCGCGGCGCCTCGGCGGACAGTGGCAGGACGGGCGCGCGACCTTCGGGTTCTGGACACCGGAACTGCTGGACCACCGGGTGCCAGACGGCGACGTGTTCCTGGAAGTGCTGCGCCCGCGCGCCCCGCTGGACCTGACACGCGCCCATCAGGAAGTGGACTTCGACCGCGCCTACATGCCCGTCGCGCGGTTCGAAGTGCATACCTTTGCCGTGGTGGAGGGCATGCGCGCGGGCAATCGCCAGCAGGTCGGGGATTTCTACGCGCTGGTGTGGCGCGACGCCGAAGGAACGTGGCACCGCATCCTCGATCCGCTCGCGGCGTCCCTGCCCTTCGGCGCCTTTGCCCCGGCGGAGCTGTATGACACCGCCGCCATGCAGGCCACCCGGCGGGATCTTGCCTATTACGCCGCGCTGGCGGGCGACACGCCCCACAAGTTCGCGCCGCCCACGAACATCCTGCAAATCCACGTGCCCACCGCCACGGCGGGCGGGACGCTTGCGGCGCTGACGCGGCAGTTCCAGCGACTGGGCGACCGCCTTGCCGCCGATCTGCCCATCGAACCGGCCGATCAACTGTATCTCGGCTATGACGCCGTGCAGTTGCTGCCGGTGGAGCCGACGACCGTCCACGAAACCGGCCCGGCCTTCTGGCAGGAAACGCCGATCGACGACGCCACCGTCACCGCCAGCCTGACCCGGCCCGACACCACGAACTGGGGCTATGACGTGGTGATCGCAGGCACGGCGACGGTGAACCCGGTGCTGCTGGAAAGCGGGCGGCCAGACGAGCTGGTCGATTTCGCTGCCGCCCTGCACAATTTTCCGGGCAAGCCGAAGATGCTGATCCTCGACGTGGTGTTCGGCCATGCGGACAACCAGGGCTTGGGCGCGCTGAACGCGCATTTCTTCGCCGGGCCGAACATGTATGGCCAGAACCTCGACTACAAGAACCCGGCGGTGCGCGCGATCCTGCTGGAAATGCAGCGCCGCAAGGTCGATTTCGGCGCGGACGGGGTGCGTGTGGACGGGGCGCAGGATTTCAAGTGGTACGATCCCGCGACCCAGACGATGCAGCACGACGACGACTACCTGCGCGAGATGTCGGACCTGGAGCAGGAGGTGGGGGGCACCCGGTATCGGCCGTGGTTCGTGTTCGAGGACGGTCGCCCCTGGCCGCAGGAGGACTGGGAGCTGTCGTCCACCTATCGCGCGGTGATCGAAAACCAGTCCCACGACCCGGATGTGTTCCAATGGGGACCGCTGACATTCGCCCACAACACGCCGTTCATCTACGGCTTCTGGCTGTCGAAATTCTGGCGCATCCGCGAGATGATGGAGGTGGGATCGAACTGGATTTCCGGCACCGCCAACCACGACACCCTGCGCCGGGGCACGCAGGTCAGCCCGAAGCTGAACATCAATACCCGGCTCGGCGATACGCGGATGGATATCCTCGACAAGGCCTATGACAACCCGGCGGTGTCGATGCTGA
>DAIPIS010000091.1:0-4044 GCA_036770665.1 Meridianimarinicoccus sp.
AGGTGATGTTCCAGCGCGATCTCGGCGGCGTTTTCCACCTGCGCGTTGGTCCCGCCGAGGGCAGCGCAGAGCCCTGCGGCGGCCATTGCGGCGGCGCTGCCGACTTCGGCCTGGCAGCCGCATTCCGCGCCGGAAATCGACGCGTTGTGCTTGATGAGCCCCCCGATCGCGGCGGCGGTCAGGATCATGTCGCGGATGCCGGCCTGCGTGGCCCCGATGCAGTGGTCGCGGTAATAGCGGATCGTGGCGGGCACGACACCCGCGGCCCCGTTGGTGGGTGCCGTCACGACAGTGCCACCGGCGGCGTTTTCCTCGTTCACGGCCATGGCATAGACCGACAGCCAGTCGTTGACCGTGTGGGGCTGGGCGAGGTTGCGACCGGCCTCCGCCCGCAGCTGGTCGTGGATCGCGCGGGCGCGGCGGCGCACGTTCAGTCCGCCGGGCAGGGTGCCTGTCGCCGCCAGCCCCCGGTCGATCACCCCGTCCATCGTGGCCCAGAGCGCGTCGAGCCGCGCGTCGAGGCCGATGCCGGGGCTGTGCGCCGCCTCGTTCGCGCGCTTCATCGCGGCGATGGACAGTCTTGCAGCAGCACCCATGTCCAGCATCTCCCGCGCCGATCCGAACGGAAAGGGGTAGCCGTGGGCGGCCTTTTCGGCATGCAGGTCGGTGTCCGTGCGCGCGGTCATTTCCGCCGCCGTCAGCACGAAACCGCCGCCGACCGAGTAATAGGTCTGCCGGTGCCACGGGTTGCCCGCCGCGTCGAATGCCGTCAGTGTCAGCCCGTTGGTGTGACCGGGCAGGGGCGGGCCGTAGTCGAACACCACGTCCGTGTCGGGGTCGAAGGCCAGCGGTGGCAGGCCCGGCGGTTTTACCTGTCGGTCGGCCTGCACGCGCTTCAGTGCGGCGGCGGCGGTGTCGGCGTCGCAATCGTGGGGGACGAACCCGCTCAGCCCCAGGATCACCGCGCGGTCCGTGGCATGACCCTTGCCGGTGAAGGCGAGCGAGCCGTGCAGGGTCGCCCGCACCGCCGCCAGATCGCCCGCGCCGGGGATTTTCTCGGCCCCGCCGCGCAGGTCTTCCAGGAACCGCGCCGCGGCGGTCATGGGCCCCATCGTGTGGGACGAGGACGGGCCGATGCCCACCTTGAAGATGTCGAAGACGCTCAGGAACATCGCGCGCACTCCTTGCTGGCTGGAGCGACCCTACCCCGTGTCCGAACCGGGCGCAGCCCCATTGCGATCCGCGCGGTCCCATCCATGACGCGCCGCTCAAGCTGCGCAGACACACCGCTCCCCTGATCCCGAGAGCCCCCCGCAAGCGGCACTCGCGCGCGCAGCGCGCGTTCGGCATCGCGTCCGCGTGCCGTGCACGCGGGCCGCATGAAACCGCGTGCCGTGCACGCGGATCTGTTTCCTGCCGCGTGCGCTGCCCGCGGTTGGTCGTATCTCTGCCGCGTGCCTTGCACGCGGCGGGGCCCAACGGGATGACGCCCGCGCAGCGGGCGGAAGACGGGCGGGAGCCCCCCGTCACCGGCTCAGGTGCCGCGCGGCTTGGCGCGCAGGGTCGGGTCGGCTTGCGTCGGATCCTCGGGCCAGGGGTGGCGGGGATAGCGCGCGCGCATGTCGCGGCGCACGTCGGCATAGCTGCCCGCCCAGAACCCCGGCAGGTCCATGGTCGTCTGCACCGGGCGGCCTGCCGGCGACAACAGCGTCACCCGCAGCGGTTGGCCGCCGACGACCGGATGCCGGGTCTCGCCGAACATCTCCTGCAGGCGCAGGGCGATCTCTGGCGCATCCCCGCCGTAGTCGATGGCGATCCGGCGGCCGAGCGGCGTGGTGTAGGCGGGCGGTGCGATCCGGTCCAGCGCCTGTGCCTGCCCGTGGTCGAGCGATGCCAGCAGCGCCGGGGCCGGGTCGAACCCGCGCAGGTCGGCCGCGGTCCGCAGCCCGGTGAGCCATGGCAACAGCCAGTCCCCGGCACTGTCCAGCAGCGCCGCGTCCGACGGGTCCGGCAGGTCGGGCCGTTCGCCGCGCGCCACCCGCAGCCGCGCGCGCAAGAGCCCGAAGGCCCGCGCGCCGTCGAAGACGGACAGCCCAAGGTCGCGCACCCCGTCCAGCGCGGCCCGTGCCAGCGCGTCGGGCGGGACATCGGACCAGATCGCGTCGGCCAGCACCAGCGCCCCCAGCCGGTCCTGCCGCCGTGCGGTCACGCGCTTGTCCCGGCGGGACCACCCGCAGACTTCTACCGTCTCGATCCGGTCTGCGAACAGCGCGCGCAGGGCGGCTTCGGAGATGGGGGCCGCGCGGCGGATGCGCGCCTCGCGCGGGTCGCCATCCAGATCCGCCACCGCCAGCAACCGCTGCCGCGCCAGCGGGTCGTTTTCGGGCAGGGCAGCGCCCTTGCCGCCCGACAGCACGAAGCGCGGGGCATCGCCTGGCCGGTGCAGCGCGATCCGGTCCGGATAGGCCAGAGCGGTCATCTCGCCCGCGTCCATCGGGGCCGCCGGGTCGGGGGCGAGCCGGGCCAGCCGGGTCGCCTCGGCCCGGATGCGCTGTGCCGTGGCCGGGTCCGCCGCGCGCCCGTCGCCGCGCAGTGCGCGCAGGCGCAGACCCAGATCGGCCCCCGCATCGCGCGGCAGCGGGTCGCGGTCGCCCATCAGTGCGGCGAGAAGCGTCGCGGGCTTGCCTGCGCGCAGCAGCATGTGTCCGAGCCGCGGATGCAGCGGCAGCCCGGCCAGCGCGCGCCCGTGGTCGGTGATCCGCCCGCCCGCATCCAGCGCGCCCAGATCGCGCAGCAGGGCCTGCGCCTCAGCCAGTGCCGGGGCGGGCGGCGGGGTCAGGAAGGCCAGATCCCCCGCCTGCGCGCCCCATTGCGCCAGGTCGAGCGCGAGGCCGGTCAGGTCCGCCGCTTCGATCTCGGCGGGGGGATAGGCGATGAGCGCGCCCTCCTCGCCCCGGGTCCAGAGCCGGTAGCAGGTGCCGGGTGCGACGCGCCCCGCGCGGCCCCGGCGCTGGTCGGCCTCGGCCCGTGTCACCCGCTCCGTCACCAGCCGCGACATCCCCGATCCGGGATCGAACCGCGCGCGCCGGGCCCGGCCCGCGTCCACCACGACCCGGATGCCGTCGATGGTGAGCGAGGTTTCCGCGATGGCCGTGGCCAGCACGATCTTGCGGATGCCGGGGGCGGCGGGGGCCAGCGCTGCCCGCTGGCCCGCTGCAGGCAGCGCGCCGTAGAGCGGCAGGAGGGTGCAGCCGCCGGGCAGGCGGGCGGCCAGCAGCGCCATGCAGCGTCGGATCTCGCCCTCGCCGGGCAGAAACACCAGCACGCCGCCCTCCGTTTCCGCCAGCGCCTGCAAGGTCAGGTCGGCGGTGGCCTCGGGCAGGCGCACGCCGCGGGGCAGGGGGGCCGCGAGCCAGCGGGTGTCCACGGGAAAGGCGCGGCCCTCGGCGGTCAGGACCGGGGCGTCGTCCATCAGCGCCGCGACCGGGGCGGCGTCGAGCGTCGCCGACATCACGAGGATGCGCAGGTCGGGCCGCAGGGCGGCGCGCACCTCCCACGCGAGCGCAAGGCCAAGGTCGGCCTGCAGGGAGCGTTCGTGGAATTCGTCGAAGATCAGCGTGCCGACGCCGGGCAGGTCCGGGTCCGCCTGCAGGCGGCGGGTCAGGATGCCTTCGGTCACGACCTCGATCCGCGTCGCGGCGGAAGTGCGGCTTTCGCCGCGGATGCTGTAGCCGACGGTCTGGCCCACGGGTTCGCCGCGTTCCGCGGCCATGCGTTCGGCGCTGGCGCGGGCGGCGATGCGGCGGGGTTCCAGCATGACGATGCGGCCCGTCGCGCCGCTGGCCTGACACGCGGCCAGCAGTGCTGTCGGCACGCGGGTCGTCTTGCCCGCGCCGGGGGGCGCCTGCAGCACGGCACGCCCATGCCGGTCCAGCGCCGCGACCAGATCGGGCAGGACCGGGTCGATGGGCAGGGTCGGCAGGGAGATGGGCGCACGCGTCATGGCGCGGTTATGGCGCGCTGGCGGCGGTCATGCAAACCGGG
>DAIPIS010000091.1:4144-8711 GCA_036770665.1 Meridianimarinicoccus sp.
GAGGCAGACCGGGAGGCAGACCGGCGCTGTGCGGGTGGCGGTGGCGCGGTCGCGGCGCGTCCGGCGTGCCGCCCGTGGCCGCCGTCCGCCCGCGCCGCATGGCGGGCCGGGTCGCGTCTGGCGGGCGGTCGTCAGCGGCGGCGTGCCGCGGTCCCGCGCTGGACCGCGACTTGCCCGGATCACGTGACGTTGCGTCACCCGGATGGACCGGGCCGGGTCCGCCCCCGGCGCGACACGCCTCAGCGGCGGGAGACGCGCGCCGTGCCGAAGCTGGTGGGGAAATCGACCCGTGTCACCCGCAGGGTTCCGTCGGGCAGGGGGGTATAGGTCAGGGTCAGCGGCCAGTCGCGGCGTTCGGCCATTTCCTCCGCGCTGAAGCCCGCGACCCGGCTGTAGGTCCCCGTACAGGTCAGCCCGTCTGCGGAGGGCCGGTCGAACACGATCCGGTGCCGCCTGCGCCCGTCGTAGATCGCGAGGTCCAGATCGCAGGCCAGCCCCGCGGGCCGGTCGCGCAGGATCGCGTAGGCCGCAGTCGTCGTGTCCACCGTGCCGGCCTGCGCCGCGGCGGGCGCGTCGCCGGGTCGGGCGGCACGCGGTGGCGTGTCGGTGATCCGCGGCACGCCCGCCCCGCTGAAATCGTAGCGGCGTTCGCGCCGGTCGTCGGGCTTGGCCGTCACCTCGCGCGCCATGCGGGGGCTGTAACGGTTGCCGTCGATCTTGCCTTGGGCCACCGTGTCGATCTCGGCATCGAAGAGCGCGCCCAGCACGCCGCTGGCCCGTGCCGACCCGTGCACGGTATAGCTGCCCCGGGTGTCTTCGCCGCGAAACGCCAGAACGCCCGCGCGGATCCCGCCGAAGCTGACCGTGAAAGTGCCGCTTTCCTCGGTCGCCGTGGCGGCGGCGGGCGCGGTCGCCAGAAACGCGGCGCAGGCGATGGCAGCGGCGAGGGTGCGGTAGGGCATGGGGCAGGGTCCTTGGCGGGGTCCTTGGCGTCGTCCGAGGGTGGACATAGACAGGGCGAAACGGCAAGACAACGTCCACGCATATCACCGTGAGGCCCCCATGCGCGACCCCGCCGCCGCCGCTGCCGCAACCGACCCCGCCGCGCTGGCCGATGCGCTGGCGCCGCGTATCCTTTCGGGCGAGCGTCGGGCGCTGGCACGGGCGATCACGCTGGTGGAAAGTGGCCGGGCGGATCACCGGGCGCAGGCGATTGCGCTTCTGGATCGTCTGCGGGACGCGGGGCGGCAGGCGCTGCGGGTGGGGCTGTCGGGCACGCCGGGCGTGGGCAAGTCCACCTTCATCGAAGCCTTCGGCATGATGCTCACGGCGCAGGGGCTTCGGGTCGCGGTGCTGGCGGTGGACCCCAGCTCGGCCCGATCAGGCGGATCGATCCTGGGCGACAAGACCCGGATGGACCGGCTGAGCCGCGATCCGCGCGCGTTCATCCGGCCGTCGCCCAGCCAGACCCATCTGGGCGGCGTGGCGCGCCGCTCGCGCGAGGCGGTGGCGCTGTGCGAGGCCGCCGGGTTCGATCTTGTGCTCATCGAAACCGTGGGCGTGGGGCAGTCGGAAACCGTGGTGGCGGAAATGGCCGACCTGTTCGTGCTGCTGATGGCACCGGCGGGCGGGGACGAGTTGCAGGGCGTCAAGCGCGGCATCATGGAAATCGCCGACATGATCCTTGTGAACAAGGCCGATGGCGAACTGCTGGCCACCGCCACGCGCACCTGTGCCGATTACGCGGGGGCGTTGCGGCTGCTCCGCAAGCGCCCGCAGGACCCGCCGGGTTTCCCGAAGGCGATGATGGTGTCCGCCGTGGCGGAAACCGGGTTGGTCGCGGCCTGGGCCGAGATGCAGGCGCTGGTGGCGTGGCGGCGCGAGACCGGCCATTGGGATGCCCGACGCGCAGGCCAGGCGCGCTACTGGTTCGAAGAGGAAGTCCGGCAGGGCCTGCTCGCGCGTCTGACCGGCAATCCCGCCGCCCGCGCGCGGCTGGCCGAACTGGGCGACGCGGTCGCGGCGGGCGAGGCGTTGCCGGGGGTGGCGGCGGACCGGATGCTGGCGTGGCTTGACCGATGAGCACCGCGAGGCCGGGGCGACGTGCGGCCCATGTCCCGGCCCCGGCGGCCGACAACCTGCGCGGCGCGGCCCTGATGGTCGCGGCCATGGCGGCCTTCGCACTCGAAGACATGTTCCTGAAGACCGCGGCGGGGCGGCTGCCCGTGGGCTTCGTGCTGATGCTGTTCGGGATCGGCGGGGCCATCGGCTTCGCCTTTCTTGCACGCGGGCGCGGGGAGCCGTTGTGGCACCCGGCGATGGCGCGGCGCGCGGTGGCGTTCCGCGCGGTGGCCGAGGTCACGGGGCGGCTGGGCTATACGCTTGCCATCGCGCTGACGCCGCTGTCGGCGGCGACGGCGATCCTGCAGGCCGCGCCGCTGGTGGTTGTGGCCGGGGCCGCGCTGGTGTTCGGGGAACGGATCGGCTGGCACCGTTGGCTGGCGGTGCTGATCGGTTTTGGCGGGGTCATGGTGATCCTGCAACCCACCCCCGGCAGCTTCGTGCCGGCGTCGATCCTTGCGGTGATCGGCATGGCGGGCTTCGCCGCCCGCGATCTTGCGACGCGCGCGGCACCCGCGGCGCTGTCGAATCGGCAGCTTGGCCTGTGCGGCTTCGTGGTGCTGGTGCCCACGGGCGGGGTGCTCTGGGCCCTCATGGGCGGATCGGTGAGCGCGGATGCCGCGGCCTTCGGGTGCATCGCCGCCGGGACGGTGATCGGCGTTGCGGCCTACAGCGGGTTGACCGCCGCGATGCGGGTGGGCGATGTGGGCGTGGTGACGCCGTTCCGTTACAGCCGCCTGCTTTTTGGCGTGGGTCTTGGCGTGGCCGTCTTCGGCGAACCTCTGTCGGCAACGACGCTGGCGGGCAGCGCCGTGGTGCTGGCGGCGGGGCTATATACCCTGCTGGGCGCGCGGCGCGGTGCGAAAGCGCTTGACGACCCCCGAACCAGCCGGTAGTGGCACCCCTCACAACGCATGGGCGCTGCATGTCGGCGCCCTGTCCAATTGAACAACACCCGTTCCGGCCCGTCCGGACCCCGCTTGTCGAGCTCACGAGGAACGCCCATGTCGCGCCGCTGCGAATTGACCGGAATTGGCCCGATGGTCGGCAACAATGTCAGCCATGCCAACAACAAGACCCGCCGCCGTTTCCTGCCCAACCTGCAGGAGGTCTCGCTGATCTCCGACACGCTGGGGCGGACCTTCAAGCTGCGCATCTCGTCCAAGGCGCTGCGGTCGGTGGATCATCGCGGCGGGTTCGACGCGTTCATGGCCAAGGCCAAGGATGCCGAACTGTCCGAAGACGCGCTGAAGATCAAGAAAGAGATCATGAAGGCACAGGCTTCGGCCTGATCCCTGAACGGCGCCGGGCAGGACCCGGCCGCCTTCGGTCCCACCCGATCTGCGTTCAAGGCCTCGCGTCAGCGGGGCTTTTTCGTTTGCGCGCGCGGGCGGCTGCGATACATCGGGTGTCATGACACGTTTCCTGCGGGATATTCTCGGGCTGCTGCTGGCCGCGCTGGTCGCGATCACTGCGCTGCATGTGGGCGCGGCACGGGGGCAGGCGCAGGCCGTCGGCAGCATTGTGCTGTGCACCGGCACAGGACCCGTGGTCGTGACCGTCGATGCCGATGGCCAGCCGACCGGCCACGTGGCGACCTGTCCCGATTGCGTCATGTCGATCCTGGCCGGGCTGGACGCCCCGCCCGCATTTCTGCGGCATGCGGTGCCGGTGCGGCGGCTGGCGTTTGGCCGGGTGCGTGTGCGCGGGCGGTCCAACGCCGTGCGGTGTTCCCAAGCGCGCGGGCCGCCGCATTTGTCCTGATCGACGTTCCAGACATTCCAGATCAAGGACAGAAGCAATGCTCAAGACGACTTTTCTGGCCGCGGCGCTTGCCGTGGCGATACCCGCTGCCGTGTGTGCGCAAAGCGTGATCGAGGTGCAGGATGCCTATGCCCGGTCGTCCGGGCCGTCGGCCGTGTCCGGCGCGGCCTTCATGGTGTTGCACAACCGCGGCGACATGGATGACCGGCTGCTGACGGCGCGCAGTCCGGTGGCCGAGCGGGTGGAACTGCACACCCATATCGCGGACGATCAGGGCGTGATGCGCATGGTCGAGGTCGAGGAAGGCTTCGCCCTGCCGGCCGATGGGGAACATGTTCTGGCCCGTGGTGGCGATCATGTGATGTTTCTTGGCATCACCACGCCGTTCGAGGATGGCACCATGGTGCCGCTTACGCTCACCTTCGAACAGGCGGGCGACGTGACGATCGAGGTGCCGGTGGACCTGCAGCGGATGCCGGAAAGCCACGGGGGAAACGGGGGAAACGGGGGCCATGCGGGCCACGGCATGAAGATGGGCAACTGATCCCGGCCACGGCAGGGCCCTGATCCTGCCCGTGCGTCGTCCCGTGAGGGGCGGCGTGCATCAGCCTGCCAGCACCTCCGCCACCCAAGCGGGCACCAGCGTTTCCGCCGGGCCGTGGCGATGTTCGGCGAACATGTC
>DAIPIS010000346.1:0-1904 GCA_036770665.1 Meridianimarinicoccus sp.
CGGTGATCTTCGACGATGGCGTGCCCGACCCGCAGGCCCCCTTCGCGCAGCAGGCACAGGTGGAGCACCTGCCGGCCGACGCGCTGCAGTTCCTGCTCGGCAGCCGGTACTGCGAAACCGACATCCTCGCCGACACCGCGTGGGACCTGTTCGGCGCAACGCCGCCGGGCTGGCCGCGGGTGCAGGCGATCTGCGACTATGTCCACGCGCACATCCGGTTCGGGTATGAAAACGCCCGCGCCACCCGCACCGCCGCCGAAGCCCATGCCGAAGGCGTCGGCGTGTGCCGCGATTTCACCCATCTCGCGGTCGCGTTCTGCCGCTGCATGAACATCCCCACCCGCTATTGCACCGGCTACATCAGCGAGGTGGGCGTGGCCCAGCCGATCGGCATCATGGATTTCGCGGCCTGGATGGAATGCTGGCTCGACGGGCAGTGGTGGACCTTCGATCCGCGCAACAATCGCCCCAGGATCGGGCGGGTGCTGGTGGCGCAGGGGCGCGACGCGGCGGACGTGCCGCTGACCCATACCTTCGGGCCGAACATCCTGACCGGGTTCCACGTGACCATGGAACCGATCGGCTGACAGCCCTTTTCCGCGGCACCCCCGCCCGCTATACCCCGCGGGCAGCCGCGAAGGACAATTCCATGCGTTCCGCCACCATCACCCGCACGACCGCAGAAACCGACATCACCGTGACCGTCGATCTGGACGGCACGGGGCAATACGACAACGCCACCGGGGTCGGCTTCTTCGATCACATGCTCGACCAGTTGGCGCGGCATGCGCTGATCGACATGACCGTGCGCGCGGTGGGGGACCTGCACATCGACGACCACCACACGGTGGAGGACACAGGCATCGCGCTCGGGCAGGCCATCGCACGGGCGCTGGGCGACAAGCGCGGCATCCGGCGCTATGGCGCGTGCCATTTGCCCATGGACGACGCGCTGGTGCGCGCCGCACTCGACCTGTCGGGGCGGCCCTACCTGGTGTGGGGCGTGGATTTTCCCACGGCGAAGATCGGCACCTTCGACACCGAACTGGTGCGCGAATTCTTCCAGGCGCTGGCCACCCATGGCGGGATCACGCTGCATGTGGACCGGCTGGCCGGGATCAACAGCCACCACATCGCCGAGGCCGCGTTCAAGGCGGTGGCGCGGGCGTTGCGCGACGCGCTGGAGCCGGACCCGCGCAAGGGCGATGCGATCCCGTCCACCAAGGGCAGCCTGTAATCCATGACCACGGTCCTGATCGACTACGACAGCGGCAACCTGCATTCGGCGGAAAAGGCGTTCCAGCGCATGGCGGCGGAGGTGGGCGGCGACCCCGTGATCGTGTCCGACCGGGCCGAGGACGTGGCGGCGGCCAGCCGCGTGGTGCTGCCGGGCGACGGCGCGTTCCCGGCCTGTCTGGCGGGGTTGCGCGCGCGCACGGGCCTTTTCGACGCGATGGTGGAAGCGGTGACGGTCCGCGCCGTGCCCTTCATGGGGATCTGCGTGGGCATGCAGATGCTGGCGACGCGCGGGTTTGAGTACACGCCCACCGACGGGCTCGACCTGATCGGGGGCGACGTCGTGCCGATCGCCCCCGCCGACCCGGCGCTGAAGGTGCCGCACATGGGCTGGAACGATCTGGTGATCGACCGCCCGCACCCGGTGCTGGACGGGGTGGCCACAGGCGATCACGCCTATTTCGTCCACTCCTTCCAGTTCAGCGTGGCCGATCCGGCGGCGCGGCTGGCGCATGTGGACTACGGCGGCGACGTGACCGCCATCGTGGCGCGCGACACCGTCATCGGGTTGCAGTTCCACCCGGAGAAAAGCCAGGCCGCCGGGCTGCGGATGATCGCCAATTTCCTGCGCTGGCGACCCTGACGCAGCCGGTATTCCGGGGGTCCCG
>DAIPIS010000347.1:0-1904 GCA_036770665.1 Meridianimarinicoccus sp.
TGGGCACGCCCCGGTGGGCTGGCCTGTGCTCACGCTTGCGGGGCTGTGCGGCCTGATGCTGATCCTGTGCCGCACGGCGGACACGCGTGCGACGGACATGCGCACGGCAGCCATCGTCGGCTGGGCGGCGGGGACCGGGTATTTCGCCGTCACCCTGCACTGGATCGTGGAGCCGTTTCTGGTGGATGCCGCGCGCCACGGCTGGATGGCGCCTTTCGCGCTGGTGCTGATGGCGGGGGGGCTTGCGCTCTTCTGGGCGCTCGCGGCATGGGTCGCGGCTTGGCTCGTGCCTGCCGGGGCCGCAGGACGAGCGCTGACCTTTGCAGCATCCCTGACGGCGGCCGAGATGCTGCGGTCAGTCCTGTTCACCGGGTTTCCCTGGGGGCTCGTCGGATCGGTCTGGGTGGACACGCCGCTGCGCATGCTGGGAGCGTGGGTCGGCCCGCACGGTCTGGGGTTCGTCACCCTGCTGATCGCTGCCGCGCTGGCGCTGGCGCTGCGCCCCGGTCCCGCGCGGCTGCGGTGGGCGGGGCTGGCGATCGCCGGGGTCGCGGTCTGCGCCCTTTGCGGGGCCGTGGCGCAGCGCGGCGTCCCCGCAATGGCCGCCGCCGATCAACCCCAGACCCGCCCCGTGATCCGGCTGGTGCAGCCCAACGCCGCGCAGCACCTGAAATGGGAACCCGACCTGGTCCCGGTCTTCTGGAACCGCGCGCTTGCGCTCTCGTCGGATGGCCCGCCGGTCGCCGCGGTCGTGTGGCCCGAGGTCAGCCTGTTCTATCTCTGGGGCACCAACCCGGACGGCGACGCCCTGATCGCGGGCGCGGCGCAAGGTGCCGTGGCACTTGTGGGCGCACAGCGGCTGGACCGCGGCGCGCTGTTCAACGCGCTCGGGATCATCGGCCCGGACGGCACCGCGATCGCGGTTCATGACAAGCATCACCTCGTCCCCTTCGGCGAATACTTCCCCGGCGGGCAACTGGCGCGCTGGCTGGGGCTGGAGGGGCTGGCCACCGATTACCTCGGCGGGTTCTCGCCGGGGCCGGGGCCGCGCCTGCTGGACCTGCGCATGGCGGGGCTGGGCCATGCGCTGCCGCTGATCTGCTACGAGGCGATCTTTCCCCGCCATGCCCGCACCCCGCCGGGCGGCCCGCGCCCCGACTGGATCGTGCAGATCACCAACGACGCGTGGTTCGGTCGGTTCGCCGGGCCGCAACAGCATCTTGCGCAGGCGCGGATGCGCGCGGTGGAACAGGGCCTGCCGCTGGTGCGCGCGGCCAACACCGGCATTTCCGCCGTCATCGACCCGGCGGGGCGGATCACCGGATCGCTGGCGCTGGGCACTGCGGGCGCGCTCGACCGCGCGCTGCCCGCCCCCGTGTCGCCGCCGCCCTTCGCGCGGCTGGGCAATGCCCCGCTGCTGCTGGTGCTGGCCGCCGTGCTGGGCCGGGCCGCGTGGCGGCGACGGGCGCCGCCGCCGGCGCGCACCCCTTGACCTTTCCGCGCGGGCTGCGCATGCCCCGGCCCATGACCCGGCCCGACCACATCCCGCCCAAATCTTCGCCCGAATCGACACGCGGGCCATGGCGCAACTTCTATGGCCGCCGCAAGGGCAAGACCCTGCGCGACAGCCAGGCGACGTATCTCGACGAAGACCTCGCCGCGCTGTCGCCCGGCCCGGTGGACTGGCACGCGAACCCCGACCGCCACCCGCTCGACCTGCGCGCGGTCTTCGGCGACCGCCCGGTCTGGCTGGAGATCGGCTTCGGCGGGGGCGAACACATGGTCCACCAGGCCACCCGCAACCCGCAGGTCGGGATCATCGGCTGCGAGCCCTACATCAATGGCGTCGCCATGCTGCTGGGCAAGATCCGCGCGGCCGGGGTGACGAACCTGCGCGTGCATCC
>DAIPIS010000348.1:0-1901 GCA_036770665.1 Meridianimarinicoccus sp.
TCACGATGCTGCCGCCGGTTTCGGTCTGGATCGCCACGATCAGCGCGAAGAATTCAGCCGCGTCGAAGGGCAGGCGCGTCGCCATGCGTTGACAGGCATCGGGCAACGGCAGGCCGATCGCCTCGTCGGTCAGGACACGGGCGAATTCCGCACGCAGCGGTTCCGGCCCTTCGGACGCCACAAGCTGCATCGCGTCCTGCAGGGTCAGGCCGCTGCGCAGGGTGCGCACGATGGTGCCGATCACGGCGGGGAACTGTTCTTCGGCCCGCTGCATGCGTCGGGCAATACGCTGTCGTCCCGCGACAAGGGTCAGTGCGGGCACGAGGACAATGGCCCCGGACATGGCGACGACCCCGGGCAGCCCCACGAGCATCCCCAGCCCGAACGCGCAGACGACCCCCGCCGCGATCAGGGCCGCCAGACGCCGCGGGGTCGTGTCGAACCCGTTCTTCAACATCCAGCGCCGGGCACGATCCGATCCGGTCGCGGTGCCGATCATCTGCAACTGCGCGGTGTTCGCCACGGGGGATACACCATGGCTTGGCCGCGTCTCCGTGCGGCGCGCGCGAAGCCGGTTCAGCAAGGCGCGCTTGCGTGCGCCGATCTTGGTAAGGACCAGCACGAAAAGGGTGATGGAGGCCGCAGCACCCAGCAGCGCCGCAAGAAATGTCATGCCGTCGGACGATTCCATGCCCCTTTCGCGCTCACATCTCGTCGAGCGCGTGGTCGATGCGCGAGTCAACGCCGTGGTATTCGGCTTTCTGACGCGACACGCCCACCAACCCGACACCGCGCACGTGGGTTCCCGTGATCCGGCCTTCGGGGTCGCCACCTGCCCGCACCTCGTAGCGGAACAGCGGCGCCAGCGCGATATGGTCGCCATCCAGACCCGCGATCTGGGTGGCGGCGATGATCTTGCGGCTGCCGTCGCGCATGCGGGACGCCTGCACGATCACGTCCACCGCCGACGCGATCATCTCGCGAATCGTCGCCGTCCGGAGCGACGGGTAGCCCATGGTCACCATCGACTCGAGCCGCGACAGGGCTTCGCGGGGGGAATTGGAATGCAGCGTGCCCATCGACCCGTCGTGCCCGGTGTTCATCGCCTGCAAGAGGTCGAACGCTTCGGGGCCGCGCACCTCGCCCACGATGATGCGGTCCGGGCGCATCCGCAGGCAGTTCTTCACGAGATCCCGCATCGTCACCGTGCCCTCGCCTTCGAGGTTCGGGGGCCGGGTTTCGAGGCTGATGACATGGGGCTGCTGGAGTTGCAGTTCCGCCGTGTCCTCGCAGGTGATGATCCGCTCGCCCGCGTCGATGAACGCGGTCAGGCAGTTCAGCAGGGTCGTCTTGCCCGACCCGGTGCCGCCCGAGATCAGGATGTTGCAGCCGCTTTTCGCCAGCGCCGACAGGATTGTGGCCGCCGGTGCGGGCAGGCTGTTCCAGCGCACGAGATCGTCCAGCGTGATCCGTTCGCGCCGGAAACGCCGGATCGTCAGCGTGGCGCCGCCAAGGCTGAGCGGGGGTGCAATCACGTTCACCCGCGATCCGTCCGCCAGACGCGCATCGCAGATCGGGCTGGAGTCGTCGATCCGCCGCCCGACGCGGGACACGATCCGCTGACAGACGTTCATCAGGTGGCGTTCGTCGCGGAACCGGATATCGGTCTTTTCGATCCGCCCGCCGGTTTCGATGAACACGTTGTCGGGGCCGTTCACCATGATGTCGGCGATATCGTCGCGCGCCAGCAGACGTTCCAGCGGGCCGTAGCCCAGCATCTCGTCGCAGATTTCGTCCAGCATGTAGGCTTCGGCGGCGGCGGACAGCACGATCCGGTCCTGGCGCAGGATCTTGCGGATTTCGGACTGGATGAACTGCCGGCCCTCGGTCACAGGCAGGTT
>DAIPIS010000092.1:0-8558 GCA_036770665.1 Meridianimarinicoccus sp.
TTCGTGGGCTATCGCGGCCACCCGCGCGCGCCCGATGCCGTCCTTTTGCGCAACAACGCCCTGCACGTCGAACTGGTGTTCGACCGCACCCACCCGATCGGCAGCCGGGACCAGTGCGGGCTCGCGGACGTGCGGCTGGAAAGCGCCATTTCCGCCATCATGGATTGCGAGGACAGCGTGGCCTGCGTCGATGCCGACGACAAGGTCACGGCCTATGCAAACTGGCTGGGGCTGATGAAGGGCGACCTGACGGCCGAGGTGCAGAAGAGCGGCCGCACCATCACCCGCGCGCTCGCCCCCGACCGCGACTATACCGCGCCGGATGGCGGCACCGTCACCGTCAAGGGCCGCGCGCTGATGCTGGTGCGCAACGTGGGCCACCTGATGCGCAACCCGGCGATCCTTGGCCCGGACGGGGCCGAGTTTTTCGAGGGGCTGATGGACGCGATGGTCACGACGCTGATCGCCAAGCACGATCTGGCCAAGTCGGAGGGTCCCCGCAATTCGGTCGCGGGGTCGGTTTATGTCGTGAAGCCGAAGATGCACGGGCCCGACGAAGTCGCCTTTGCCGATGCGGTCTTCAGCCATGTGGAACGGGTGCTCGGTCTGCCCGACCACACCGTCAAGCTCGGGATCATGGACGAGGAACGGCGCACGAGCGTCAACCTCAAGGAATGCATCCGCGCGGCGCGCCACCGGGTGTGTTTCATCAACACCGGGTTTCTGGACCGCACCGGCGACGAAATCCACACCTCGATGGAAGCCGGGCCGTTCTCGCGCAAGGATTTCATCAAGCGCAAGGGCTGGATCACGGCGTACGAGAACCGCAACGTCGATATCGGGCTTGAATGCGGCCTGTCGGGGCGTGCGCAGATCGGCAAGGGCATGTGGGCGATGCCCGACCGGATGGCGGCGATGCTGGACCAGAAAATCGAACATCCCCGAGCCGGGGCGAACTGCGCCTGGGTGCCCAGCCCCACGGCGGCGACGCTGCACGCCCTGCATTACCACAAGGTCGACGTGTTCGCGGTGCAGCGCGCGCTGCAGGCAGGCGGGCGGCGGGCCCATGTGGACGGGCTTCTGGGCATTCCCACGGCGAGCTTTCGCAAGTGGACGCCGGAGCAGATCCGCCGCGAGGTGGAAAACAATGCGCAGGGCATCCTTGGCTACGTGGTGCGCTGGATCGACCAGGGCGTGGGCTGTTCCAAGGTGCCCGACATCAACGATGTGGGCCTGATGGAGGACCGCGCGACCTGCCGCATCTCGGCCCAGCACATCGCCAACTGGCTGCACCACGACGTGGTCAGCCGCGACACGGTGATGGAGATCATGCAGCAGATGGCGCGGGTGGTGGACCGGCAGAACGCCGACGACCCGGCCTATGTGCCCATGGCGCCCACGTTCGACGGGGTCGCGTTCCAGGCGGCGTGCGATCTGGTCTTCGACGGCGCGGCGCAACCGTCCGGCTATACCGAACCGGTGCTGCACGCCCGCCGGATCGAACGCAAGGCCATGGGCTGACCGGGCGCTGACGGCGGGCGGCGCCGGGTCAGGCCCGGCGCGGCCCGTGACCTTGGCCGTCGACCGCGACCCGACACCCGCGTCGAACCCGGCTCGACACGCAGGGACAGGCGCGGCGCGTGTCTGCGATCGGCCCATGCGCGGCATACCGGCGGGCTGGCACCGCTCCAGGCATCGTGCACCCCACCGATGGTTGGGGATCGGCCCGGCCTGAGCGGCTGCAAGCGCCCGTGCGTCGGGCCCGATCCGCCGCCTCACCAGTCGAGCCAGAGTGCGGTGCGCAGGCCCACCGCATCCGTGCCGTGCAGCCCCCAGATGGCGCCGGTTTCAAGCGAAAGTGCGCCGGTCAGCCGCAGCACGATGCTGGGGGCGAGTTTCACATGGGCGCGCGCGTCGGGGTAATCGCCGCCTTGCACCTGCAGGATGTATGTCAGCCGCCCTTCGGGCTTGAAGCCCAGCGTCGCGTCCAGCTTGCGGACCTGCCCACCGGTGTCCATCCGCCAGTCGATGGACCCCGACAGGCTGGCCCAGCCGGGTGCGAACGGCCCATCGAAGCCCGCGCCCCAGGCCGCCCCGGCGCGCAGCACCGCTTCCTCGACCCGGCGTTCGAGACCGTAGTACAGACCCGGTTCCTCAAAGCGCCGCGCGCCCGCGCCAAGGCTGAACGCAAAGCGGTGCCGCGTGTCCTGCGGCCCGAGAGCGATCCGCGCGAAGGCAATGCCGGTCCAGCCGGAGATCTGCGGCCAGTCCAGCGCATCCTGCGGGCTGTCGGCGGCGGGATAGCCGATCTGCGCCGCCATCTTCCGCCCGACCCATGCCCCGCCGCCCGGATCGTCGGCCCCGAAATCCAGCCCGAAGGTCAGGCGCGGCGTCACGCCCAGTTCAGCATAAAGCGTGCGGTAGCCGGTGAAATCCGGGCTGGGGTCTTCGGCGATCCCGTCGCTGCCAAGCGCGTCGCGGGTCGTCACGGCTTCGAACCCGAGGGATGCAAAGCCGCTGCCGGGCGCGCGTGGCCAGGCCGACGGGTGCGCCGACACGGTGCCCGCAACCAGTATGCCCATTGCCAGCCGCCAGACCCGCATCGTCCCTCCTGTGTCGCGACCCTGCGACCGGGCACATTAAGGTTCGGTTAAGCATGTCTTGGCACCGGACCGGCACCGGATGCTTGACCGGCCACGGCACGGCGCGCAGGCTGGGACGCAGGAGGAGCCACGATGCACATCACCGCCAATCCCGACCACCAGACCGTCCTGACCACGTTCGATCTGACCCCCGGCACCTGTCAGGATCTGATCGACGAGTTGCACGCGGCCTATGCCGACTTCATCCGGCACCAGCCCGGCTTCGTGGCTGCAGCCCTGCACGTGAACGATGCCCAGACCCGGATCGCCAACTACAGCCAGTGGCAGCGGCGCGAGGATTTCCAGGCGATGCTGCGCACCGACGAGATGCGCGCCCGCAACCGGCGAATCCATGCGCTGTGCCGCAGCTTCGAGCCGGTGATGATCGACGTGGTGGCGGTGGTCGCGCCGAAGGGCTGAGCAACCCGCAGCGCGGGTCCGACGGGTCCGAAAGGCGCGCCTGCGGCGCACACGATGCCGTGCCCCCGCATCCGCGGGGGCGGCCTCCGGCGGAAAGCCGATGGTCTTGGTGGCCGCGGAGCGCGACGTGGGCGACGCGCTTTGGGTCGAGCCGGGATGGGCGCGACAAAGGCGCGCCGGCTGCGCTGGGAATGCTGTGACCCCGCATCCGCGCGGGTAGCCTCCGGCGGAAAGCCGATGCTCGGGGCAGCCGCGGGGCGCAACAGGCGCGGCGATCCCTGGATCAAGCCCGGATGGGCGCGTCAGCCGCCGGTGTGGCTCATGTGGCGGGTCATCTGGCCGTCGGCGCGCTGGCGCGAGTAGTCGAAATCGTGGCCCTTGGGCTTGCGGGCGATGGCGGCACGGATCGCGGCATCCAGCGGTCCGTCGTCGGGGTGGGCCCGTAACGGCGCGCGCAGGTCGGCCATGTCCTCCTGCCCGAGACACATGTACAACTCGCCGGTGCAGGTCAGCCGCACCCGGTTGCAGCTTTCGCAGAAATTATGCGTCAACGGCGTGATGAAGCCGATCTTCTGGCCGGTGTCGTCCACCCGGACATAGCGCGCCGGCCCGCCTGTCCGCTCCGCAAGGTCGGTCAGGCTGTGCCGTTCGGCCAGCCGCCCGCGCAGGTCCGACAGGGGCCAGTACTGATCCAGACGGTCCTCGCCGCCCAGATCGCCCATCGGCATCACCTCGATGAAGGTGATGTCCATGTCGCGCGCGGCACACCAGTCCACCAGTGTGAACAGTTCGTCCTCGTTGAAGCCCTTGAGCGCGACGGTGTTGATCTTGACCCGAAGGCCCGCCGCCTGCGCCGCGTCGATGCCCCGCAGCACCTGGTCGAGCCTGCCCCAGCGGGTGACACGGGCGAAGCGGTCCGCGTCCAGCGTATCGAGCGACACGTTGATCCGGCGCACCCCCGCAGCGGCAAGATCGGCCGCGAACCGTTCGAGCTGGCTGCCATTGGTGGTCACTGTCAGTTCGCGCAAGCGCCCGCTGTCGAGATGACGGGACATGCGGCGGAAGAAGGTCATGATGTCGCGCCGCACGAGCGGCTCGCCGCCGGTGATGCGCAGCTTTTCCACGCCCAGCCGGACGAAGGCGGAGCAGAGCCGGTCAAGCTCCTCGAGGCTCAGAAGCTCCTTCTTCGGCAGGAAGGTCATGTTTTCCGACATGCAATAGACGCAGCGGAAATCGCAGCGGTCCGTGACGGACACCCGCAGATAGCTGATGGCGCGGGCGAAAGGATCGACCAGTCTGGGTGTCATGCATGCCTCCACTGCCGCTGGACGATGGGCGCACGAGCCGGATTTGTCCAGATCCCGGTTTTGCATGGGCGCGGGGTGGGCTATGTCGGGCGCGGACGGGAAGGCGACAACAGGCGAGGGTGCGGATGGCGACGGTGGTATTCGATCTCGACGGGACACTGGCGGACACGTCGGGCGACCTGATCGCGGCAGCCAACGCGGTGTTCCGCGCCGATGGGCTTGGCGATCTGCTGGACCCTGCCGGGGATGCGCTGACCGCGTTCGCGGGCGGGCGGGCGATGCTGCGGCTTGGCTATGGCCGGATCGGGCGGGCGGATGTCGAAAGCCGGATCGACGAGCACTATGCCCGGTTCCTCGGGCATTATGCCGCCATGATCGACGTGCACACGCGGCTTTATCCCGGCGCGATGGATGCGGTGGACGCCCTGACGCAGGCGGGGTATCGCGTGGCCGTCTGCACCAACAAGCCCGAAGCGCTGGCGCGGGTGTTGCTGGCGCGGCTGGGCGTTCTGGAGACGTTCGGTGCGCTCGTGGGCGCGGACACGCTGCCGGTGCGCAAGCCCGATCCGGCACCGTTCCGGGCGTCGGTCGAACGGGCCGGGGGGGACCCTGCGCATGCGCTGCTGGTGGGGGACACGGTGACCGACCGCGACACGGCCCGCGCGGCGGGGGTTCCGTGCATCCTCGTCAGTTTCGGTCCACTCGGGCCCGACGGTGCGGCGGCGCTGTCGCCCACGGCGCTTCTGGCGGACTATGCCGCGCTGCCGGCGTTGGTCTCGGGGCTGCTGCCGCTGCGCGGCGCGGCTTGACGCCACGCGCCCGATACAGGACCCCCGATACAGGACCGTTGCGCCATGACCGAACGCTTCACCGGCAATTTCACCCAGCAGGCACCCATTCCGGAAGACGGGCAGCGTGCGGCGCTGGCAGTGTTGCAGTCGGGGCGGCTGCACCGCTACAACCTTGCACCCGGCGAGCATGGCGAAACCGGCGCGCTGGAACGGGAATTCGCGGCCTATACCGGCGCGCGGTTCTGTCTGGCGGTGGCGTCGGGCGGGCAGGCGATGCAGATCGCGCTGCGCGCGGCCGGGGTGGGGCCGGGCGACGCGGTGCTGTCCAACGCCTTCACGCTCGCCCCGGTGCCGGGGGCGATCGTCGCGGTCGGCGCGCGGCCCCTGCTGGTGGATACGGCACCGGACCTGACCATCGACCTGGATGATCTGGCCGCGAAGGCGGGGCAGGCGCGGTGGTTGCTGCTGTCGCACATGCGCGGGCATGTCTGCGACATGGACCGGCTGATGGCCCTCTGCGACGCGGCTGGCATCACGGTGATCGAGGATTGCGCCCACACGATGGGTGCGCGCTGGCGGGGCGTGCCGTCGGGGCGGCACGGGCGGGTGGGCTGCTACAGCACCCAGACCTACAAGCACATGAATTCGGGCGAGGGCGGGCTGATCGTCACCGACGATGCCGACCTGATGGCGCGGGCGACGGTGCTGTCCGGGTCCTACATGCTGCACCAGCGCCATCCGGCAGGGCCGGGGCCGGAGGCGTTCGAAGGGCCGATGTGGGACATGCCCAACATGTCGGCGCGGATGGATCACCTGCGTGCGGCAGTGCTGCGCCCGCAACTGGCGGCGCTGGACGACAATTGCGCCGCCTGGACGGCCCGGTACCGGGCGGTGGAGGCGGGACTGCAGGGCGCACCCGGTGTTCGCCTGATCGACCGCGCGCCGCACGAGGACTTCGTTGGCTCGTCGTTCCAGTTCGTGATGGAGGGCGCAACACCTGCAGCGGTGGCCGATTTCGTTGCCAGATGCGCCGCGCGCGGGGTTGAGCTGAAATGGTTCGGCGCCGACCGTCCCGTGGCGTTCACGTCGCGCTACGATCACTGGCGGTATGCCGCGCCGGTCCCGCAGCCCCGCACCGACGCGCTGCTGGCAGGGCTTCTGGACATGCGCTTGCCGCTGACGTTCAGCCTTGACGATTGTGCGCGGATCGCCCGCATCCTGCGGGCCGAACTGGAGCACCCGACGACGGCGGTACCCCGCGTGTCCGCCGCCGAGTGATCGCAAAGCCGGCACGAAAAGGGCCCCGCCTTCGCGGCGGAGCCCAATGGATAGCGTCGTGACGCGCCGCTTCGCGGCCGTGTCAGGCGCGCAACATGGTCAGCGCCGCTTCGCGCGTGTCCGCCACGCGGCGGGTCCAACCGTTGCGGAACCGGTCCCATGTGGACAGGGCGCGGTAGTGGTCCATCCGGGCATCGCTGAACCCGTTGATCACGTGGGTCGCGTCGATGGCGCGGGCGGCCCCGACAGTGATCGGACCGACCTCGCCATCCGGTTCGACATGCACCAGCCGCTGCAAAAGCTTGGCCGACCGCGACACCCCCGCGTTCACGCCGAAATCGAATACCACGAGATCGATTCCGGTCGGCAGCGCATCGCAACTCAGCGCGTTCCAGTACTGGGTACGGTAAATCTCGCGGGCTTCCTCGCGCGTCAGGTTCTGGACGTCCTCGCGGCTGACCGGCCCGCCACGCCACGCGGCCAACGTGCCCTGCGTGATGCCCATGTTGGTGGCCCCGCCGGGATCGGCCGGGTCCTCGACGAAGCCGCCTTCATGCTTGAAGATCATGTCGACGCAGCGGGTGAACTGCCGGGCGTCCTTCGTCCCGGTCACGGTGCCGGGCGGCTGTCCGACCCGGTCGAGAAGGGACGCCGTCTGGCGGTTCTGTTCGGCCACGATCCTGCGGGTGGCTTCGGTGTTTTCCCGTTGCATGGCTACCGCCGTCGCCTGGCTCTGGACGGCGCTGAGATCCTTGCGCCGCGATCCGTCGGACGACCCGAGCCAGAAGCTGACCACCGTGGCGAATCCCGCCGTCAACGCCCCGATGGCGATGTTGATGATCTGCATCAGCCCGGCGTTGTCGGTGATCGTGCGGTCAAGTCCCAGCAGGATCATCAGCCCCACCAGCACCAGGAAGAAGCCCACCGTGACCACCAGCGACACGAACACCGGCCCACGGGCATAGGCGCTGTTCTGCGTGGCGAGATCCCGGAACACGCTGCGCGCGTTCTGCTGGTCCCCCAATCGGGCCGCCAGTTCCCGCAGGTCGGCATCGCGCCGCGCGGCGTCCGCGTCCAGCCGTGCTGTCAGTTGGGCAAGTTCGTCGCGACGACGGGCTTCGGCGGCGGCGGCCTCCTGTGCGCGGGCCTGCGTTTCGATCTCTGCCAGCTTCAGGCGCAGTTCGGCCGACATCTGTGCATCCTGCGCACGGCGCGCGGCTTCGGCGGGGTCGTCGGTGCCCAGCACCTCACGCACCACCGCGACGACAAGGTCGGATGTTTCCGGCTTCGCCCCCCGCGTCAGGTGTCGTGCCAGATCGGGCAGAAGATTGACGGCTAGTCCGATAAGGGGATTCATGGGCGGCCTCCGCGCGGCAGGGTTGAAAACAGCATGACCGAAGGTAATAATCGGTCAAGCCGGGCGTTGCGGCGGACAACCCGGAAGCGCGCGGGCCGTGCCGCGCCTTTCCGGGTCCGTTATGACTGCTGCGTCATTACGGCGCTGGGCGTGTTTGATCGGATAGGTCTTTGATTTTGCATATACATTCAAGTAATTGCAGATGGGCGGCAGGTTGACCGCCTCCGGACAGAGGGTTACATCCCGGACATCGCCGCCCGTTGACGGAGACTTGTGCGCATGGACGACCTGCTTCGCGAATATCTGCCTATCCTCGTTTTTCTCGGCATTGCCATCGGTTTGGGGCTGGTCCTGATCCTCGCGGCAGCCGTCGTGGCCGTGCGCAGTCCGGATCCCGAAAAGCTGTCGGCCTATGAATGCGGCTTCAACGCCTTCGACGATGCGCGCATGAAATTCGACGTGCGGTTCTATCTGGTATCAATCCTGTTCATCATCTTCGATCTGGAAGTGGCGTTCCTGTTTCCTTGGGCCGTTGCGTTCAAGGACCTGTCGATGGTCGGTTTCTGGTCGATGATGGTGTTTCTGGCGGTGCTGACGGTGGGCTTTGCCTATGAGTGGAAAAAGGGAGCGCTGGAATGGGAATGAGTACCTCCGCCAACACGGCTGGCGCGGATCCCGAGTTTGCCACGCAGGCCCTGAACCGCGAATTGCAGGACAAGGGGTTCCTGCTGACCTCGACCGAGGACATCATCAACTGGGCGCG
>DAIPIS010000093.1:0-8554 GCA_036770665.1 Meridianimarinicoccus sp.
GATCCTCGCGTTCACCGGTGCCTGTCTGGCGGTCGTGGCGTGGATATTCCGCACCGGCTGGCGGCTACGCGACTGACCTTCAGGACGGACGCGCGCCGCGTTCAGACCAACCGCAGCATGGGTTTGCGCACCCAGACCGGCAGGCGCGTGTTCTGGACCAGCGACACCGACGGGGCATACCGCCCGCCAAGGGCAAGCGTCGCCACGCGCAACATCTCGATCCCGTCCTCGGACCGGACCGGCAGCGCGCGCGGGGAAATCGGCTCGCCCACGGTGATGCGGTAAGGCTGCTTGTGCTTGTTCAGCGTTTCATGGAACAGCGTGATGTCGCGCAGGGTCGGGTGGATCAGGTCGAACAGATAGAACAGCGCCGAGTTGCGGGCCCGAATGTTGATCGGCACGATGGGCAGGTCGAACTTGCGCGCGATCATCGCGGCCGATGCCATCCAGGGCCGTTCGAACAGCCGCAGGCCGCGCCGCTTTGCCAGCCGCCCGGACGGAAAGATCACGCCGATCCGCCCGGCATCCACCGCCTTGCGGGTATAGGCCATGGTTTCGCGCGTCTTGGCGTGGGTGCGCTTTTCCAGCCGCCATTCCACTGGGCAGATCAGGCTGTCCATCTGCGGCAGCACCCGCAGGATATCGCTGTTGGCGTAGAAGAACGCATCGCCCCGCACCCGCGCGATCACGGTGTTCAGCATGATCCCGTCGGCGATGCCCGTCGGATGGTTCGCAACCACCAATGCGGCCCCTTGCCGGGGGAGGTTTTCAAGCCCCGTGACCTCCACGTCGCGGGCGAGGATCCCGCCCATGGTCGCCATGATCTCTTCCATGGACAGGTCCTGAAGAAACTCGCCCAACCGCAGGGTACGATCGTAGCCAAGCATGCGCATCAGCACGGCGCGCGCCGCTTTCGACGACGCGCGGCCCGCAAAAAGCCACGGGGCGCGTTCGGAAATCAGCGGGTCGAGTCTGTCTTTCATGCGAACACCAGATCACGGTTCTGCAAAATCTGTATGACGTAGATTAGCGCAAATCCCACACGGTCGAAAGGTCGGCCTCAATCGCCACGGATTCGGCCCACCATTTCGCCGGTGTCCCGCGACAGGCCGGGCGCCGCCGCGATCCGGTCGAGCGCGGCGCGGATCAACGCCTGCCGGTCCGCGTCATAGCGGCGCCAGGTTTCGAACACTGTCGTCATGCGCGCCGTGGTCTGCGGATTGATGGGGTCAAGGCGGATCAGCCAGTCGGCCAGCAGGGCATAGCCTGCGCCGTCCGGATGGTGGAACCCCGCCGCGTTGCCCGCAAGCGCCCCGAATACCGCGCGGAACCGGTTGGGGTTCTTCCACTCGAACGCCGGGTCGCGGGTCAGCCGGTCTGCGGTGGCAGCGGCGTCTTCCGGGCGGGCGAGCGCCGGTTGCAGCGCGAACCACTTGTCCATCACCAGCCGGTCGCCCTGCCAGCGGTCGCGGAACGCCGTCAGCGCCGCGTCGCCCACGCCCGCCCGCACCAGCGCCGACAAGGCCGCCATGGTCTGGGTCATGTTGTCGGCCGTGTCGAACTGGGCCTGCGCGCGCGCCGCCCCGTCCCGGCGGCTCAGCAGTGCAAGGGCCGCGTTGCCCAGCGCACGCTTGCCCGCCGACGCGGCATCCGGGCTAAAGGGCCCGGGCACCTGCATCGTCGCGTGGAGGGCCGCAAGCCGCGGTTCCAGCACCGCTGCCATGGCATCCGACATCGCGTCCAGTGCGGCGCGGATCGCCGTCGGATCGGGTGTCACGCCCGTGTCGTGCAGGGTCTGCGCCAGATCATCCTCCCCCGGCAGGGCCAGCACCAGCGCCCGGAACGCCGGGTCGAGCGTGGCATCGTCAAGCACGCGCCCAAGCCCGTCGATGAAGCCCGCATCGGGGTCCGCCCCATCCGTCACCATCGCCACCAGCGCGGATTTCGCGAGCGACCGGCCGGCCTCCCAGCGATTGAACGGGTCTGTGTCATGGGCGAGCAGCAAGGCGCGCTCGGTCGCATCGGGCTGGCGCGTGAGGATCACCGGGGCGGAAAATCCGCGCAGAATCGACGGGACCGGGCGTTCCGGCAGGCCGTCGAAGCTGAAACTCTGCGCCGCCCCGGTCAGTTCCAGCACCCTGGTCGGCACCAGTTCCCGCCCGTCCTGCCCCAGAAGCCCCACCGCCACGGGGATCACGAGCGGCAGTTTGTCGGTCTGGCCGGGCGTCGGTGGCGTGTGCTGGCGGAGCGTCAGGGTGTATGTGCCGTCCGTGAAATCCTCGGTCACGTCGATGCGCGGGGTTCCAGCCTGTTCGTACCAGCGCTTGAACTGGGACAAATCCCGCCCGGTCGTGTCCGCAAAGACAGCGAGCCAGTCCTCGATCGTGCAGGCCTGCCCGTCATGGCGGTCGAAATAGAGCGTCAGCGCGCGGGCGTAGGCATCGTCGCCCACCAGCCGCTTGAGCATCCCGATCAGCTCCGCGCCCTTTTCATAGACCGTCGCGGTGTAGAAATTGTTGATCTCGACAAAGCTTTCGGGCCGCACGGGATGGGCGAGCGGGCCGTTGTCCTCGCGGAACTGCCGGGCCCGCAGGGCGAGCACGTCGTTGATCCGCTGCACAGGTGCCGAGCGTTCGTCCGCGCTGAACTGCTGGTCGCGGAACACGGTCAGCCCTTCCTTCAGGCACAGCTGGAACCAGTCCCGGCAGGTGATCCGGTTGCCGGTCCAGTTGTGGAAATATTCATGCGCGATGATGCTTTCGATCCGCTCGTAGTTGGCGTCGGTCGCGGTGTCGGGGCTGGCCAGAACGGCGGCCGCGTTGAACACGTTCAGCCCCTTGTTTTCCATCGCGCCCATGTTGAAATCGTCCACGGCGACGATGTTGAACACGTCCAGATCGTATTCGCGCCCGTAAACCCGTTCGTCCCACGCCATCGACCGTTTCAGCGCGTCCATGCCGAAGGCGCATTTGTGCAGGTCGGGCGCGCGGACCCAGATCGCCAGATCCACGTGCCGGCCGGACAGGGTGGTGAAGCTGTCCCGGTGCGCCACAAGGTCCCCGGCCACCAGTGCGAACAGATAGGCGGGTTTCGGCCAGGGATCGTGCCATTCCGCCCAGCCGTCGCCCTGCGCCACCGGGTTGCCGTTGGACAGAAGCACCGGGTCGGGGCCTTCGATGCGCACGGTGAAGGGGGCCATCACGTCGGGCCGGTCGGGATACCAGGTGATCTTGCGGAACCCTTCCGCCTCGCACTGGGTGCAGTACATGCCGCCCGAGCGGTAGAGCCCCTCCAGCGCGGTATTGGCCTGCGGGTCGATCTCCACCTCGGCTTCCCAGACGAAGGGCACGCCCGGCACGGCGCAGGTGATGCCGCCCGCCACCGGCGCGGGTGTCACGGGCGCGCCGTCGATGGTGGTCCGGATGGTGCGCAGCCCTTCGCCGTGGAGGAAGAACGGGCCGGGCGCGTCCGGGTTCGGACGAAACCGGATGCGGGACACCACGCGGGTCGCGGACGGGTCCAGCCGGAAGGTCAGGTGCACGCTGTCGACCAGAAAGGCGGGCGGCGTGTAATCGGCAAGACGGATCGTGATGGGGCTCGTCGTGGGGGTCGCGTCGCGCATCGGGTCCTCCGGTGGGGCTTGGGCCAGATGTACCCCTTCGCGCGGCCGGCACAAGGGCAGGGCTGCCGCGGGCGGCGCGCGGGCCGGAGACACCGCGCCCGGAGCCGACATCGTCCGCGGCCGCGTGCGCCGGTGTTGCGCGTCGGGACTTTCCCACCGTGCAACGACGCACGGCACGGTCCGCTGCCACGCGCGCCCGGAACCTGCGATCGCAAGCCCGGAGCCCGCACCCGGACGCGACGACGCAACCGGTCGTGAAAGGCTTTCCGACGCCCCGCGCGCGCCTATCTGCGGGGCATGGATATGATCCTGTGGTTCAAACGCGACCTGCGGCTTGCCGATCACCCTGCGCTGGCGTTCGCCGGGCGGATGGGCGGGCGCGTGCTGCCGGTGTACATCGTCGAACCGGATTACTGGGCGCTGCGCGACACCGCCGCGCGCCAGTGGGATTTCACCGCCGAATGCCTTTCGGATCTGCAAGCGGCCTGTGCCGCGCGGGGCGCGCCGCTGGTGGTGCGGGTGGGTGACGCGGTCGATGTGCTGGCGAGGCTGAGCCGCGCCCATGGCATCGCGCGAATCGTCAGCCACGAGGAAACCGGCAACGGCTGGACCTTCTGCCGCGACCGGCGCGTGGCGGCTTGGGCGCGGGCCTGCGGCGTCGCGTGGGACGAGCTGCCCCAATCGGGGGTCGTGCGGCGGCTGGAAGGGCGCGACGGCTGGTCGGCGCGGCGCGACCGGTTCCTGCGCGCGCCGCAGGTCAGCGCCGACAGCGCCCGGCTCGACGCCTTCGGCGAAGACCCCGGCGCGATCCCGACCGCCGCCGATCTGGGGCTTGCGCCCGATCCCTGTCCGGGGCGGCAGGCGGGCGGCCGGGCGCAAGCGCTGTCGCTCTTGGGCGGGTTCCTGACGGACCGGGGGCAGGGCTACCGCGCGGCCATGTCTTCCCCGCTGGCGGGGGAATGGGCCTGTTCGCGGCTCTCGCCGCATCTGGCGCTTGGCACCCTGTCGGGGCGGGAGGCGTCGCAGGCAACAGGCGCGCGCCAGTCCGAGGTGCGGGGCACCCGCGACGGTTGGGGTGGATCGCTCAAGTCGTTCCAGTCGCGGCTCGCGTGGCGCGACCACTTCATGCAGAAGCTGGAGGACGAACCGGCCATCGAACACCACTGCCTGCACACCGCGTATGAAGGGCTGCGCCCCCGCACGCCCGACCCGGTCCGGCTGGCGGCATGGGAGGCTGGGGAAACCGGCATCCCCTTCGTCGATGCCTGCATGCGGTATCTGACCCACACCGGCTGGCTGAACTTCCGCATGCGGTCCATGCTGGTGGCGGTGGCGTCCTATCATCTGTGGCTCGACTGGCGTGTCACCGGCCTGCATCTTGCGCGGCGGTTCACCGACTATGAACCGGGCATCCACTGGAGCCAGATGCAGATGCAATCCGGCACGACAGGCATGAACACGGTGCGGATCTACAACCCCGTCAAGCAGGGACGCGACCAGGACCCTGACGGCGTGTTCACCCGCCGCTGGCTGCCGGAACTGGCCGAAGTGCCCGACCGCCATCTGCAGACACCGTGGACATGGGACGGGGCGGGCGCGCTGCTGGACCGCGTCTACCCCGCGCCCATCGTGGACGTGGCCGCCGCCGCCCGTGCGGCGCGCGATGCGGTCTGGGGCGTGCGCAAGGGGGCAGATTTCCGGACCGAGGCGCAGCGCATCGTCCACAAGCACGCCAGCCGCAAGGATGCGGCCGGGCATTTCGTCAACGACCGGGCCCCGCGCAAACCCACCAGGGCGCAGGACGACCGGCAGGGGAGCTTCGGGTTCTGATGCCACGCGGCGTGAAGAAGTCCGATCTGCCCACCAAGACCTGCGCCACCTGCGGGCTGCCCTTCGCATGGCGCAAGAAATGGGCACGCGACTGGGAAAACGTCGTTTACTGTTCCAAACGCTGCGCAGGCGGGCGAAAGGACGCCGCCGCGCGCGGCAAAGCCGGGTAACGCTGCCCGCTTTTGCATCAGCGCACATGTCCCGCAAAGACTGTGCGATCCGTGCTGTCGACGCGCGGCATGGCTTGGCGTATCACACGCGGATCATCGAGAAAGGTCCACCATGCCGCGCCCCGTCGTCGGGATTATCACCAACAGTCACCTGATCAACGACGAATACCCCGCCCATGCCGGCGGCGAGATGAACAGCACCGCCGTGGCCGAGGTCGCGGGCGCGTTGCCGCTGCTGGTGCCCGCCGATCCCGCGCTGGTGCCGCTCGACGACCTGCTCGCGACGTGCGACGGGTTCCTGCTGACCGGCGGGCGCCCCAACGTCCACCCCGAGGAATACGGCGAACAGGAAACGGCGGCGCACGGTGCCTTCGACCGGGCGCGCGACGCGCTGACCCTGCCGCTGGTGCGGGCCTGCGTCGCGCGTGGCCAGCCGATTTTCGGCATCTGCCGGGGCTTTCAGGAAGTCAACGTCGCCATGGGCGGCACGCTGCACCCCGAAATCCGCGACCTGCCGGGGCGCATGAACCACCGCATGCCCCCGGACGGCTCGCTTGCGGACAAGTTCGCGTTGCGCCATCCGGTCCGTTTCGCGCCGGGCGGGGTATTTCACCGCCTGCTGGGGGCCGACGCGGTCGTGACCAACACGCTGCACGGGCAGGGGATCGCGCAACCCGGACCGCGGATCGTGGTCGATGGCTGGGCCGATGACGGTACGGCCGAGGCGATCCACGTCCGCGATGCGCCGGGTTTCACCCTGTCGGTCCAGTGGCACCCGGAGTGGAACGCCGCATCCGACCCGGTGTCGCGCCCGTTGTTCGAGGCGTTCGGACGGGCGGTCGCCGACTGGGCCGCGCGGGGCGTGCGCGGCGCGCTCAGGACCGCCTGACGCCCGGCGCGCGCAACCGCTTCTCCATGCTGAAACTGGTCAGGGTCGTGCCACCCAGCGACACCTGCACTTCACCAAGTTCGCGCCAGCCCTGCTTGATGAAGAAGCGCCGCGCGATGTGGCTTGCCTCGGTCGTCAGCCGAAGCAGATCGCGCGCTTCCGCTTCGACCAGCACGCGGTCATGCAGCGCCGCCGCGACCCCGGTTCCCATCGCTTCGGGCAGCACGAACGCAAGGTCGAGAAATCCGTCGCGCCCGAGCGTCATGAAACCGGCCACCTTGCCGCCGCGTTCCGCCACGAGCGTGATTTCTTCGCTCAGACGCTGCGACCAGTCGGGCGGCGCGTCCAACGCGCTGGCCCAGGCCGCGCGCTGCGCCGCGTCATAGGCGCCCGCCGCACCTTCGCGCACGGCCCGGTCGAAAACCTGCGCAAGACACGCCGCGTCTTCGGTCCTGTAGGGCCGCACGCGCACGGTCGCTTCGCCACCGGCATGGTCCGAATGTTCATCCGGTCGCCTGTCTGCCACTCGATCACCTGTCACGCCGTCACACAAGAACCCCCGTTTATGCGACCCGCGACATCCCGTCCATGCCGTTCTCGGGCCGGGCTTCGGAATGGGTTTGAAATATCCAGACGCCCGCGATAGGGATCCGGGACATTTTGTTTCGCCGCCCATCGCGCGCGCCGGACGCTGCGGCATCAGCCGCGGTCGGGACGTGCCGGGTTCGGCACAGGACACGGGGCCACGACATGGACCCGCGACAATGGCAAGGGCGGGATCCGGTCGCTTGGGGTCCCTCGCAAGGGGGGAACGGACGGTGCCACGCATGATCCTGAAATGGGTGGATGTTCCGCCGCTGTGGCTGGGGTTGTTCGCGGCGCTGGCCTGGGTGCAGGCGACCCGGCTGCCGGTCCTGCAGGTCGGGTCCGGCGTGACCGATCTGCTGGGCGGGATGCTGGTGGGCGGCGGCCTCGTGCTGATCGGGCTGGCCGCCCATGCGATGATGCAGGCGCGCACGACCGTGATCCCGCACCGGGACCCGACAGCGCTTGTCAGCACGGGCATCTACCGTCGCACCCGCAATCCGATCTATCTCGGCGACGCGCTGATCCTGACCGGCCTGATGCTGCGGTGGGAGGCTTGGCCGTCCCTGATCCTGCTGCCGTTGTTCGTCTGGATCATCACCGATCGGTTCATCACGCCCGAAGAGGATCGCCTGCGCGACCACTTCGGCCCGGCCTTCGACCGGTATGCCGGAACGACGCGGCGCTGGGTCTGACATGGCCCGCGCCACGCCCGCAACAGCCCGCCCATGGGTCAACAGTTCACTTGCAATCCCGCCCGCGATATCGCACCCACCTCCGGGACTGGCGTGCGCGCGGGCGGGCAGAGGACCGCGCGCTGCGGAGAGACATGAGGAAGGAGCGATCTTTTGAAATTCGGTGTCATACGTGAAATCGAACCGGGCGAGGCGCGGGTCGCGCTGACCCCGGCCTCGGCCGAACAACTGGCCAAGCTGGGGTACGACTGCCTTGTCGAAACGGGCGCCGGGATCGGTGCCGGGATCGCAGATGCGGATTACGCTGCGGCGGGCGTGACGGTGCTGCCCGACGCGGCGGCCGTCTTTGCCGAGGCGGATGTGATCGCCAAGGTCCGCCCACCGCGCGACGCAGAGGTCGACATGCTCCGCGACGGTCAGACGCTGATCGGCTTCTTCTGGCCCGCCGCGAACGAGGCGCTTCTGGCGCGCGCCAAGGACCGTGGTGCCACCGTGATCGCCATGGACATGGTGCCGCGCATCTCCCGTGCGCAGAAGATGGACGCGCTGTCGTCCATGGCCAACATCGCAGGCTACCGCGCGGTGATCGAGGCGGGGGCAAACTTCGGGCGCTTCTTCACCGGGCAGGTGACCGCCGCGGGCAAGGTACCCCCGGCCAAGGTGCTGGTCGTGGGCGCGGGTGTCGCGGGTCTCGCCGCCATCGGGACCGCCACGTCGCTGGGGGCCATCGTGCGCGCCTTCGACGTGCGCCCCGAAGTGGCCG
>DAIPIS010000094.1:0-8547 GCA_036770665.1 Meridianimarinicoccus sp.
GCGTTGGTCATCGGGGCCTCCGGGGCGTGAAAACAGGTGTAAGAATCCTGTAGGAGTCTTGTAGGAGTCCTGTCGGTCGGGGTCGGGGTGCGCGGGCTTCGGGCGATGGGGCGCATCGGGCTTGACCCGGGGCCTCTGGCCGGACCCGCGCGGGGTCAGGTCACTGGATGCACCAGCCGCCGTCGATGTGGATCATCTGGCCGGTCATGTAGTCGCTGTCGGCGCTGCACAGGAACGCGGCGGTGCCCATCACGTCCTTGGGGTAGGACACGCGCTTGATGTGCAACTCGTTCTTGACGATGTCGTCGTAGGCTTGGCCTTCGTGTTGCTTGAACCCGATCTCGATCAGGTCCTTGTCGAGCTGTTCCCACAGCGGGGTGACCACGACGCCCGGCGCGTAGCCGTTCACGGTGATCCCGTGTTCGGCCAGTGCGATCGCACCGCAATGGGTCAGCGCCAGACAGCCGTATTTCGACGTGCAATACACCGTCACGTCGATCAGCGGCTTGCGCGACGCGATGGAGCCGACGCAGATCAGCTTGTAGGGATAGTCCTGCTTGCCCTGCGCGATCATCTGTTTCGCCACCGTCTGCATGCCCAGCCACATGCCCTTGGTGTTGACGTTCATGATCATGTCCCAGTTGGCTTCGTCGATATCCATGAAGAACCGGGGCTTGTTGAGCCCAGCGTTGAACAGGCCCACGTTGATCGATCCGAAAGCCTCGACGCAGGCGGCGACGGCGGCGTCGTTGTCCGCACGGCTGGTCACGTTCATCTTCACCGCGATGGCGCGGCCGTTCCCGGCGGTGTTGATGCGGTCCGCCACCTCGGTCGCAAGGTCGAGATCCAGATCGCCAAGGCAGACATTCGCGCCCTGCGCCGCGAAATGTTCCGCGTTGCACGCCCCCATTCCCTGCGCGCCGCCGGTGATGAGAATGTTCTTGCCCTTGAGGCGTTCGGTATCCATGGGATCCTCCGTTCTTCAGTTCTGTTTGGCGGCCAGCGCCTGTTCGGCCCGTGACTGGGCGCGTTGCAGCGCCGCGCGCGGCGACCTGAGCCCGCGCAGCATGTCGTGAAGTTCCTCGCCGCAGATCGCGATGATGTCGGAGATCTGCGGGATCGGCGGGCGCGGCCAGAATTGCAGCTCGTCCCGCCAGGACATTGCGTCCACGGCTTCGAACAGCGGCGACAGGTGGCGCACGTCCGGATCGGCCCCCACGGAATAGCGCGGCGCGGTGCGCGAGCCGTTCTGGGCATAGAGCTTTTGCGCCTGCGGCGAGGTGAAGGCGATCAGCGCCTCGGCTGCGGGGCCGCGGCGTTCGGGCGCAAGATTGGCCGGGATGCCCAGCACGTAGCCGCCCACGGGGGCGATGGGCTGGCCGCGCGGCCCCGCCGGGTGCGGCAGGTAGCCGGTGTTGCCATGGGCGGGGCTGTTCGGGTCGCGTTCGAAGTAAGGGGCCAGCAGCGTGTAGCCATAGGCCATCGCCACCCGCCCGGCGGCATAGGGGCGGATGCGTTCGTACCACGACATGGACAGGATGTTGGGCGGCGAGAAATCCATGAGCGCCAGCAGGTATTCGGCGGCTTCCTGCGCGCGGTCGGTGTCGATCAGCAGGCCCACGTCGCCACGATGCAGCCCGCTTGCGTCAAACCCCCCCGCGATGCGGGGCATCGTCACGATGGGCTGGCCGAAATCGGCGCAGGTCATGATGAAGGTATGCCCGAGTGCCGTGCCGCGCGCCGCGTTCCACGCGATGCCGTGGAAATCGCGTGCCGGTCGGTGGAGCGCGCGGGCGCAGTCCAGCAGATCGCGTGTGCTGCGCGGCGGCGCAAGACCCGCCTCGGCGAAGATGTCGGTGCGGTAGAACAGCAGCTCCGGCGTCGTCTGGGACGGCACGCCGTAAGGCCGCCCGCCCCAGTGGGCACCCTGCCAGCCCGCCGTGTGGAAATCGTCGGGATCGAGCCGGTCGATATCGAGCAGGTCGTCGAGGGGCGCGAGGATCCCGCGGTCCGCGAATTCGCCGATCCAGGGCAGGTCCACCGCGATGAGGTCATAGCGCGACGTGCGCCGGGCCGCGTTGCGGATGGCCTCGTCCCGGAGCCGGTCGATGGAAAAGGCGCGCTGGTGGATGTCGGTGCCCAGCATCTGTTCGAACTGGCGCTTGAGATCCTTCATCACCATGAAGGTCGGATCGCCATGCACCAGCCCGCGGAAGCCGCCGGGCAGGACCAGCGGTTCGGGCAGGACCTGCGGCGGCTGGATGGCTTTCGTTTCCCGGTAGCTGCCGCCGAAGTAGTATTCGGCCTGCGCGTTGCCGCCGGTTCCGAACCGTTCGAGACTGAGCCGCCGCACCCGGTCTGCCAGCCGGTCGAACTGGTCGAGCATGGTCGCGGACGGGTGCAGCGAGAAGGTCTTTCCCGACCGGGTGCGGGGCCGCTGTTCGACCAGCCCCGCGTCCAGCATGTCGCGCAGCTTGCGCATGCCGGTGGCATAGGGCACGCCCGAAGCCGCCACGAGCGACGACCCGGTGACCAGCCGCCCCTGGATGTGATGCTTCACGAGATGGGTGGCCATGTTGAGGTACGGGTTGGGCGTGGACAGATCGAACGCGGTGTCGATTTCCAGCTTGAGCTGGTCGAGGTAGTCCGTGAGGTCGAGCAGGGCATCGGGCCGCGCGCGATCCCGCAGGGCCGGCTGGGCCTCCGGCTGGGCCGTCGGGCTCCTGCGCCCCGCCGCCGTTGCGGTCGATGTGTCGAGCGTGTCTTTCACCGTGGGTCCCTGCGCGCCGGACGCGGTCGACGTGTCCGGAATGGATGTTCGTGGCATGGCTGCGCACCTCGTGTCGGATCAATGCGTCATCCGCCGGGCGTCTTGCACCGGCGATATGTCCATTATGGACATCATGGTATCCGAAATGAACTTTTTTGCGGTGCCCAGGATTTCGGCATTCGGGGATGGTCAAGGCGTCGCGATGGGCGGATTCGGGACGGGAACACCCGGCCCCCACGCCGCGCGAAACCAACGATCCTCGGGAGGACGACCAACATGACCACCACGCTCAGGGCCCTTGTGGCCGGGACGACCGCGCTTGGCGCGACCTGCGTGCTTGCCCTTGCGGCGCAGGCACAGGACTTCAAGATCGGCATCACGCAGAACAATGTCGGCGTGGACAGCTACCAGACGACCTATGAGCGCGCGTTCATCGCGGCGGCGGAGGCCAACGAGAACATCGAGGCCGTGGTGCTGGACGCGGGCGGCGACGTGGCCCGCCAGATCGCGCAGATCCAGGACCTGATCCAGCAGCGGGTGGACGCGATCATCATCTGGCCGACGAACGGTCAGGCGGTGGTGCCCGCCGTGCGGCAGGCGCACAACGCGGGCATTCCGGTGATCGTCACCAATTCGAACATTTCGGAGGAAGGGTTCGATTTCATCGCGTCCTTTTCGGGGCCGGACAACATCCAGCAGGGCGCAAGCTCGGCCGAACTGATGTGCGAGGCGCTGGATGGCGACGGGCAGATCGTGCAGATCAGCGGCCAGCCCGGCTACACCACCGCGATCGAGCGCCAGAAGGGGTTCGAGGACCGACTGGCCGAAGCCTGCCCCGGTGTGACGATCATGGAAACCCAGCCCGGCGACTGGAACCGCGAGAAATCCCAGCGGGTGATGGAATCCTTCCTCGTGAAGTACGACGAGATCGACGGGGTCTATGCGGGCGACGACAACATGGGCGTGGGCGCGCTGAACGCGGCCAAGGCCGCGGGCCGGACCGGCATCGCGTTCATCGGGGCTACCAACTTCTCGGTCGGGTACGAGGCGATGGAGCGGGGCGAATACTACGGGTCGATCTACCAGTCGCCGGTGGATGACGCGGAAGCCGCGCTGCAGACGGCGATCGACGTGCTGGAGGGCAAGGACGTGCCCTTCCTGAACTATTTCGACACGCCGAAGATCACCCAGGAGAACATGGGCGACTTCACCAAGCCGGTCTTCTGATCGGGCGATCGAGGGCGGGGCGCGGCCGGGATGACCGGGCGCGCCCTGCGCGGCGGGCTTTGGCGCCGCAGGGGTGCGGGGCATGCACCGGCGACGACAGGAGGATGAACGGGTGACGCAGATCACGGGGTCCCAGAAGGACCGGACCGGAACCGGGGGAAGGCGAGACGCGAAGGCGTCGGCACGATTGAGGGAGATCGGCGGCGGGCTTGCGCGGCAGGGGATCCTCATCGCCTTTGCGCTGTTCCTGCTTGGCTTCGCGGCGTTTTCGGACAGTTTCAGCGATGCCGACAACCTGATGCAGGTGGTGCGCCAGTCGGCCATCATCGGGGTCATCGCGATCGGGGTCACGGTGGTCGTCATCAGCGGCAATCTTGACCTGTCGGTCGGGTCGATGCTGTCGCTGGCCACGGTGATGGTGGTGGACCTGCACGACACGATCGGTGCGGCCCCCGCGATCGCCGTGATGTTCGTGGCCGTGCTGGTCGTGGGCAGTATCAACGGCTTTCTTGTCGGTGTGCTGCGGCTCAATTCGCTGATCGTCACGCTGGGGATGTTGTCGGCCATCCAGGGGCTGACGCTGATCTATTCCGGCGGGCAGAACGTGGACATCGCGGATCAGGAGGCGACGTGGTTTTCGCTGATCGGGCGCGGATCGTTCCTTGGCATCGCGATGCCGATCTGGATCTTCGGCACGCTCGCGGTGGTCATGCATGTGGTCATGTCGTCCACCGCCTTCGGGCGGCGGGTCTATGCGGTGGGGGGCAACCCCACGGCATCGGTGTTTTCCGGCATCCGCCGCGCGCGGGTCGTGTTCGCGGCCTATGTGATTTCGGCGCTGTGCGTCGGCGTCGCCGCACTGATCCTCGGCTCCCGCGTCGGCGGGTCGCAGAACAACGTGGGGCAGGGGTACGAATTGCAGGTTCTCGCGGGCGTGATCCTTGGCGGCACGTCGCTGCTGGGCGGGTCGGGCACGGTGATCAAGACGGTGATCGGCGTGTTGATCCTCGGCTTCATCCAGAACGGGCTGCTGCTGATGGGCTTTGCCTATTACGTGCAGTGGCTGGTGACCTGGGTCGTCATCATCCTGGCGGTCTGGCTCGACATCGCGGCCAAGCGTGGCCGGCTTCTTTCCCCCATCGCCTGAGGACGCATCACCATGGCCACACTCAAGCAGAACGCGGCGTTGCGCTGGCTGGCGGAAAACCCGATCTGGGGATTCTGCGTGCTGATCTTCGTCTTCTTCAGCCTGTCGAACGAGTTCTTCTTCGACATCAGAAACTTCCAGAACATCCTCGTGCAGACATCCACCATCGGGCTGATCGCCCTTGGCATGACGCTGGTGATGATCAACGGCAACATCGACCTGAGCGTGGGCGCCGTGGTGGCGCTGGCGGCGTCGCTCATGGTGGACATGCAAAGCTGGGACGCGTTTTCCGGCTGGGGCAACTGGCAGATGCTGCCCGCGCTGATCGCGGCCCTTGCGGCGGGCACGGCGCTGGGGGCGCTCAACGGGATCATCGTGTGGAAGACCGGGGTCGATGCCTTCATCGTCACGCTGGGTGCCATGCTGGGCGTGCGGGGGCTGGTGTTCGTCTATACCGAGGAACAATCGTTCTTCGCCATGAACTTCACCTTTTCGGACATCGGCATGTCCACGGTCGGGCCGGTGCCGTCGCTGGCTGTGCTGTTCCTGATCGCCACGGTGCTGGTGCATCTTCTGCTGTCGCGCACGGTGCACGGGCGCAACACCTATGCCGTGGGCGGCAACCGCGAGGCGGCGGTGAACGCCGGCATCCGCGTGGGCCCGCACATGGTGGTCAACTTCATGATCGTGGGGTTCTTCGCGGCGCTGGCCGGGATCACGCTGTCGTCGCAGATGGGGGCGGCCACCCCGAACCTGGGGCGCGATTACGAGTTGTGGGTCATCACGGCGGTCGTTCTGGGCGGCACCAAGCTGACCGGCGGGGCGGGCAGCATCATCGGCACCTTCGGCGGGGTTCTGGCCATCGGCATCCTGCGCAACGGGATGAACCTGATGCAGGTGCCCGCGTTCTATGTGCTGGTGATCCTGGGGTCGATCCTGATCGCGGTGCTGATCCTTGACAAGCAACTGACGCGCAAGGGCGTGGAGGCGCTGAGAACATGACCGAACGCACCGACACCCCGGCCCTGAAGCTGGAAGGCATCGTCAAGACATTCCCCGGCGTGCGCGCGCTCGATGGTGTGGACCTGGAGGTGCGCGCGGGCGAGGTCCACGCGCTTCTGGGGGAAAACGGCGCGGGCAAGTCCACGCTGATGAAGGTGCTCGCGGGGATGCACCAGCCCAACGACGGGCGCATCTTCATCGAGGGGCGCGAAACCCGCATGGCGACACCCATGGACGCCAAGGCGCAGGGCGTCGTGCTGATCCACCAGGAGTTGAGTCTGTGCGACGGGCTGAGCGTGGCCGAGAACGTCTATCTGGGCGAGTTGCCGCACACGCGCTGGGGGTTCGTGGACTGGGGCACGCTGCATGCGAAGACCAACGAGATCCTCGGGCGGCTGAATTGCCGCTTCGATGCGCGCACGCGGGTGGCGGATCTGTCCATCGCGCGCCAGCAGATGGTGGAGATCGCCCGCGCGCTGACGGTGGACGCCAAGGTCGTGGTGTTCGACGAACCCACCGCATCGCTGACCGACGCGGAAAAGGTGGTGCTGTTCGACGTGATCCGCGACCTGCGGAACCGGGGGGCCGGGATCGTCTATATCTCGCACCGGATGGACGAGATCTTCGCGCTCTCGGACCGATTGTCGGTGCTGCGCGACGGCAGCTATCGGGGCACCAAGGTCACCGCCGAGACGAACGAGGACGAGGTGACGCGCATGATGATCGGGCGCAGCCTGACCCATGAGCGCAACACCGACCGGGTGGACCCGGGGCCTGTCGCGCTGGAAGTGCGCGGCCTGTCCTGCGGGCGGCTTTTCCGGGATGTCAGTTTCGAGGTGCGGCAGGGCGAGGTCGTGGGGTTCTACGGGCTCGTGGGCGCAGGGCGCACCGAGATCGCCGAAACCCTGTTCGGGTTGCGCAAGCCGACCGCCGGCACGATCCTGCTGGAGGGCGAGGAGGTCAGCATCGCGAGCCCGGTGGACGCCATCGCGCGGGGCATTTCGCTGGTGCCGGAAAGCCGCAAGGAGCAGGGGCTCGTGCTGGGCATGTCCTGCCGGGACAACATGACCCTGCCGCAGATCGGGGATCTGACCACGGGGCCGTTCGTGTCGAACGGTGCTGAGATCGCGATCTATGACCAGTACCGGGACCGGCTGGATATCCGGTCGCCGTCGTGGCGGCAGGCGGTGGGCAACCTGTCGGGCGGCAACCAGCAGAAGATCGTGATTGGCAAATGGCTTGCGATGAAGCCGCAGGTGTTGATCGTGGACGAACCGACGCGCGGCATCGACGTGGGGGCCAAGGGCGAAATTCACAGCCTGATCCGGGATCTTGCGTCGCAAGGCTATGCGGTGATCGTGATCAGTTCCGAAATGCCCGAAGTCCTGCATGTGTCCGACCGTGTAATCGCGATGTACAGCGGCGAGATCGTCCGCAGCTTCGGCGTCGGCGAAGTGACCGAGGACAGCCTGATCCAGGCGATATCGGGCATCCGGCCAGACAAGGCTGCCTGATGCGGGTCGGCTTTGCCGGTCTGGGCCGGATGGGCGCGTTTATGGCGGCCAATCTGGTGACCGCCGGTCATGCCGTGAAGGTCTGGAACCGGTCGCCGCTGGCGGCGGCGCAGGTCGCGGCCCGGACGGGCGTGTCGGTCGCGGAAACCCCGCGCGATCTTGCGGCGGGGGCCGAAGTGGTGGTCACGATGCTGGCGGACGATGCGGCGTCAGATGCGGTGCATCGCGGGCCGGAAGGCCTGTTCGCCGCAGGGGGGCCGCGCGTGCTGCTGGAAATGGGCACCATGAGCCCCGCGCATATCCGCGCGCTGGCTGCCGATGCGCCGGACGGCGTGACCGTGGTGGATGCGCCGGTATCGGGGGCGACGCAGGCGGCGCAGGACGCGGCGCTGCTGATCCTGCTGGGCGGGGATGCGGCCATGGCGAACCGGCTGGCCCCGCTGCTGGATGCGATGGGACGGCAGACCATTCCGCTGGGGACCACCGGGGCCGGGTCGGTGATGAAGCTGGCGATCAACGCGATGGTCCATTCCATGAACCAGAGCGTGTCCGAGGCGCTGGTGCTGGCGGGCGCCGCAGGCATCGCCCCCGTCGCGGCCTATGACGCGATTGCCGCGTCGGCGGCGGCGGCGGCACCCATGCTGCACTACCGGCGCGATCTGTATCTGGACGAGGCGGGGCAGGACGTGAGCTTCACACTGGATCTTGCGGCGAAGGACATGCGCGTCACCTGCGCGCTGGCGGCGGATCTGGGCGTGGTGCTGCCGCAGGCGGCGCTGAACCTCGCCCGGCTGGACGCCGCCCGCGCTGACGGGTTCGGTGCGCGCGACATGGCGTCCCTGCTGGCGCATCTGCGAAAGGAAAATCCATGAAAGCCGTTCTGTTCG